>NZ_CP021850.1:3154144-3469558 GCF_002896855.1 Clostridium thermosuccinogenes | reverse complement strand
AAATGGCGGGCTTTGCAATCTCAGGTTCGATGATACCAACCCGAGCAAGGAAGACACCGAGTATGTGGAATCCATCCAGGAAGATATCAAGTGGCTTGGATTTGACTGGGAAGACAGAATGTACTATGCTTCCGATTATTTCGACCAGCTGTTTGATTTTGCCGTTGAGCTTATAAAGATGGGCAAGGCATATGTTTGCGATTTGACGGCCGATGAGATAAGGGAATACCGCGGAACGCTGACCGAACCAGGCCGGGAAAGCCCTTACAGGAACAGGAGTGTGGAAGAAAACCTTGATCTTTTCTACCGCATGAAAGCAGGAGAGTTTGAGGATGGATCGAGGGTTTTAAGGGCAAAAATAGATATGGCTTCGCCCAACCTCAATATGAGAGACCCTGTAATGTATCGCATACTTAGGGCTCACCACCACAGAACCGGAAACAAATGGTGCATATACCCCATGTACGATTTTGCCCATCCCTTGTCGGATTATCTGGAGGGCATCACCCACTCCATATGCACCCTGGAGTTTGAAGACCACAGACCTTTATACGACTGGTTCCTTGAAGCACTGAACCTGAAAAACCGCCCGAGGCAGATTGAATTTGCAAGGCTTAACCTCACTTATACGGTGATGAGCAAGAGAAAGCTGCTGAGGCTGGTGAAAGAAGGTTATGTGTCAGGCTGGGACGACCCAAGAATGCCCACCATATCAGGACTTAGAAGGAGAGGGTATACCCCTGAAGCCATAAGGGATTTCTGCGAGCGCATCGGTGTGGCAAAAAGCAACAGCACGGTGGATTTTGCCCTGCTGGAGCATTGCATCCGGGAGGACCTGAACGCAAGAGCGCCCCGTGTAATGGCAGTACTCCGTCCTTTGAAAGTAGTTATTGACAATTATCCGGACGGCCAGGTAGAAGAGTTTGATGTGGAAATAAATCCGGAAAACCCTGGCATGGGTACGAGGAAAGTCCCCTTTTCCAAGGTCATATACATTGAAAAGGATGACTTTATGGAAAATCCGCCCAAGAAATTTTTCAGGCTTGCTCCGGGACAGGAGGTAAGGCTTAAAAATGCTTACTTCATAAAGTGTGAAAGGGTTGTAAAAGATGAAAGCACCGGTGAAATAGTGGAGCTGCATTGTACTTATGATCCCCTGTCCAGAGGCGGAAATTCTCCGGACGGACGCAAGGTTAAAGGCACATTGCACTGGGTTTCTGCAGAGCATGCAATTGATGTGGAAGTCCGCCTGTATGACAACCTGTTTGCCAATCCAAACCCGGGAGAGGAAAAGGAAGGCATGGACTTCATATCCAATCTCAACCCCAACTCCCTGGAAGTGCTGCATTCCTGCAAGGTTGAACCCAATCTGGCAGGTGCGAAACCTGGGGACCGGTTCCAGTTCTTAAGGATGGGTTACTTCTGTGTGGACCCTGATTCCACTGACGGAAAGCTGGTATTCAACCGCATTGCTGCTTTGAAAGACACCTGGGCGAAGGTGGCATCGAAGGAGTAACAAAGTGAATATTCAATGAATTTGGTGTGATAAAGTGATTCCGGAGTGTAAACTTAAGCCGGAATCACTTTGATTTTTGAGCCTTAAGTTAAATAAAAATCATACACCTTTTCGGCTGTCTGAATTCCATCATTCCGGGATTGCAATATGGTTTTTCCTTTACAGTTGAATCTGTATGAGAGGCTTTATGAATTTCCGGTGAAATGAAGAGTAAAATTCCCTTTGGCTATCTGATATGTCCCTTGTTAAGAAGACAGTGCCAATATATAAATCGGATGGGGTGGAAATAACTTTTTCAATTAAACTGTATGGATTTCCTTAAAATTCCCTAAACTTATTTCTTGACAAAGCTCAGGATAGCATGTATAATAACTCTTGCGTGTTGAAGATGCGGGTTTAACTCAGTGGTAGAGTGTCACCTTGCCAAGGTGAAAGTCGCGAGTTCAAATCTCGTAACCCGCTCCAATATTTTTATAAATGCTATGTGCTTAAGGCAGCTATTAAATGTCAGGTGAATTTATTTACAGTGTAGGTTTTGGAAATGAAGCTGCCGGTATTTAGCACAGGCAATTTGAAATTTATCAATGAAGTATAAAATTTAATTTAAGCTTTCTGGAATACAGTATATATTTTCCAGTATGCGGGTGTAGTTCAATGGTAGAACATCAGCCTTCCAAGCTGATTGTGAGGGTTCGATTCCCTTCACCCGCTCCAAAACCATCTAACTTCGGTTAGATGGTTTTTTGCATGCACGGAAGAAGCATATTTGTAGATTTAACTAATGGATTTATATATTTTTTTAGGTTATAATATTTACAATATTTGTGTCAGGGGGTGCTTTGGGTGTTTTCTGTTAGTCTTAGGGAGATAATGGATGAGTTTCAGTTGGAGGATGTAAGTGACTGCCACAGGGTTGATGATATACAGATTACGACTTCCGATATAAACCGGCCGGGTTTGCAATTGTTTGGCTATCTGGAATATTTCGGAAACGACAGGATTCAGATTATTGGCAAGGGTGAGACGGAATATCTGGCAAGTCTTACGCCGGAAGAGCGCTTAAGCAGACTCGATAATTTTTTCAAATGCGGTTTTCCGTGCATGGTAGTAGCCAGGGGACTGGATATTTTTCCTGAGATGCTGGAAGTATCAAAGCGTTATGATATTCCGGTTTTGAGATCCAATGATGTGACATCCAAATTTTTGTCAGGGCTGATAAGGTATCTGAATGTGCAGCTGGCCCCGAGGACAACGATGCATGGAGTGCTGGTGGAAGTTTACGGCGAAGGAATTTTGATGCTGGGTGAAAGCGGAGTCGGCAAGAGCGAAACGGCTCTTGAACTGGTTAAAAGAGGCCACCGTCTTGTAGCTGATGATGCGGTGGAAGTGAGAAGAGTGTCGGACAAGACATTGGTTGGCACAGCCCCGGATATAATCAGGCATTTTATAGAGATAAGGGGCATAGGCATACTGGATGTAAAGAACCTATACGGCGTAGGGTCCGTAAAAATGACAGAAAACATCGACCTTGTAGTTCACCTGGAGCTGTGGGATGTTAATAAAAACTATGACAGGCTGGGTTTGGTGGATGAATATACGGACATACTCGGTATAAAGGTGCCTTCTTTGACTATTCCCGTAAGACCGGGAAGAAATCTGGCGATAATTATGGAAGTGGCTGCCATGAACAACAGGCAGAAGAATATGGGTTACAATGCAGCGAAGGTGCTTAACGAAAGATTTATGAAGGAGATAAGCAAGGGATCTGAAAATCTGTAGTAAACATGAACATGACTTTGCATTATATAGGAGGATTGCAGCCGGTGAAATTAGTTGTTGATACACATACGCATACAATATCCAGCGGACATGCTTACAGTACAGTGCAGGAAATGGCGAAGGAAGCTTCGAATAACGGAATAAAGATGTTTGCAGTCACCGATCACGGACCGGCGATGCTGGGAGCACCGCAGTTATATCATTTTGCAAACCTCAAGGTAATTCCCAAGGAATTATATGGAGTTCGAATTATCAGAGGAGTGGAAGCCAACATAATTGATTATTCCGGGAAGCTGGATATGCCGGATGAATATCTGGCAAGGCTTGAATTTGTCATAGCGAGCCTTCATGATGTTTGCATAACTCCCGCTACGGTTGAGCAGCACACCAATGCGCTGATAAATGCTCTGAAAAATCCCTATGTCGATGTGGTAGCCCATCCTGGGAACCCTGCTTTTCAGGTTGATATTCAAAAGGTGGTTGAAGCTGCAAAGGAAAACGGCAAATTAATAGAGATAAACAATGCTTCCTTTAGAGTGAGAAAGGGATGCGAGGAAAACTGCAGAGAATTTGCCTACCGGTGCAAGGAAAATGGTGTGAGAGTGGTTTGCGGAAGCGATGCTCATATAAGCTTTGATGTGGGAGTCTTTGAAAAAGTTTGTAAGATTCTTGAGGATGTCGATATGCCGGAAGAGCTTGTCCTCAATACCTCAACCGAAAAGATGGAGGAGTTTTTGATGGAGAGAAAGAAAAGGCTGGGCATCGGTGTTAGATGATCAATATCAGCCATAAATGACCTGATGAAGGGGGCTTTATTCAAACTCCTTTTGCTGGTATCATGCAGATTATTATTTTATTACTATGCCTATTATAATTTATAATATAATATAATGAAAACAGGAGATTTTGCATTTTGCTTGTGAAAGTATCTGCATGCTGCGGATATTACAATCTTAATCAATGATTATTTCCGAGGGAGCTGGATATATTGGACAAAAATTATATTGCTGGAGCATTGGGGGAAATTGCCGGAACTGAAAATGTATTTGTTGACGAACCGATGAAAAATCATACCTCCTTTAAGGTAGGAGGGCCTGCGGATATATTAGTTACCCCAAAGAATACGGCAGATGTTTGCCGAATAGTCAAGTTGCTGAAGAACGAGGGGGTTCCGTTCTTCATAATGGGGAATGGTACGAACCTTGTAGTTAGGGATAAAGGGATAAGAGGAGTAGTAATAAAACTGCTGGACAATTTTAGCCGTTACACGGTCAAAGGTGATGTCATCGAAGCCGAAGCAGGAATATTGATCTCAAAGCTCTCCAGGATTGCAATGGAACATGGTCTGACCGGTCTTGAGTTTGCCGAGGGAATACCCGGCACGCTGGGCGGTGCAATAGCTATGAATGCGGGAGCGTATAACGGTGAGATCAGAGATGTGGCAGAAAGAACAGAATACATGGATATGAACGGAGACATCCGAACGGTGTGCGGAAGTGAGCATCAATTTGGCAAGAGGACCAGCTTTATCCAGACGAGAGGCGGAGTAGTTCTAAAGACTGAGCTCAGGCTTAAAAAGGGTTCTGTCGACGAGATAAAAGCTCTCATGGATGAATTTAAAAGAAGGCGCAAGGAAACACAGCCATTGGAATTGCCCAGTGCAGGAAGTGTCTTTAAGCGTCCGGAAGGTTATTACACCGGAAAGCTAGTACAGGATTGCGGATTAAGGGGATACAGAATCGGAGGAGCGGAGGTTTCCACAAAGCACTGCGGATTTATTGTAAATATAGATAATGCAAAAGCCGAGGACATCATCAATCTCATAAAACATATACAATACACGGTGAAAGACAGGTTTGGAGTGGATCTGCAAACAGAAGTCAAAATAATTGGAGAAGAGTGATTTAAATGAGATTTGTAATAATATCTGGAGTATCGGGAGCCGGTAAAAGCCAGGTGGTAAAGTATCTGGAGGATCTGGGATATTTTTGCGTCGACAACCTGCCACCGGCATTGCTCCCCAAATTTGCAGAAATATGCAGCAAAAGCAGTGAGAGCATTGACAAAGTAGCCCTGGTTATAGATGTCCGGGGTGGCGCACTTTTAAAGGACTTGTTTCCTGGGCTTCAGGCGTTGAATGAGGCGGGTTTTGCCTACGAGCTGCTGTTCCTTGAAGCTTCGGACGAAGTGTTGATAAAGCGGTACAAGGAGACCAGAAGAAGTCACCCCCTTGCCCCTGAGGGCAGAGTCATCAAAGGCATAAGAGAAGAGCGGAGAATACTGCAGGAAATTAAAGACAGGGCTGACCATGTAATAGATACTTCCAATCTTACTACGAGGCAGCTGAAGGACGAAATATTCAGTATTTTTTCCCAGGGAAAGAGCTTTAAAGGTATAATCATCAGCATTATAACCTTTGGTTTTAAATATGGAATACCCATTGACTGCGATCTCGTATTTGATGTCAGATTTATACCCAACCCATATTATATACCATCCATGAAAAAGCTCACAGGAAAAAATGAAGCCGTAAAACGTTACGTATTGGAATGCAGTGAAACAGAAACATTTTTGGCCAAGTTGATAGATATGCTGGAATTCTTGATACCAAATTATATCAAAGAAGGAAAATCCCAGTTGGTTATCGGCATTGGATGCACCGGAGGAAGACACAGGTCGGTGGCCATCGGGGACAAGGTTTATAATATGCTGTTGGAGAGACAGCACAGCGTTGTAATAGACCACAGAGATATTGAAAAGGACGGCAGGGGTGCTGTTAAATGAGGTTGATTGAGTGGTTCAGGCCGGGTATAAAGCTGAAAAGATGGATTGCGCTGGGCGTGGCAGGTATTGCATGCATCAGCGTCGGATTATCGTTTCTGATAACAGAGATATATCCCAGTATAGAGAAAATAGTGCTTTCCGTCATACTTATAATATCCGGATGTATTGATATATTCTTTTCCATCAAATATGCTACAAAGGCTTTTATCAAAATAATTTCCTATGGCGGTGGTTTCAGGGTATCTTTAGATGCCGACCGGCTCAGTGACCTTTTGTATGAGAAGCGGATACTCATCAAGGGACCTAAAATTGTTGCCATCGGCGGCGGCACCGGACTTTCAACCATGCTCAGGGGACTTAAGGCATACAGCTCCAATATAACCGCAATTGTTACCGTTGCAGATGACGGCGGAGGCTCCGGTATTTTAAGGCAGGATCTTGGAATGCTTCCCCCGGGGGATATACGAAATTGCGTGCTCGCCCTGGCGGATACGGAGCCCATAATGGAAAAGCTGCTTCAGTATCGCTTTGAAGATGGAATACTAAAAGGCCAGAGCTTTGGCAATCTCTTTCTTGCAGCTATGAATAACATTTCCGACAGTTTTGAAGAAGCTGTGCGCAAAATGAGCGATGTCCTTGCAGTTACAGGAAATGTGCTCCCTGTGACCTTGGATGACGTAAATCTATGTGCCGAACTGGAAGATGGATATATAATCCGGGGTGAGTCTAAAATTGGCAAGCACAATACCACCCATCCCGGAAGGATAAAAAGGGTGTATTTGGAGCCTGAGAATGCGAAGGCGCTGCAGGATGCCCTCGATGCCATAATGGAAGCCGATTTGGTGATTCTTGGCCCGGGAAGTCTTTATACCAGCATTATACCCAATCTGTTGGTTGACGGTGTGTGCGATGTGATAAAGAAATCCAAGGCGGTAAAGATATATGTATGCAATGTCATGACCCAGCCCGGAGAAACGGAAGGATATACCGTATACGACCATATAAAGGCTATTGAAGACCATTCCTTTGCCGGAATAGTGGATTACTGCATTGTAAATACAGCGGATATACCTGACGATTTGAAAAAGAACTATCTGGACGATGGGGCAGAGCTGGTGAAGGTGGATTATGCCAAAATCAAGAAGGCCGGAGTCAGTATAATTCAAGGGGATTTTGTAAGCATAAGGAACAATCTTGTAAGACATGATGCCAACAAACTGGCAAGCGTAATTATCGACATGGTGGCAGAAAAAGTTCTGGCAAAGGATAAAAAGCGTATAATAGACTATTACTATGTGAAAGACAGGCTGAAAAGCAGGGTAATATAGACCGCGGCAAGGCATCGGTGGGGCGGTTGTTTGGTTGGAGGTGCAGGCGTTGTCGTTCTCGTCAAATGTGAAAAACGAACTTTGCAGAATAGAACTGGAAAAGGATTGCTGCCTGCTGGCAGAGCTGGCGGCTGTAGTAAGGGTAAGCGGCACGGTCAGGCTTTTGGGTGAAGGTGAAGCCAATATTAAGATAGTGACGGAAAATGCTGCCTTTGCCCGGAGGATTTTTACCTATATCAAAAAGTATTTTAATATATATCCCGAAGTGATAGCCAGAAAAAGCAACCGGCTAAAAAGGCATACATCTTACATTTTGATAATTACTTCCTCCATGGGAGCTGAGCATATACTAAAAAAAATAGGCATGCTGACTGTAGACGAGAAAGGAGCCGAGAAGATCAACAGCTCTTTGGACTGGAAGAGAGCATTCAAAAGCCAATGCTGCAGAAGATCTTTTTTAAGGGGAGCTTTTCTGGCCGGAGGTTCGGTAACCGATCCGGAAAAGACATACCATCTGGAGATTACAAGCCACTCCAAAGCTCTAGCTGTGGAAACCAGCAAGCTTATTAACAGCTTCGGATTGAATGCAAAGGTGATAAAGAGAAAGGAATCCTATGTTATTTACCTGAAGGAAGGGGAAAACATAGTGGATTTTCTGAATATCATCGGGGCTCATTCCGCGTTGATGGACCTGGAAAATGTGCGGATCATAAAAGAAATGCGCAACAATGTCAACCGTATCGTCAATTGTGAAACTGCAAACCTTGAAAAAACAGTAAATGCTTCCTTCCGCCAGGTGGAAAACATCAAGTTCATCAGGGATCATGGGGGCTTGGAAAAGCTTCCGCCAGGACTTCGGGAGATTGCTGAGCTACGCTTGGATTATACCGATGCAAGCCTCAAGGAACTGGGAGAAATGCTGAATCCTCCTTTAGGCAAATCCGGCGTCAATCACAGGTTGAGAAAACTGGACGAAATTGCCGACAATTTAAGAGAAAGGCTCACCGAAAGCTAAAAAGGTTGGTGTGAATTATAAGCTGTCCGGGGAGAATTGGACAGCAGGGTGTGATTCTTTCGGTACGAGTTGCTCTCTTCTTTCATATTTTTCATTAAAAGGCCGTATATTACGGCTTTTTGTCATTTCATAGCGAAATCTTTTTAATAATTGGCAAAAAATTACATATTTCACGGAAGGTAAATCAACTCATATGAAGAATTATATAACGTGGACCGGTTTGTAATTTTCAGTCAAAAAGTATATTGTACCAACGGTTACTGCACGGAGGAGGAGGATTTTTCTTGCAAGTCAAATTTACTAATAGAGGTTCGACATTGGTAATCGGGATAATTGGAGAGCTTGACCACCATTCTGCTGAATATATAAGGGATAAGATAGATGCGCAGATGATAAAATCAACGACGAAAAACATAGTGTTTGATTTTTCGAAGGTTGGGTTTATGGACAGCTCCGGCATCGGAGTGATAGTAGGCAGATACAAAAACATATCAAAGCTAAAGGGAAAGGCTGCCATAGTAAATCCCAACGCCCAGATAAAGAAGATACTGGAGATGGCAGGGATACCGAAAATTATACCTTTATTTAATACCGTGGATGATGCGGTAAGCAGTATGTAGAGGGGGAAATTTAAATGCAACCGATAAATGAGATGAAGATAGAGTTCCTTAGCAAATCGAATAATGAGTCTTTTGCAAGGGTTGTGGCGGCAGCATTTGTGTCACAGCTGGACCCTACCATGGAAGAGCTTGCGGATGTAAAGACCGCTGTTTCGGAAGCTGTGACTAATGCGATAATACATGGATATGAAGATACAATAGGTTATGTGAAGATGGAGTGCAGATTATATGAGGATTCGGTGGAAATAATCGTTGAAGATAAAGGAAAGGGAATTGATAATATCGAATTGGCAAGGCAGCCTCTTTATACTTCCAAGCCTGAGCTGGAAAGATCGGGCATGGGATTCACCGTAATGGAAACCTTTATGGACAGCGTTGAAGTCAAATCGGAACCGGGTGTTGGCACTTTGGTCAAAATGTGCAAGAGCTTCAAGTCTTTAAAGGGAAAGCAAAATTAATGGATGTATATTTGTGATGAAAGGTTCGCGGGGAAGATGGGTGAAAATACGGAAGGCAGCGTACTTGAGCTGATAAATAAGGCAAAGCTTGGTGATAAGAATGCCCGGTCCAAGCTGGTAGAAGCCAACATAGGATTGGTATGGAGCATAGTAAGAAGGTTTCAGAACAGGGGCTATGAGACGGACGACCTGTTTCAGATAGGTTGTATTGGCCTTATCAAAGCTATCAATAAATTTGACAGCAGCTTTGATGTGAAATTTTCCACTTATGCAGTTCCTATGATAATCGGTGAGATAAAGAGGTTTATAAGAGACGACGGAATCATAAAGGTGAGCAGGTCTCTTAAGGAGACATCCAACAAAGTGAGGATTACAAAAGAGATCATGAGCAAGGAGCTCGGAAGGGAGCCTACTATCAATGAGGTAGCAGAGCGCTTGTCCATTACTCCTGAAGATATAGTGATGGCAATTGAGGCAGGGTGTACCCCGGAATCTTTGTACAGCACCGTCGGAGAAGGGGACAGTTCCCCTATACTGCTTATTGACCGGTTGGACGCCGATAACAGAAGTGAAGTAGACTTGATTGATAAAATTGCCGTAAGACAAATACTGGAGAAGCTTTCTCCCCGAGAAAAGCAAATAATAATACTGAGATATTTCAAGGAAAAGACCCAATTCCAGATAGCAAAAATGCTGGGGATATCCCAGGTTCAGGTTTCGCGGATTGAGAAAAAAATCCTTGCGGATATAAGAAAAAAAATAAATTCGAATTAGGTGGCACCTAAACGAAAATGAAAATCTTATTGGTGAGCAGCCTGCATTTCGGGTTTGAAAATGCAGGCTGTTTTGCATGTTTAGAATTCCGCTCAATCAAAGAATACGCATGGTCTTGACGGTGCTTTTATCATGCCAGGATCGGCTGGAAATCCATATATTTCGCTGTGAAAATAAATGCTGTCTGATATCAGTAAATATTGTTAATCTCTGCTGCAAAGAAAATATTAACTGCGGCGGTGGCGGCGTTTTTGCGACGCAGATCGGCTGAGAGATTATTTTGGGAGTATATTGCGATTCTATTGGTCGAATACTAAAAGCATCGGATAGTTTTATGTCGGGACAGGAAAGGAAGGATTTTATATGATTGCGGTTCTTCAAAAATACAGGATGCTTTTTTTGATACTCGCAATATTGGTGCTGGCAGCGATCATATGGGTTGTAATACTAAGCAGGAATGATAGAAGTATCCCGATGAGAGGCGTTTTTGTGCTGAAGGATTGCTTGTGTGGCTAGATTGACCGGACATGTTCGCAAACAAGTACCGGTTAAAGGCATCGGTATCAGCTAATGATGACAGGCATCAATGGCGTTCGGAAATGAAAGGTATTGATGGCAAGTCCATTTAATCTCAAAAGGGTATGCCACGGACGCCAGCGTGCAGGACAAGGAATGGATTTTATTGGAGCATATCGGGTTAAGCAGGAGGGGCAGGATGCAAAAAGCTTTTACTAAACAGGAATACCAGCAGTATGTTGAAAAAGTATCTCCCAAATCCAAAACATTGAGAAACACATTGAGGGCCTTTCTGGTAGGCGGGCTAATATGCACTGTAGGTCAGTTCATCAATAACCTGCTTACAGCAAGGGGCCTTAATAAGGAAGTTGCTTCCAACCTGACATCCCTTATTCTCATTTTTCTGGGAGCATTGCTCACAGGACTTAATGTTTACGATGAGCTGGGCAAATATGCGGGAGCCGGTTCTATCGTGCCCATTACGGGTTTCGCCAACTCCATAGTTTCACCTGCCATGGAGTTTAAAAGTGAAGGTTATATAATGGGAGTTGGGTCCAGGATGTTTGCCATTGCCGGACCTGTACTGGTATATGGCATCTCGGCGGCAGTAATCTCAGGCATCTTTTACTACCTTCTGAGATTTTGAGTATGCCGGACGAATAAGAAATCTGTTTGATGTGAAGGATGATTTTATGGCTGGAAAGAGGCTAGGAAAGCAGACAATAAAGCTGCAGAATCCTCCCAGTATAGTTTCGACGGCAGTTATTGCAGGGCCAAAAGAGGGAGAAGGCCCCTTAAGGCTTTACTTCGACGCTATTATCGATGATGAAATGTGGGGGGAAAAGAGCTGGGAAAGAGCAGAAAGCAAACTGGTGAGGGAAACTTTCGGGAGGATTTTGAATAAAGCAGGAAAGGCTCCATCGGAGATTAATTATATAATAGCAGGGGATTTGCTTAATCAATGCATAGCATCCACCTTCGGCTTGAGGGAATCGGAGATTCCTTTCTTCGGCGTGTTTGGAGCATGCTCTACCATGGCTGAGTCTTTGAGCCTCGGTGCCATGTTGATTGACGGAGGGTTTGCTGACAATGTTGTGGCTATTACCTCAAGCCATTTTTGCTCGGCGGAAAGGCAATTCAGATTTCCTCTGGAGCTGGGCACGCAGCGTACCCCTACCTCCCAGTGGACTGTCACTGCTTCCGGAGGAGCATTGCTTTCCAGTGAGGGGTCAGGGCCGTATATAACCCATGTGACTACCGGCAAGATAGTTGATATGGGCATAAAAGATGCAAATAACATGGGGGCGGCCATGGCGCCGGCGGCTGCTGATACGATTTATGCCCATTTTCAGGATACGGGATATGCCCCTGAGAGGTATGATCTCATTGTTACAGGAGATTTGGGAGCAGTAGGCAAAAGCATATGTGAAGACCTTCTGAAGCGTGAAGGATATTATATGGGCGGTGTATATAATGACTGCGGAATCATGATATTTGACCGGAGGAAGCAGGACGTGCACGCGGGTGGAAGCGGTTGCGGGTGTTCCGCATCGGTATTCAGCGGTTATATATACCAGGAAATGAAAAAAGGGAATCTCAACAAGGTTTTATTTGTTGCAACCGGTGCGCTGCTCAGTCCGGCCAGCAGCCAGCAGGGAGAGTCTATTCCCGGCATAGCCCATGCGGTAGCGGTGAGCAGAACTTTAAGCTGAACTGTTGACATGAAATTTCGAATGTCATTTTCAGTATTGGTTGCGCTTTGAAAGCATGAGCGGTTGCGTAGAAAAATTATGCTGAAAAAAAGATGCCTGCTGCTGGAGGAGAAGGCAGTTGAAATCCGGATAAAAGCGGCAATGAGCCGTCTTAGCTTGGCCTAAAGTTTTTGTAGGGAGGGATGGATTTGTCATATATAAACGCATTTATTGTAGGCGGTGTGATATGCGCGGCAGGACAGATACTTATAGACAAAACCAAGCTGACTTCTGCCAAGATATTGGTTTTATTCGTTACTTCCGGTGTCATACTTACAGCCCTGGGAGTATACCAGAAAATAGTGGAAGTGGGCGGCGCGGGAGCGACTGTGCCTTTGACGGGCTTCGGATACAATCTGGTGAAGGGGACCTTCAGGGATGTGGATCAGTATGGTCTTCTTGGTGCCTTTACTGGTGGAGTAAAGTCTGCCGCGGCCGGGATTACTGCTGCTGTGTTCTTTGGATATTTGATTTCTATAGTTTTTACTCCCAAAGCTAAAAGATGATGAAATAAATTGATTTGAAAAGCTTAATAGGAACAATCATTTTTATATCAGAAAATTTGTGTGTAAAAAAGGATTTTGACGATTTGTGTAGAATAATTACTGTATCGATTTTCATGGTTAATATTTTAGAAGCATACTAAGTAGCGTATCATCTAACTAAATTTACAAAGTTTGCAGAAAGGCGGAAAAACTATTGAACGTAGAGTACATAAATCCCTTTATAGAAGCCAGCAAGTCAATATTGAAGCAGATGACCGGGATAGAAGCAACCCTGGGGAAAATTTATTTGAAGAATTCTCCTTATTACAGCGGAAATATCATGGTAATAGTAGGTCTGACCGGAAAGATGAGAGGCCAGGTTATGTTCTCCATGGCAGTGAATACTGCAACCAAGATAGCTTCGTACATGATGGGAGGCATGCCTGTAGAGCAGCTGGATGAAATGGCTAAAAGCGCCATATCAGAGCTTACTAACATGATATTGGGAAATGCCGCTACTATACTGTATAATAAGGGAATAGGCATCGAGATAACACCACCCTCCTTCCTTATGGGAGAAAATATGCAGGTATCCTCCAACAAAATACAGACAATCTGTGTTCCTCTTGTGCTGGGAGAAGGAAGTACGGTAGAGATAGATATCACTGTAGAAAACTAAGCGCAATATTGGCTTAAAACCACAAAAATGTCTGTATGATTAATCATAATGTAAAAAGGTAGTAAGGGAGTTCTGAATAAAGTAAATATCCTGTTATTGCTGTGCGTATAAATCCGATGTCATTGCTGTTTACGGATTTATGCGCGTTATAAAATTAGATTTCTAAAACAACCTCTTAGCGACGATGTTAATGGGAGGTTGTTTCCTGTTTGCGGGAATTTTATCTTATCACTGTCTAAAGGATCACTTCCTGCGGTATACCGGTTCATTTCATAAAAAGTCGTTGAGAATGATTCCATTGCTATGACTTTTTAGTTATGACCGGACACAATGCCCAAGGCACGAAGATGGAAATCACCTTAAGAGGTATAGAATAAATTGGTGCAAACAGGATAATGATACGGATGTAAGGCGGAGTGAATATATTGATTGCTTCATTTTCAAGCCCAACAATGCTAAAAAGCAAATTTCAATCATAGGCTGTAATATATATATACTCCATAAGGGGTTAGGATGGGTATGGCCATGAAATTTGGAAGAAACAGCTTCTGCCTTATACATGCCGTGAGGAACGGGGAAAAGCATACACGATGACATTGAACTTTTGAAGCTAAACGGATTTGAACTTGCGGAAATTTTAGGAAGGGTATATATTTTGATAAGATAAATCACAGCAAAAAGGAGAGAAGCAGAATTGGCATTGGAAATCGTGCTGGTGGAGCCGGAAATACCTCAAAACACCGGGAACATTGCCAGAACATGCGCTGCCATTGGCGCAGGGCTTCACCTGGTAAGACCATTGGGCTTTTCAGTAGAGGACAGATATTTGAAACGGGCAGGATTGGATTATTGGAACGAAGTGAATATACATTATTATGACAGCTTTGCCGAAGTAAAAGAAAAGCATCCTGAAGGCGTGTTCTATTACGCAACTACGAAAGCTCCGAATACTTATGCGGATATTAAATACCCTCAGAATTGCTTTCTGGTATTTGGGAAGGAGACGGCCGGACTTCCGGAAGAGCTCCTTAAGGAGAACAGGGAGTATTGCATAAGAATTCCCATGAGGGAAGGCATACGTTCACTGAACCTTTCCAACTCGGTTGCAGTGGTGGCATATGAAGTGATGAGGCAGCATGGCTTTGAAAATTTGCAGGGAAAAGGCCATCTGACAAAGTATGAGTGGTAATAAAACGGATACTGCAAAGCTCAGCGGCATAATTGGAATTCTCAGGTGTTTGAAGACCTTAACAGATAATATAAACTTAATGATGGAGGGATTGGCATATGGTAAAGGAAGAAAGGCTTGCCCAGGAATTTATGGAGTTAGTCCGAATTGACAGCCTGACATTTCAGGAGAGACAGATGGCGGATACGCTAAGGCAGAAGCTTGAAGCTATGGGTCTTTCTGTTTATGAAGATGATGCAGGCTCTAAAATCGGAGGAAATGCCGGAAACCTCCTTTGTACCGTAAAAGGAAATAAAAAAGCTCCGGCAGTGCTTTTGATGGCTCACATGGATACAGTTGTACCTGGAAAGGGTAAAAAACCTGTAGTTTCCGGCGACGTAATAAAGACCGATGGGACAACTGTCCTGGGAGGAGACGATGTGGCAGGAATAGCGTGCATTCTGGAAGCTATAAGGGTAATTAAAGAAAACAATTTGGAGCATGGTGACATTCAGATTGCTTTTACAGTGGCTGAAGAAGGAGGACTGTGGGGAGCAAAGCATCTTGATTATAACAAGATCTATGCCAAATACGGCATTGTGCTGGATGAGGGCGGTCCCATAGGAACTGCAGCCATAAAAGCTCCATCGCAGAACAAAATAGATGTGGTTGTGAAAGGAAAGGCATCCCATGCCGGGGTATCCCCGGAAAAAGGCATCAGCGCCATACAGATTGCTGCCGAAGCCATATCCGGCATGAAGCTGGGGAGGATAGACGAAGAGACCACAGCAAACATCGGAATTATCAGCGGCGGACAGGCTACGAACATCATTTGCGACAGGGTGGAAATAAAAGCAGAGGCACGGAGCCGCGATCAAGCCAAGCTGGAGGCTCAGACCCGACATATGAAGGAATGCTTTGAAAAAGCGGCGGCAAAATTCGGCGGGCAAGTGGAGTTTGTTTCTGAGAATGCGTATCCGGCATTTAATATCGATGAGGAAGATGAAATAATAAAGGTTCTGGAAACTGCAGCCCAAAAAGCCGGTATCCGTCTCAACCTTGAGGCTACCGGAGGAGGCAGTGATACGAACATAGTCAACCAAAAGGGCATCAAGGCCGTAAACATAAGCGTAGGAATGGACAAGGTGCATAGTGTTGAAGAGCAGATATCCATAAAGGATATGGCCAGTGCCACCAGATTTTTGGTTGAAATAATAACATCAATCGACAGGTGACGGCAGGCAGGGAAATACAGAAATTTGATAGTGCAAATTAATTTAACCTGTTGTGCTAGCTAATTTGAGATAGCGTTGTGGAGAGTTAAAAGAGGTATAGACAGCATAATCTAAAGTTTCAAGCTTGTACATAGTCCAACGCTGGCTAAAATGGTAAGTCGCATTTCCTTGTTTTCTATTTTTCAAAATGCGACATCCATGTTAGCGAAGTGGAGGATAAGGCAAATCACCTGAACGAAGTGAATTGATTTGCCCCGTAACAAGCCTACTAGCTCTTTAACTCGGAACTCCGCTATCGAAAATGCTAGCACAATGAGTAATTTATGAAAAATGCGAGTTATGGGGGACAGTTTTATGAAGAAACGTATTGGAGTGTTGACCGGAGGCGGGGATTGTCCGGGCTTGAATGCAGCTTTGAGGGCTGTTGTAAAGACAGCTATGACAAAATATGACTATGAGGTAATAGGCTTCAAGGATGGATATAAGGGCCTTGTAATCAACAACTTTATCAGGTTTAAACCCGGCGATGTTTCCGGAATTCTCGATAAAGGAGGAACCATACTTGGTACCTCAAACAGGGATAATCCTTTTCATTTCATGATGAAAAAAGATGGGGTAACGGAGTACAAGGACATGTCCGACAGGGTCGTTGAAAACTTGCATATGCATGACATCGACTGCCTTGTTGTAATCGGAGGAGATGGAACTCTGGCCGCTGCAAGGGATCTTGCCAGAAAGGGTGTCAATATCGTGGGAGTTCCTAAAACCATCGATAACGACCTTAATGCCACGGATAAAACCTTCGGCTTTATGACAGCGGTGGAGACCGCTACCGAAGCCATAGACAAACTTCATTCGACTGCAGAGTCGCACCATAGGGTTATGATACTGGAAGTTATGGGAAGAAATGCCGGGTGGATAGCCCTGGAGGCAGGAATAGCCGGAGGAGCCGATGTGATCGTCATTCCGGAAATACCCTATGATATACATAAAATAGCCCGGAGCGTCCTGCAAAGGAAAAATGAAGGTAAAAGCTTCAGCATAATAGTAGTGGCGGAAGGCTCCAGGCCTATAGATGGAGAACCTGTTATTAAAAAATCGGAGGAAGAAAGCCACGATTCGGTAAGATTTGGAGGAATTGGCAACAAACTGGCGTATGATATTGAAAGGCTTACCGGGATAGAAACCAGGGTGACGGTTTTAGGACACCTCCAGAGAGGTGGAAGGCCTATACCTTATGACAGGATACTTTCCACACGATACGGAGTAGCAGCTGTAGAATTGGCCCACAGGGAAGAGTACGGAAAAATGGTCAGCCTGAAGGGAAACGAAATAGTATCCGTTTCCCTGGATGAGGCAGTGGGAACTTTAAAGACAGTTCCACCGGATGGAGAGCTGGTAAGGATTGCAAAAAGCGTTGGGGTAAGTTTTGGGGATTAATCTGCCTATACGGCAGTTTATCCTTATAAAACCTGCTTGAATTAATAATCTTGCTTATTATAAAATTTAATATGTATATGGTTTCAGGCTTCAAACTTGAAGCCTTTTTTGCGGGCTTTACATTCCTTTCCGTAAGATGGGTTTTAATTATTTATTTATGTGGTATATTTAAAATCATGGCTATTAGTCATGGAGATATATCGGATTGGGGATACTGATGATGGATTTTTCAGAAATTAACATAAGTGATAAGCAGTTGTTTGACAAGTATATAAAAGAGAGCAATCCGCAGGCATCGGAATTGACATTTACCAATTTTTTTATGTGGAGAGATTACTATAAGTTCAGGTATGCATTGGCCGGTGACCTGCTTTGTGTTGTTTCGGCAGATGATAAAAAAGGCCCCTTTGCTTTTGCCCCTATAGGGAGTTGTAATGACGATAACTTTACAGAAGCTCTGGCTGCTATTAAGGAATATTTTAATAAAAAGGGATGGGCTCTTCGATTTAGCAGGGTGACTGAAAAGGAACTGCCCTATTTCAAAAAGTCAGCCGCTGTTAAAGGTGATTTTATTGAGGACAGGGATAACAGTGATTACGTTTATCTGACGGAAAACCTGATAAATCTTTCCGGTAAAAAGTATGATGGTAAACGAAATCATATCAAGAGATTCAAAAAGCAATATGAGTATGAATATGTGATTTTAGGGCCTGAGCATGTGGACGAATGTTCCAGGATAATGCTGGAATGGTGTAAAAGCAGGGATTGTGGCTGTCAGAGGGGCGAATACTGCGAGCGGCATGCAAATATGGAGCTTTTGCAAAATTATGAGGTCCTTGGCTGCAAAGGTGCTATTATAAAGGTTGATGGGCGTTTTGAAGCGTTCACCGTAGGGGAGATGTTGAACAGCGACACTGCCGTTATCCATACCGAAAAGGCCAACAGTGCCATTCATGGACTTTATACCTTTATAAACCAGCAGTTCTGCGAGCATGAATGGAAGGATACGATGTATATAAACAGAGAACAGGACCTTGGCATAGAGGGTATAAGAAAGGCAAAGCTTTCATACAATCCTGTGATGATGATAAGGAAGTATAACATATTGTGAATTGGAAGAGAAGCTATTTGATTATACTGAATCAGCCTATCAGCTGATGGATTCTGTTATATGCCGGCTGTCCGGTACATCAATGCTATTGAGTGAATATCAGGGCATTGTGCAAGTGCCGTCTGGCGGGGTGTTTCCTCTTCATAAGATTTAAGGGGAGGCATCCTGCTTTTTTATTGGCAATTTTGTATTAAATTTGCCAAAATATGAACATAATGAATGCCATTATATATTTAGAATGAAATATATGGTATAATATGCTAAAATCTAAAAATAAGACCGTTATACAAGAATAATTTAAGTATAAGCATTCATTATTTTATGTCTACACAGGCGTGGTACTTCACACATCCTGCAATTTAGTGCAAGAAATATCGAGAGGTTTTCTCCATATCCATATAAAGTATTATTAGGAGGGGCAGCGGATGGATTGGGTTGAAAGAACTAACCGGGCAATTGACTATATTGAGGAGAATCTGACAGGGGATATAAACTATTCTGAGGCCGCGAAGGCTGCCTGTTGTTCAACCTATCACTTTTCAAGATTATTTGCTGCGGTGACAGGAGTTACTTTGTCCGAGTACATAAGGCGAAGGAGACTATCCCTTGCGGCTTTTGATTTGCAAAATAGCAATGAAAAAGTCATAGACATAGCTCTCAAATATGGTTATGATTCCCCGGATTCTTTTGCACGTGCATTTCAAAATATGCATGGAGTCAAGCCATCAGAAGCACGTGAAAAAGGAGTTCAATTAAAAGTCTTTCCCCGAATGTCCTTTCAAATAATAATCAAGGGAGATATGGAAATGGAGTACAGATTGGAAGAGCTTGATTTCGAATTAAGGATTGTTGGGAAAAGAAAAACCGTAAATACTAAAAAAGCTTTTGAAGAGATACCTGCCCTTTGGAATGGCTCTAAAAAAGATGGATTTATGCAAAAGCTTATTGACATGTCCTGGGAAAATCCAAAATGCAAGTTAGAAAGCCTTTTGGGCATTTGCGGGAAAGAAGCTGCTATAATGGATGAAGAGTTCGATTACTTCATGGGAGTAAGATATGATGGGGTCGTTCCTGAAGGTATGGAGGTTTTAATAATACCATCTGGCTTATGGGCAGTTTTTCCAAATGTTATAGATGCATGGAAGAGATTATACTCAGAATGGCTTCCGACCTCAGGCTATGAACTCGCAAACCTGCCTTGCATAGAATGCCATTATCCACCTGGGCATGATCCGGACAATGAGCTATGGGTACCAATTGTAAAGAAGTAAATGGCAAGGTTATTCCTATCATTTCATTCATCTGACGGGCTGAATTTATAGATTGTCGTTGTAATCTGGTTGAAGATTAAGTGTTGGCTTCGTACAAGAAAGCAAAAATATTAGCTTGGAAAGTGTGGGAAAATTCATGTCGGAATACCATTTTGAAAATCATCAACCGTAAGTCGGAGTCATCTTTTCAAATGCTTTTTGAAATGGTTGAAGCATGTCCGGAATATCTGCGGACAGAGATTAATGGAGGATTCCCATTCTGACAACAGCGTTTTGAGATAAAGGACAAGTATTTTATCGGAGGTGCTTTATGATCAGGGATGTGGAAAAAACAATTGGGAACTTGATTGATAAGCAAGGAGTGGCCTTTATTAGCTCCATTGATGACGATGGTTTTCCAAACACAAAAGCGATGCTTCCTCCCAGAAAGAGAGAAGGGATCAAATACTTTTATTTTTCAACCAATACATCATCTATGCGTGTCAGTCAATACAGAAAAAACCCAAAGGCCTGCATATATTTTTGCGACAGGCGCTTCTTCAGAGGTGTGATGTTGAAGGGAACAATGGAGGTTCTTGAAGATAACGAAAGCAAAGAAATGATCTGGCGGGAAGGGGACACCATGTATTATTCGGAAGGCGTGCATGATCCGGATTACTGTGTATTAAGATTTACCGCCCAAGAAGGCAGATATTACAGCAATTTTAAGTCAGAACAGTTTACTGTTGTTTAGTTTTATAGTAATGTCCGGCTTTGCCTTTTGGGGTGCGGCTTGATTCGCAGCCCCAGTTAGAGAACTATGTGTTCATGCTCTAAGTGGCAGCAAGGATGTCAGGCAAAATGAGAAAGGGGTTATTGCTGTCAAAACAAGGTTTGTAGATTTCGAAGGTGTCCATGGCAGTGGGAAGCCCGCATGTGCGTGGAATCTTTATGGCAATTTAACAAAAATGGCATAAGTGCTGAAGTTTATTTGAGTATGATAAAGCAAGATTATGAAAGGAATGAATTTCATAATGGCAGAATTAATTCGGTTAGCTGTAGAGGAAAACCATAAAGGGACGATGATTCATCTTATAGATATGCCGGGAGCATTTACACGGGCTGAAAAATTGAAGGATGCAATCACAAAAGTTACAGATGAAGTAAGGATGTATAAAAGTTGGATAGGAAAAACTCATAATAAAGAATATGAAATTGAGATTGTTCAAAAAGAGACAACTAATGCGCAGCTTGATGATGGTGATACAGAAATATTAACTATAAGGGATAAGGATTTGGATATAGCTTATTTTCAGCAATTAAAAATGCTGGCTTTAAAATCAGCGGAGGATTTTCAAAAACTCTATGATTCAATACCTGATAAAGAGTGCAATGATATTTCTAAAATCAGGACAACTTTTTATGGGAAAGTGCCAGCTAATGCCAAAGAAATGCTATCACATGTTGATAAAGTCAAAGCCTATTATCTGAGTAGAATTAATATCGATTTTTCAGGGGATAGAAACGATTTGATTGCAAACCGTATTCAATGTCTAAAGCTAATCGAATCAGATAAAAATGCCATGAGCAATCCGATTGTATTTATTGATAATGAATATTGGACTACAGCGAAAGTATTAAGACGATTTATCTGGCATGATAGAATTCATGCTCGTGCATTATATCGCTTTGCAGTTAAAAAATGGGGATATGACAGTATTTGTGATGCTTTTAGCTTTAATATGTCATTGGCAGAGTAACGCAAATTCGTATAAGCTGTGATTTAAAGTAGGAGAAAAATGAAAGTATTTTTTTGACAAGTGGCTTTCTAAGGGGTTTTACAGGTGATTTTATTCAAAGACTAAAGAAATATTATAATCACGAAGGCTTAGAGAAAGCAGATGTTGTATGGATATCAGGGAGAGATGTACTAAAACAGATAAATTACATATATTTTATAAGATGAGCTAAAAATTGCTCATATTATTTGAGGTGTAAAAATGGTTTTGGAAACGAAAAATCTAATAATCCGCCAGTTTGAAAAAACCGATGATGCGGATTTGTTGGAAGCCATGGAATGTCCACTGGTTCACCAAATGTATAGCAACGGTTTCACTGCTATTGATAAAGTTCAGGGTTATATTCAGCTTTTATTGCAGGAATACCAGTCCGGTAAGGTTCGCACATTGGCCGTAGCTGAAAAAAGTTCAAATAAACTGATTGGTTCAATTACTCTTGATGTCTTGGAGTTTTTCGCCAGAGCCGAAATAAGCTATTGGATAAATAAAAGTTATAGAAATATGGGTTATGCAACCGAAGCTGTCAAAGCAATAATTGCATATTGCTTTGATGCCCTGTCCCTGAATCGTGTTCAGGCGCTGACGAGCAATCCGGCTTCTGAACGGGTGCTTAAGAAGTCTGGGATGATATATGAGGGGACATTGAGGCAGTATTTTAAATTTGGAGACACTTCTTGGGATGTTAAAATGTATGCCATATTAAAGGAAGATTACAGCTCGGCCAAAGGATCATAATGAGGAGGCAGACATGAGGTATAGCATGGAAGGGATTATAAGCATTTGAAGTGGGCAAAAAGATAGCATGTATATCGGCATCAAATATAATGCATGCAAAGGATAATAGTACTTCGTTAAGAGTCTGCAAACTTATCAAAAAAATTGGCAACGAAATCTGCAGCAAATTGAAATTTGAAGTTATAGCCTTTAATTGATAATGTGATAAAGAGGATTGATAAATAGTGCTGCAGTATACGTATAAATTAAGAAATTTGCCAGGAGATTGACAATGAAAAACAAGACATTTAAATGTGTAATGCTGTTGTTGCTTGCTCTTTTTGCTTTATGTCTGGCGTTAGGGCTGTATTTCAACTTTAATATTATCGAAAACCCAACGGATGGAGTAGGCGGGCTTCATAATCTGCAATATGAAATGAAATCATTATTATTTTTTGCCTCTGCTTTTATTTTGGGAACAGCAGATGCAATAATGTTAGTGCTCTTTCTTATCAGAAATAAGAAAAAATAACCGTCATGTTTTAGTTTGCGAATGAGGTGTTGCTATGCGCAGTGAACAAGAAATGATGGATCTGATAATTGGTGTTGCCAAGGCAGATGATCGGATTCGAGCTGTTTTAATGGTTGGCTCCCGGGCTAATCCCACTGTTCCCAGGGACAAATATCAGGACTATGACATCACTTACTTTGTAAAGGACATAAAGCCTTTTTACAACAACGTGGAATGGATTGAAAAGAATTTTGGAAAGCCTGCTATACTGCAAATGCCGGAAAACATGTCGTTAATTCCGCCTGAAGGAGATGGGCATTTTGCATATTTAATGATTTTTGACGATGGGAATAGAATTGATTTGAGCATTGAATATGCTCCTTATGTTGATGACGGTGAGCCGGCGATTGTGCTTTTGGACAAAGACGGGACTTTGCCTCCGCTGCCTGCACCAACTGATAAACACTGGCACATCAAGCCTCCGACCGAAAAGCTGTTTGCAGACTGTTGCAATGAGTTCTGGTGGTGCCTGAACAATGTTGGAAAAGGTATTGCCAGGGATGAATTGCCGTATGCTATGAAGATGTTCAATGATTATGTCCGGGATATGTTAAACAAAATGATTGAATGGTATATTGGTATCAATACGAATTTTTCAGTTTCCGCCGGGAAGTTTGGCAAGTACTTCAAAAAACATCTGCCACCGGATTTGTATGCAATGTATTCCCAAACATATTCGGATAGCAACTATGAGAACCTCTGGGCTTCTGTTTTTACTGCCTGCGACTTATTTCACACAGCAGCCTTGCGTGTCGCTGAGTATGGCGGTTATGTTTACAACCAGAGGGAGGAAGATGCCATGATAAAGTACCTGAACAGAATTAAGAATGAAATAATGCTGCGTCAGTCATGATGCAGCTAAAGGAAAAGGGGGACTTACAATGAACGAGCATGAGAATGAACTGAAAGCCATTATGACAAAATTTGCGGAGTCAGGCTGGGATTTGATTGATGCTCCCGCAAAAGCTTGGCTGGAGGGAAGAGGAGACAAAAATGCGTTAATTTCAGCTATTGAGCAGGCGGATAAAGAATGCGGCAGCTGCGGGTGTGAATTTGATAAGCTCTATAAAAGAGCCCTTGAATTAAAAGAGCTGCTGTAAAAGCCTTTGGCTCTTTTCTGTCCCGGAATCTGGAACGGAGCGGGAATCCCGCTCCGAAGCTATTCCTTATCCACCACTACGATCTTGATTCCTTGCTCGTCAAAAGCCTTTAAATCCTCCTCCGGTGCATCCCAGTCGGTAACCAGTATATCCAGCCTGTTGGCCGGGCAAATGCTGACTACTGATTCAAATCCGATTTTCTCTGTTGGAAACAGCCCTATGGTTTCTTTCGAACTGTCGATTACTGCGTTCCAAAATCCTATTGCCTGAGATTTTTGGATGGACAAGCCAAATTTCGGTGAAATGCAGGCTGCCGTGATAAAAGATTTGTCAAACCTCAACCGCCTGATCATGTCGATGGCGAAGGCATCATAACAAGTTCCTTTGTTATCCATTTCTCCGCCCAAAAGGATTACGGATATATTATCCTTTTTTCTTAGTTCTTCTGCTATAATTATTGAGTTTGTAACCACGCGAATTCGGATGTTATCAGGCAAGTTTTGCGCCATAAAATATCCGACGGTTGCCTGCATGATAAATACTACGTCATTATCCTTTATCATTGAAACCGCTTTTTTGGCTATGGCCAGATAGTTTTCCTTAACCTCTGTGATATCTTTGCATGTGGTTTTGGGTGGCTTGCCGAAGGCGACCTGCCTTACGGGAATTGCGCCGCCATGGGTTCTCTTTAAGAGCCCCTTTTCTTCCAGTATTCTCAAATCCCGCCTTGCCGAATCATCAGAAATATTAAACTTCTCTTGTATCTCTGCAATAGATATTCTGCCCTTTGTAGAAATGATATCGAGAATTGCCCGATGCCTTTCCTCAATAAACATAGAATCTTCTCCTTTCTTGTTATTAAGATAATCAGTGTCGACACTATTCATATTTGTTCATATTATATCATGAATATTCATGAATTGCAATATTGTTTTTTGAATTTTCATTAAAATACGTGAACGATTATTAATAATCATTAATGATTGTGAATCGATCGTGAAATGTTCAACTGCATAAGATGAGTACTATATTTGGTTTCCATTGTCTATGGAAGGCATTATGGGTATTGTACTAAATGTGTATAAAGAACTGTTTCTTAACTTTGTCGGGTTATGAAATAATAAGTGAGCATTATAATGGTTTAACTCACATTCGGCATTTTGCACAACTGACATTAATGCTTTAAAGCGCATTGTTCAGGCCTGATTACTGCTTCTCTGAAAATCAAAGGCATGAAAGCTTCAAAATCAACGTTTTGGTAGGACTTCAGATGTAAAATGTAGAATACAATATATAGCAAATCTGAAATGGAAGGTGTACCAAATGAATATTTCTATCTCACCCCTTGATAATATGTATTTACATATCTTAAATAGAAGATTCATTGGTCCGGCGCAAGAACACATTCAAAGCATCATGGGTAATTTTACATATATGCATATGGCAGTAATTAAAAAGGAGAGATAAAGAATGATAAAACCGTACTTGTTAGTGGTCACAGGCAGACCGGGTTCGGGGAAGACAACATTTTCTAAGAAGCTGAGCAGTGAATTGTATCTGCCGTTAATTTCCCGGGATGAGATAAAGGAGGGATATGTAAATACATTTCAGAAACGGCATTCAGAGTTGCCTGATGATACGAATAAAGTTGTAACTGATATTTTTTTCGCCACAGTCAAAAACCTTTTGGATAGTAATGTGTCTTTAATAGCAGAGGCGGCTTTTCAGCATAAAGTATGGGAATCGAAGCTGGAGGCGCTTAAAAGTAAAGCTAAAATCTTCATGCTGATATGCAAGGTTGAGGATGAAATTGCCCAAAAAAGATATATTAGCCGTGGGCTGGATAATCCGATGAGAGAATATTTCCATGGCGATGAAGGTGTCGATCTCACAAGGAAAGGATATAAAGCAGAGGTAAAACCCTATGGTGAACCGAGATTAGATGTGCCCACCTTTTTTATTGATACTACAAACGACTATAGTCCATCCATTGATGAATTGCGATTAAAAATTTTCAAAGTGATACAGGAATGAACAAATGTTCGTTTATTATTGCATAAGCATACCCAATGGTATATAATGGTGACAAAAACAATTTAAGGCTGTAGTTAAGCTGGTTTGGCTTGTAGATTTCATTCTTTATATTCCGGCGCGGGAATAATGGCAGGATAGCCGGTGCAGAAAGCTTTAGTTCAAAAGAGGGAGGTATAATTTATGGATATGGATATAGTGATAGAGGTTAATCCTAAAATATCCGCTGACCAATTATGGGACTTTTATGTAAGAAATGATATTTGTGAGGTTGGCTATGGAAAAGAGACGGCAGCAAAGCCTTTAAATCATAGCAGCATAATAATTGGAGCTTTCCAGGGCGAGAAATTGGTAGGTATTGCCCGTGCCATGTTTGATGGCCTTTCGGGGGTAATAATGGAGTTTTGTCTGGAGCTGGAATTGCAGGGGAAAGGTTTGAAATATGAAAACGGCTCTTTAATTGAAAAGGATGCTTTTGGAATCGGCAAAAAAATGGGCGATATTCTGATAAATGAGTTAAGGAGGATGGGCGCAACCTTTATAAGTGCTTATATAGTTGAAGATTGCGAGGAAGAGTTTTATCAGTCCATCGGTCTTAAAGAGAATAAAGGGCACCGGGTCTACTACATTGATGAAAGACCATATGTATAGATGTTTGCTCTAAAGAGTATAGATGTATAGAAAAGCTGAAGGAAGAAGGCTATAAAATTATGCCTGATGAAAAAGGAGCATGGCGGTTTTTGAACGTTATGGCTGTCCCAGGTTTACAACTCCTGGTGAACAGGGCACGTCATACTGGATATATGTCATCATAAAGAATGATTATTCCTTTTGAAGCTATAAAGATTTGACCTTCCTCAAAAGAAGCTCCCATCCTTGCGTGCATAATTTTTTCCGATTCGGTAGAATATATATCTGTATGGGTGCGCACTTTGTTAAAAAATAAATTAAATTTCCGCATATCTATTGAAATAATACTATAAATAATGTAAAATAAACTTTGATGTAAAAAATCCCATATGGAATGTTTACTGCATCTGGCTGCAAAATGCGGCTATTATAAATAAATTGCTAAGGAGGTCGGAAAAATGGCAGTAAAGATAGGTATTAATGGTTTTGGTCGTATAGGCCGTCTTGTTTTTAGGGCTGCAATTAAAAACCCTAATGTTGAAGTTAAAGGTATAAACGATCCCTTCATCGATCTTGAGTACATGAAATATATGTTGACATATGATACTGTACATGGCAAGTTCGATGGAACAGTTGAAGTAAAAGGTGACAAGCTGGTTGTTAACGGAAAGGAAATTTCCGTATTTGCAGCTATGAACCCTGAGGAGATTCCATGGTCTTCCTGCGGAGCTGAGTACATAGTTGAATCAACCGGTGTGTTCACAGAAACTGCTAAGGCATCAGCTCACTTCAAGGGTGGAGCAAAGAAAGTTGTTATAAGCGCTCCTTCAAAGGATGCTCCGATGTTCGTTATGGGCGTTAACCACAACACATACACCAAGGATATGAACGTAGTATCCAACGCATCCTGCACAACCAACTGTCTTGCTCCTTTGGCTAAGGTTGTTCATGAAAACTTTGGAATCATTGAAGGTCTGATGACAACAGTTCACTCCTACACAGCTACTCAGAAGACTGTTGACGGTCCTTCAAAGAAAGACTGGAGAGGCGGCCGTGCAGCTGCAGCTAATATAATTCCTTCATCCACAGGTGCTGCAAAAGCTGTTGGAAAGGTTATTCCTGATTTGAACGGAAAACTCACAGGTATGTCCATGAGAGTTCCTACTCCTGATGTATCTGTTGTAGACTTGACCTGCCGTCTTGAAAAGCCTGCAACTTATGAGGAAATCAAGGCTGCTATCAAGAAAGCTTCAGAAAATGAATTAAAGGGTATCCTCGGATACACTGAAGACGAAGTAGTATCATCAGATTTCATAGGTGATCCTCGTACTTCAATATTTGACGCAAAAGCAGGTATATCCTTGAATGACAACTTTGTAAAACTCATCGCTTGGTATGACAATGAGTGGGGTTATTCCAACAAGGTTGTTGACCTGATTTGCCACATGGCTGAAGTTGACGCTAAATAATTAAAGATACTGATAAGTCCGGTTTGAATCCAAACCGGACTTTTGCATTTCAGGAAAACTTTTTGTTCTCAAGCTCTCTCCTTACCAATAATGCTGCAGTAATGCGGCTTTTCGCAAAACCATTTAAAAGAGCCACTCTCACGTTTATGGTTAAAGGGAGAGGGCTCTTTATATAATGAAACCGGCATCTGTCTAGAGAAGCAGTCATATGAAGGGTTTGTTAAAAATTTGATTAATTTCCTTGCGCCTATTGAAAATAAAGGCAAAAAGATGTAAAATGTAAACGGTTAACCCGAATAACAATTATGCACTTTGGGAAGAATTTTCAAATATAAAGCAAGGAGGGCAAGCCTTTCTTGTAAGGTAGTCTTGAGGGTTTAGGAGTGCCTTCTTTTATAATAAATACATAACAGGAGAGTGAAAAAAATGAGTATGCTAAACAAAAAGACCATCGAAGATATTGATGTTAGCGGCAAAAAGGTCATAGTAAGAGTTGACTTCAATGTCCCGTTGGATGAGAACAGGAATATAACGGATGATAAAAGAATAGTAGGAGCCCTGCCTACAATAAAATACCTTGTTGACAAAGGCGCCAAAACAATTCTTGTTTCCCATTTGGGAAGGCCCAAGAACGGCTTTGAAGAAAAGTACAGCATGAAACCGACAGCTGTAAGATTAAGCGAACTTCTGGGCAAGGAAGTTATAATGGCAAAGGATGTCATCGGAGAAGATGCAAAGGCTAAAGCTGCAGCTTTGAAACCCGGTGAAGTTTTGATGCTGGAGAATGTAAGATTCCATAAGGAAGAAGAAAAGAATGATCCGGCTTTTGCAAAAGAACTGGCAAGCCTGGCTGAAATTTATGTTAACGATGCTTTCGGAACTGCCCACAGGGCTCATGCATCCACGGCAGGCCTGGCTGATTATCTCCCTGCAGTATGCGGCTACCTTATAAAGAAGGAAATCGAATTCATGGGCAAAGCCCTTTCCAACCCCGAAAGGCCGTTTACAGCCATACTTGGTGGAGCAAAAGTTTCCGATAAGATCGGTGTTATAGAAAACCTTCTGGACAAGGTGGATACTCTGATTATAGGCGGAGGAATGGCATATACCTTCCTGAAAGCAAAAGGATACAAGATTGGCGATTCCATCTGTGAAAATGACAAGCTGGATCTGGCAAAGAGCCTGATGGAAAAAGCTGAAAAGAAAGGCGTAAAACTTATGCTTCCGATAGGCAGCATAGTTGGTAAGGAATTCAAGAACGACACCGAGTATAAGTATGTTCCTTCCGATGCAATGCCTGATGGTTGGATGGGAATGGATATCGGTTCCCTCACAATTGAGCAGTTCTCCAAGGAAATAAAGAAATCCAAGACAATAGTTTGGAATGGTCCTATGGGAGTTTTCGAGTTCCCGAATTTTGCTACCGGTACTAAGGAAATCGCCCGTGCAGTTGCTGAATCCGGTGCCATTTCAATAGTTGGTGGAGGAGACTCTGCTGCAGCCATTGAACAATTGGGCTTTGCTGATAAGATAACACATATTTCCACCGGTGGTGGAGCATCCCTGGAATTCCTTGAAGGAAAGGTTCTCCCCGGTATAGCTGTTTTGATGGATAAAAACCCGAGGAAAAAGATAGCTGCAGGAAACTGGAAGATGAACAAGACTGCCAGTGAAGCGGTAGAATTTGTAGAAGCATTGAAGCCAAGGGTTGCCGATGCAGATACTGAAGTGGTAGTAGGTGTTCCCTTTGTTTGCCTGCCTGCAGTTAAAAAAGCTGTTGAAGGCTCCAATATAAAGGTTGCCGCTCAGAATATGCATTGGGAAGAAAAAGGTGCTTTTACCGGTGAGGTTTCAGGACCTATGCTGGCAGACTTGGGTGTTGACTATGTAATAATAGGCCACAGCGAAAGAAGACAGTATTTCGCAGAGACGGATGAAACCGTCAACAAGAAAGTTCATGCTGCATTTAAATATGGTCTGACCCCCATCATCTGTGTTGGGGAATCCCTTACCCAGAGAGAACAGGGAGTAACCGAAGACCTCATAAGATACCAGGTTAAGATAGCGCTTAAGGGCCTCAGCGCAGACCAGGTTAAAAAGCTTGTTATAGCTTATGAACCTATCTGGGCTATCGGAACTGGTAAGACTGCAACCAACGAGCAGGCAAATGAAGTATGCGGCATAATCAGGAATACAATCAAGAGCCTCTATGGTGAAGATACTGCTGAGGCTGTACGTATTCAATACGGTGGAAGCGTCAACGCCGAAAATGCTGCCGATCTCTTCTCCATGTCCGATATAGACGGTGGTCTTGTAGGCGGAGCAAGCCTTAAGCTCGACGACTTCACAAAGATAGCAAGATATAATAAATAATAGCGATTAGCTGATATATCAGGATATAATAGATTTATTTCCGGATTAGAAAACACCTCACTGGCTGAATATGGCCGGTGGGGTGTTTTTAGTCATATATGATAATATGAGAAGCTTGAACTTATACCAGGCTATGTTGTTCTGGTACAGGTTTTTTCATAGGTGAAGGTGTGAGAAGGCAGCGAACAGATACCAAATCTGAATTTTATTCATATAATTTTATCCATATGCAAAAAGGAGTTTACTGTTTCATGTAGAATAATATCGACTATGCTTCGTGTAGAATAATATCGATTATATTCTAAAAAGTAGGGAAATGAGGTAAAGATTATGCCGATAGTAGATATGCCATTAGAGGAATTGAAAAAATATCAGGGTATCAATCCATGTCCCGACGACTTTGATGCTTTTTGGGATGCTTCCATCGCAGAAATGAAATCCCTGGACCCTCAGGTGGAGCTTATACCCAGCAAGTTTCAGGCACCATGTGCAGAGTGCTTTGATCTCTTTTTTACAGGAGTGAGAGGGGCCAGGATACATGCAAAGTATTTGAGACCTAAGAACAGCACCGAACCTCACCCCGCTGTTATACAGTTTCACGGTTATACGGGAAGCTCCGGAGACTGGAATGACAAACTCAATTATGTGGCCAGCGGCTTTTCAGTGGCAGTGCTGGACTGCCGGGGTCAGGGCGGAATTTCAGAGGATGTCGGGGGAGTGAAAGGAAACACATTTCACGGACATATCATAAGAGGTCTGGATGATTCACCGGAGAATATGCTGTTCAGGCATATCTTTCTGGATACAGCCCAGCTGGCTTCCATCGTCATGAGCTTCCCGGAAGTGGATGAAAACAGAGTAGGTGCCATGGGTGGCTCCCAGGGCGGTGCTTTGACTCTGGTATGCGCTGCTTTGGAACCGCGTATAAAGCGGCTGGCTCCGATTTATCCCTTCTTGTGTGATTACAAAAGAGTATGGGAGATGGACCTCGCACAAAATGCCTACGCCGAACTGAAAGACTTTTTCCGGCATTTTGACCCTACCCACAAGCGTGAAGAGGAGATATTTACAAGGCTTGGCTATATAGATGTGCAGTATCTGGCAAAGAGGATAAAAGGCCAGGTGCTTATGGGAACAGGGTTGATGGACACTATATGCCCGCCGTCCACACAGTTTGCAGTATACAATAAAATAACAGCGCCGAAGGATATGGTAATCTATCCGGATTTCGGCCATGAATGGCTGCCTTCCTTTGGTGACATGACTTATGAATTCATGATGGGCCTGTAGAAGTAGAAAAGGAGTTTTGAATAAAGCGCAGCTTGTATGGCAAGCTGCGCTTTATCGGACAGGCTATATTTTCATTTGGAATTGATGTATGTCTTTTTGATGAATTTCTAGTATGAACTAGAGATTGAAAAATTTTTTTGCATCAGACATGATAAAAATGTTAAAATGGTAACAAATAAAGTTTAAATTTGGACAAATATAATAGCTACTGAATGGAGTGTAAAATATGAAAGGAAAGCAATTGATAACATTGATGATTTTAGACGGCTTCGGTATAAACGAAAGGGAAGAAGGCAATGCCATCAAGGCTGCGTACAAGCCAAATATAGACAGGTTGCTTAAGGAATATCCCAATACCGTTGTACATACCAGCGGAATGGATGTAGGCCTTCCCAGAGGCCAGATGGGTAACTCGGAAGTGGGTCATACCAACATCGGCGCAGGAAGGATAGTATACCAGGAGCTCACTAGAATAACCAAGTCCATAGAAGACGGCGACTTCTTTGAAAAGAAGGAGTTTCTTGATGCGGTGGAAAACTGCAAGAGAAATAACTCCAAGCTGCATTTATACGGGCTTTTATCCGATGGAGGAGTCCACAGCCACAATACCCACCTCTATGCTCTGGTGGAACTGGCCAAAAAGCAGGGACTTAAGGATGTATATATACACTGCTTCTTTGATGGTAGGGATGTTCCGCCGGACAGCGCGCTAGAGTATGTGAAGGAGCTGGAAAACAGGCTTGATGCTATTGGCGTGGGAAAGATAGCTTCCGTAATGGGTAGATATTATGCCATGGACAGGGATAATCGCTGGGAAAGGGTAAAGCTCGCCTATGACGCCATGGTTTTGGGCCAGGGTTTAACTGCTGAAAGCGCGATTCAGGCGGTGGAGGAATCCTATGCGAGACAGGAACTGGATGAATTTGTAAAACCCACGGTTATTGTTGAGAATGGAAAACCTGTAGCCACCATAGGCAGGAACGACTCCATCATCTTCTTCAATTTCCGGCCGGACAGGGCGAGGGAAATCACCAGAACATTTGTGGATCCTGAGTTTAACGGTTTTGAAAGACAGAATGGATTTTTCCCTGTATTCTATGTTTGCATGACCCAGTACGACAAGACGATGCCTAATGTAGAAGTGGCTTTCAAGCCGGAAAGCCTGACCAATACCTTTGGAGAATATATAAGCAAGAAAGGTTATACTCAGCTGAGGATAGCCGAGACAGAAAAATATGCTCACGTTACATTCTTCTTCAACGGCGGTGTGGAAACCGTTTATGAAGGTGAGGACAGGGCTCTCATACCTTCCCCGAAGGTGGCAACTTACGATCTCAAGCCTGAAATGAGCGCTTTTGAAGTTACCGAGGAAGCTCTCAGGAGAATTGAATCCAAAAAATATGATGTGATTATTCTGAACTTCGCTAACTGTGACATGGTTGGTCATACCGGAGTTTTCGATGCGGCGAAAGCTGCAGTTGAGGCTATTGACCAGTGCATAGGCAAGATAGTGGATGCAGTTCGGGCACAGGACGGTGTGGTGCTCATCACTGCGGATCACGGCAATGCGGAGCAGATGATAGATTATGAGACCGGTGGTGCCTTTACCGCCCATACCACCAATGTGGTGCCTTTGATTGCAGTAGGTCTTGGCGATGTTGAGCTCAGCGAAGGAAGGCTTGCCGACCTGGCACCGACCATGCTGGACATAATGGGATTGGAAAAGCCGGCAGAGATGACAGGAAAATCGTTGATCAAAAAGTAAATTATAATAAATCCAATAGGTTGGTAAGAAAATATATGATGATAAAAAGCGATATATTTTCTTAATATGGGTAAAATAACTGTATTGATAAAATATTATCAAAACTTATTTACTTTTTTATATACATGCGATATCCTATTATTGTCAGAATGGATGCCGCCATCTTAAACACAGAGCGGCTTACCATATACACAGCGCTTTAATTTATGAAAATTACAGCCTGGAGTGCGCTATAAAATGTTAACTAAGATACTTAGAGGAGGTAGATTTAACGATGACACAATATCAGGCGATTGAAAGCGTATTCGCTAGAGAAATTCTTGATTCAAGAGGCAATCCGACCGTTGAGGTTGAAGTTATAGTAGAAGGAGGTTTCATAGGCAGGGCTGCTGTACCATCAGGAGCTTCAACCGGAGCTTTTGAGGCTATAGAATTGAGGGATGGAGACAAATCCAGATACCTCGGCAAAGGTGTTCAAAAGGCTGTTGACAACGTTAACAACATCATTGCTCCTGAAATAGAAGGCATGAATGTATTTGACCAGGTAGCCATAGACAAGAAAATGATAGAGCTGGATGGCACACCCAATAAAGCAAAGCTGGGTGCCAATGCTATTCTTGGTGTTTCCCTCGCTGTTGCCAAAGCGGCTGCAGAAGCTCTGGGAGTAAGCCTTTACAAATACATAGGCGGAACCAATGCTAAAATTTTGCCTGTACCTATGATGAACATCCTGAACGGTGGAAAGCATGCCGACAACAGCGTAAATATACAGGAATTCATGATCATGCCTGTAGGCGCTACAAGCTTCAAGGAAGCTTTGAGGATGTGTGCGGAAGTATTCCATAGCTTAAAGAGCGTTCTCAAATCAAAAGGCTACAATACTGCCGTAGGTGATGAAGGCGGTTTTGCACCTAACTTAAAGAGCGATGAAGAGGCTATTCAGGTGATAATGGAAGCTATCGAAGCAGCAGGCTTCAAGCCGGGAGCAGACTTCAGAATCGCTATTGACGCAGCTTCCACAGAAATGTACGATGAAGCTAAGAAGAGAAATATGCCTGAAGGCACCTACTATTTCTGGAAGAGCGACATCAAGAAGACCAGAGAAGAAATGGTGGCTTTCTGGGAAGAGCTGGCAAACAAATACCCCATCATCTCCCTGGAAGACGGTGTGGCTGAAGAAGACTGGGAAGGCTGGAAACTCCTCACCGAAAGGTTGGGCAAGAAGATTCAGCTGGTTGGAGACGACCTCTTCGTAACCAACACAGAAAGGCTTAAGAAAGGTATAGATATGGGAGTTGCCAACTCCATCCTCATCAAGGTTAACCAGATAGGAACCCTTACCGAGACCCTGGATGCTATACAGATGGCTAACAGAGCCGGATATACAGCTGTTACATCCCATAGGTCCGGTGAGACTGAGGATGCTACAATAGCTGATATATCAGTGGCTACCAATGCTGGACAGATCAAGACCGGTGCCCCTTCCAGAACAGACCGTGTTGCTAAGTACAATCAGCTGCTCAGGATTGAGGAAGAACTGGGTGAGGTTGCTGAGTATCCCGGACTGGATGCATGGTTCAATCTTAAGAACAAATAATTGTTTATATAAATAAAAAACAAGCTGGCTTCAGCTTGTTTTTTATTTATTAGTATGCTAGAATATTATTTGTGAATTTTTCGGGAGGTGTTTTTTTTGACAGCACTCAGAGTAATTGTGAATATTCTCCATATAATTTTTTCGTTGTCGATAGTTGTTATAGTGTTGATGCAGTCGGGAAAATCGGCAGGTTTAGGGTCCATAGCTGGAGGAGCTGAAACTTTCTTCGGAAAGAACAAAGGAAAGACGATAGATGCCATGCTCAGCAAATATACTGGTTTTGCTGCAATTGCATTTCTTGTGACCTCACTGGCTTTGTATGTTTTGATAGCTAATTCATAAAAAGCTTAATAATAGGATACCGAAAGAAAGGAAGCTATGTACAAATACATAGCTTTTTTGTTTATTACAGACACAAAAGGAGAATAATAAACTACATAGTGTAATTATAAATAGATTGTCGAACGAGGAGATTGTGATGGAAGACAGAAAGCAAAAAATACTGGAATTTATGACGGAAGAAGCCTATAAGCCCATGCTTTTTAAGGAGCTGGCCTACATCCTTGGAGTGCCCAAATCCGATCAGGATGAACTGAAGGCAATTCTGGATGAGCTGGAAACTGAGGGCAAGATTTTCAAAACCAAAAAGGACAGGTATGGAATACCGGAGAAGATGAATCTGGTGGTAGGAACGCTACAGGGAAACGAAAGAGGCTATGGTTTTGTCATACCTGACGACGAGGAGATAAAGGACATTTTCATACCTGCCGATGGCCTGAACGGTGCAATGCATAATGACAGGGTCGTGGCGCGGGTGAATAAAAAGATAATAGGGGATAGAAAAGCCGAAGGCGAAGTTGTAAGAATCTTAAAAAGAGCTAACAAAACGGTGGTCGGCACCTTTGAAAGCAGCCGGTATTTTGGCTTTGTGGTTCCCGATGATACCCGTATATCCGGTGACATTTTCATTCCCAAGGATGAATTTAACAATGCAAAAAGCGGGTATAAAGTGGTGGCGGAGATCGTAAAGTGGCCGGAAAAGAGAAGGAATGCCGAAGGCAGGATAATTGAAGTCATTGGGGATAAGGATGACCCGGGCAATGATATTGTGTCGATTATTAAAGCCTATGAGCTCAAGGAAGAATTTCCGGAGGAGGTAATCCGGCAAGCCGAGGCAATACCGGATGTGGTTTCCGAGGATATGATAAAAGGCAGGCGGGATCTAAGAAATCTCAGGATGGTTACCATTGACGGTGAAGATGCCAAGGATTTGGATGATGCAGTTTCCATTGAAGTGCTGCCCAACGGAAATTACAGGCTTGGAGTGCATATAGCCGACGTAAGCTATTATGTAACGGAAAATTCCCCTCTGGACAAAGAGGCCCTCAAAAGAGGTACAAGCGTGTACCTTGTGGACAGGGTAATACCAATGCTGCCTAAAAAGCTGTCCAACGGAATATGCAGCCTTAATCCGAAGGTGGACAGGCTGGCCTTTACGGTAATGATGGACATCGACAGAAAAGGCAAGGTAATCGATCATGAAATATTTGAAAGCGTCATCAATATAGATGAGAGGATGACTTACACCAATGTATATAAGATATTGGTGGAAAAAGATGAAGAGTTGATAAAACGCTATGAATACCTGGTGGACGATTTTCAAAAAATGCAGGAGCTGGCTTTAATCCTCAGGCAGAGGAGATTTGAACGGGGAGCCATCGATTTTGACTTTGAAGAGGCAAAAATAATCCTGGATGAAAAAGGAAAGCCGGTGGATATTAAGCGCTATGAAATAACCATAGCCAACAAGATTATTGAAGAGTTTATGCTGGTTTGCAATGAGACTGTGGCAGAGCACTTTTTCTGGGCTAATGTACCTTTTGTTTACAGGATACATGAAGACCCCGATCCGGAGAAAATTGAATCCCTGGCAGAGTTTGTGCACAATCTGGGTTATACTCTGAAGGGAATAAACAAGATACATCCGAAAGCGCTGCAACAGCTCCTTGAAAAGATAAAAGGCAAGAATGAAGAGAGGATAATAAGCACTGTAATGCTGAGGTCCCTTCAAAAGGCCCGCTACAGCAGCAATAATGCAGGACATTTTGGTTTGGCTGCCAAGTATTATTCCCATTTTACATCTCCCATAAGAAGATATCCGGACCTCATCATCCACAGAATAATGAAAGACTACCTAAAAGGCAGGATGGATGAGCAAAGGGAAGAATATCTCGAAAGGAACCTGCCGGAAATCGCAAAGCAGTGCTCTGAGCGCGAAAGGGCTGCGGATGAAGCGGAACGTGAGACAGAGGATCTGAAGAAGGTAGAATACATGAAACAGCACGAAGGAGAAATCTTTACCGGTATCATTTCCGGGGTAACCTCCTTTGGCATGTTTGTTGAGCTGGAGAACACCATTGAGGGCTTGGTGAGATTGAGCAGCATGGATGATGATTACTATGTGTTCAATGAAAAAATGTACTGCCTTATGGGGGAAAGGACGAGGAAGATTTACCGCATAGGCGACGAGGTAAGGGTTCAGGTTGCCCGGGCTGATGTTCCTACGAGGCAGATCGATTTTGTCCTGGCAGAAGACGATCAGGAAGACGGCCAGGAGGATGACTTTACCGATGAGATTCTCAATGAAAGCGAAGGGACCGAAAAGAAGGCTAGACCCAGGAAAAAGGCAGTAGATGAAAAGGTTCTGGCGCATATTACCGGGAAAAAGTCGGGAAGAAAAAAGTCAAAGAAGTCTCGGAAAAAGGAAGCAGAAATGGAGGAAGATTGAGCCGCGGATTAAGCTGCAGGTGAAAGCAAAAACAGCTGGGTCTGATGGGAATAGTCAGCATGAAGGGTAGAGGTTCGACGGATACCGGTGTCCCAGTTCCGGCACCATGAAAGCAATCTTGAGAATGCAAACGGATTTGCTGTGCTTGCTAATCTGAGCACGACCCATAAGCGGCATGCGGCTGATCAGCTTACAGCACAAACAAAGCCAGCCACAACTTATATCATGGCTGGCTCTATTATATGGACTTATATCATAATGGACATAAATCAAATAATAAATATTAAACTATGAAGTTTTTAATCTCCTCGCAGAACTTTTCGCAATTATCCGAATGAACCTCAACCTTTATGGGTTTGCTGAGATCAAGGCTGAAAATTCCCATTATTGATTTTGCATCTACTACATAACGTCCGGAAGTAAGGTCTATGTCGAAGTCATACCTGTTGGCAGCGTTAACAAAGTCCTTTACCTCGTTAATGGACTTCAAAAGAATGTTGAATGATTTCATGAAGAACAACCTCCTATCAATTTATTTTATATTTTATTACAAGCCATCATTAATATGGTATATGCTGAAATCTACTTTAATATTAACCTCTCTGGTGTTGCAAGTCAATCAGGATATTGTTAAAATACTGTAAAAGAATTATAATAAAGTGGTTGATTTAGCTTGCTTGTATGTATTATACCACTTGTTGTGCATAATTAACAAAGTTTTGTACCAAAATATATAGATATTTCTAGGAGGGGCTTTTGAAGCTGTTTATAATTATATGAAGCCGTATACAGGCAGTTGACCGTCAGGCTTGAAATGCCGTATGAAGCTGCCGGTTTGTCAGGTTTCGAAGCCTCCGATTCTGAAAGGATGTCAAATGAAAAAAGTAGCTTTCTATACCCTTGGATGCAAGGTTAACCAATACGAGACCGAAGCTGTATCGGAGATTTTTGAAAAAGAAGGATACGAGACGGTTGACTTTGAGGAAAAAGCGGATGTTTATGTTATTAATACCTGCACTGTTACAAATTTAAGCGACAGAAAATCCAGGCAGATTATCCGGAGGGCCAGGAAAAACAATGAGGATTCTATAATTGTCGTTATGGGATGCTATGCCCAGACAGCTCCGGAGGAGGTAAGCAGCATCGAGGGAGTTAACCTTGTAATAGGAACAAAGGACAGGAACAGAATTATTGATTATATTAAGAAAATTGAGGAAAATAATAAGAGTATAAATGCGGTAAAAAATATAATGACAGCAAGGGAGTTCGAAGAACTGGATATAAACGTGTATAAAGGCCGTACAAGAGCTTATCTGAAAATTCAGGAAGGCTGCAGCCAATTTTGCACTTACTGCATAATCCCCTATGCCCGGGGACCGATAAGAAGCAAACAGCCGGAGCAGGTGCTGAAAGAGGTGGAAAAGCTGGCAGACAGCGGATTCAAGGAGGTTGTTCTGACAGGCATACATCTGGCATCCTACGGCAAGGATATTAAAAATACATCGCTTCTCGACATTGTGAGAAGAATACATGATATAGAAGGCATTGAGAGGATCAGGCTTGGCTCGATAGAACCCACTACCGTTACGGAGGAGTTTGTGGAAGCTGCCGCCACGTTGAGTAAACTGTGCCCTCATTATCATATATCGCTGCAAAGCGGGTGCGATGCGACTTTAAAAAGGATGAACAGGAAATACACTGCCGGAGAATATAAGAAAGTAGTGGAAATGTTAAGGAGCAATATTCCGGATGTTGCCATAACAACGGATGTAATGGTTGGTTTTCCCGGCGAGACGGAGGAGGAATTTGAAGAGACCTACAGGTTTTTGGAAGAGATCGCTCTTTCCCAGATGCATATTTTCAGGTTCTCTCCCAGGAAGGGTACTCCGGCGGCAACCTATGACCATCAGGTGGATCCCGGGACAAAGGAAAAACGCAGCAACAGGCTGATGGAGCTCAATCGGCTGAATATGGCCCGTTTTCACAAAAGCTTTGAAGGAAGGGTGATGCCCGTGCTGTTTGAGCAGGAGATGAAAGAGAGAAAAGGATACATCGAGGGGCACACTGCCAACTATATAAAAGTAATCTGCAAAGGAGAAGACGGCTTAAAGGGGAAGATTGCCGGCGTAAAGCTTGAGAGGACCGTGGAAGATTATATGGAAGGAATGCTTGTTTGACCGCCCGGAGAAAAACGATGATTGCATTCCCTACGGGTCGGGATTTTCAGGCATGAACGCTTGGGATATAATGATGCAAGCCGGTTTACACGTATTGCCAGGTTGACTTAAAAATGTTGAAATATTTGGCTGCATGTATTAGTATTTATATATATCATCAATGGTATATATTTTGACAAGGAGTGATTGGGTATGACAGACAATGAAACCATGATGTTTAAAGTCGAAAAAGAAAAAGTGAATGAAGCCAGGGAGATTCTTTTCAGCGTCTACCAAGCTCTGAAAGAAAAGGGTTATAACCCGATAAGCCAGATAGTGGGGTATATTTTGTCCGGAGACCCTACATACATAACCAATCATCAGAATGCGCGCAGTGTGATCAGAAGGTTGGAGAGGGATGAGCTTCTCGAGGAGATCCTGACATTCTATCTGGAGGAGAAAAAGTAGGGAATAATACCCGTAAAAGAGTAACAGGGGTGTCGAACAATTGTTAGGCTTTGAACTATATCGAATTCGACAAAGATGGATATCGGATCAGTTTTTGCTCCGGTGCTTGTTAACTCTTTGTCGATTCTTATATAGTCAAAGAAATGAATGGGTGAAACTGTAATGGATTATGTTAAGCTGGGTAAAACCGGCATAGAAGTATCAAGATTGTGTTTTGGAGGACTTGTAATAGGACCGCTGCAGTCCAACCTGTCGGTGGATGAAGGATCGGACGTCATAGCCAAAGCTTTTGAAATGGGAGTCAACTTTATAGACACGGCAGAACTATACGGGACATATGCCCATATAAGGGAGGCAGTAAGGAAATCCGGCAAGGATGTCGTAATTGCTACCAAGTCGTATGCCTATTCCGCCCAAGGCGCGGAAGAAAGTCTGGAAAAGGCTAGAAAAGAGCTCGACCGTGATGTTATTGATATTTTTCTTATGCATGAGCAGGAGAGCAGGCTGACATTAAGAGGTCATAGGGAAGCCTTTGAATATTATATTTCCCAAAAGGAAAAAGGACGTATAAGAGCTGTGGGCGTATCTACCCACAATGTTGAAGTGGTTGAAGCATGTGCCACCATGCCGGGCATTGATGTCATACATCCACTTGTAAACAAGGCAGGCTTGGGCATCGGGGACGGAACTGTAGATGATATGCTGGCGGCGGTAAAAAAGTGCTATGATAACGGCATAGGCATTTACAGCATGAAACCTCTCGGAGGCGGCAATTTACTTAACTCTTTTGAAGAATGCCTGAAATTTGTGATGGATATTCCCTATATCCATTCCATCGCCATGGGTATGCAGTCCATAGAAGAGGTTATAATGAATATATGTATATTCAACGGACAGGAAGTGCCTTCTGAAGTGAAGGAAGCTTTAAGAAAGAGATCGAGAAGGCTTCATATAGATTATTGGTGCGAAGGCTGCGGCAATTGTGTTGAAAGGTGCAAGCAAAAGGCTTTAAGAATACATGATGGAAAAGCTGTAGTGGAACAGGGCAAATGCGTTCTCTGTGGATATTGCAGCAGTGTCTGTCCGCAGTTTGCAATCAAGATATGCTAGGAGGTAAAGTACGGCCGGGTAGGCAAAAGTATGCGGCAAGCGCTTATAGTTTGTGGTTAATGCATGAGGGATATGGCTTTCGGGCATATCCCGAAAAGGCAAGGATATTGAGGGAAAGCGCTCCAATGGCTTGAAACCGGCAGACGGATGAAGGAAATTATGCGAATATTGGGAATTGATTATGGAGACAGCAGGATTGGCATCGCGGTAAGCGATCCCTTCGGGTGGACCGCCCAGGGAGTCGAAACCATAAACCATAAAGGAAACATCTCTATGGCATTGGACAGGATATGCGAGCTTATAAAGACCTATGGAGCACAAAAGGTGGTCATAGGTTTTCCCAGGAATATGAACGGAACTGTCGGGCCTAGGGGAGAAAAAACTTTGAAGTTTATTGAAAGGCTTGCTACGAGAATCGATATAGAAATCATCCGCTGGGATGAGAGGCTTACCACTGTGGCAGCCAACAGGGCCATGCATGATATGGGCACCAAAACTTCCAAAAAGAAGGGAATAGTAGATCAGATAGCGGCAGTTTATATTCTGCAAGGGTATCTGGATATGGCCGGTAAACAATGATTTTGCCGTAAAAGTCAATTTAACCGTTCAAAGCAAAACCTGCCAGAAGAGGGAGCTTTGAAAGCTTTAAAGATAAGCTGCTCAAACAGGAATTTAAAGCATCAAAATGAAGCTTTGAAGCAGAAAAATGGAGATGGCTTTAACATTCTGAAATAGCTTTAACAGTAATGAAAAGAAGCTCCTTTGTCGTGGATCAAAGCATGTCGGAAGTATCTCTGTAAATATGAACAGGCGCTTTATAAAGCGAATTTTTCAGCAAAATCAGCAGCAAATTCAGGAAATTTTTTATATCATAATACGAAAATTTTATGGGAAATAATATAATACTATGATATAATAGTTGCAGCCTGACTAAATTTGGCTGTAATCATTATATGGAGTCATGCCCGCGCTGATTTTGTTTTAAGACGCGCAGGGCAGCCTTATATCACGAATATTCAGGTATTCATGATATAAATTATATTTAATAAGCAAAGAGGAGGCATGGATATGTCTGAAGAGAGAGACGATTTGGTAGTGCTTATAGACGAGGATGGAAATGAAGTGGAATTTGAGCATCTTGACACTATTGAAATGGATGAAAAGGAATATGTTGTTCTTCTGCCGGTAGACCAGGAGGAGAATGATGAAGAAGACATTGAAGAGGTAGTCATACTTAGAATTGAACATAATGAAGACGGTGAAGATTCCTTCGCCAGTGTTGAGGATGAAGAGGAGCTCCAGGCTGTGTTTGAGGAGTTTAAGCTCAGGATGGAAGATGAATTTGATTTTGATGATGACCAAGATGATGATGAGTAAGAGCTCCAGGTTTGAATAAGTTGATTGGGAAAAATAAAGAAAGTGCCGGAAGTATCAGGGACACATATTATGAAGTGTCTATACATCCGGCGCTTTTTATATGCCAATTTCCATGAAAAAAGAGCAGTTTTGCCCACAAAAAGTGTCTGTTCTCTTTATGATAAAGTATAATTATTTTTCGCAAATTCATAAAGGTTTGATAAAAATGACATGGCTGTGACCGATGGGGTCAGTTAAGTAACCACACAAAATCACCAAAGGAGATTAATATTCTGTCCTCTTTTTGCGGCTAATAAAAGGATTTTAGGGAATGCTGTAGAAATTATATATAATATGTCTTAAGCAGCAGGAGGGTAACATGGTAAAAAAAGGTATTGCTATAATATTGATATTTGTACTGTTGATTTCATCGGCAGCATGCAGAGAGAAGGCAGATCCGGGAAACGCTGACATCACAAGCATATCTACCTCGGAAGAGCAGCAGAAGGCAGAAGAGCCTGTATCGGAACAAGAAGGGACCAAGCCTGACGGGTCGGATGGTGAGGGAACCGCAAAAGAGGAAGATGGAACTGTAGATAATTTTGTGTTTCCGGAAGAAGGCACCAGACCCTTTGCTGTCATGATTGACAATCAAGGAAGCGCTGTATTGCCCCAGGGAGGGCTGCATATGGCCCAGGTGGTATATGAAATAATAGTGGAAGGTGGCATTACAAGGTATATGCCGGTATTCTGGAATGTCGATCCGGAGATGATCGGACCTGTTAGAAGCTCCAGGCACTATTTTCTCGATTATGCGATGGAGCATGATGCCATATATGTGCATTTCGGACAAAGCCCTCAGGCTCTGAAAGACTTACAGTCCTACAAGATAAACAATATAAACGGCATTTATGTTGCAGGAGTATTTTGGGATTTGACAAAGGACAAGGGGAATTGGCAGGATTCCTATACTTCCATGGAAAAGGCAAAAGAGTATGCCAACAAAGTGGGATACAGGACCGAAACGGATAAGAAGCATGTTTTTACATATAACAGGAAAGATGCGGAGCTTCAAAGCGCAGAGAAAGCTGAAAAGGTAAGCATTACCTATTCAGATGGCTATATTTCCCGATATGAGTACGACGCCACCACCAAAACCTACATGCGGTTCAGAAATGGAAAACCCCATATGGAACGGATTACCGGCGAGCAGCTGGCAGTTAAGAACATTATCATACAGGTGGTGAAAAATCAGAGGATAAAGGGGGACAAAGAGGACCGGCAGGAGCTTTTTAATGTCGGAAGCGGCAACGGGTGGTACATCACCAACGGAAAAGTTATAAAAATCAAGTGGTCCAAGGCTTCCCGCCCGGAACCTACCCAATACACCGATGAAGCAGGCAATCCCATCGCTTTAAACCCGGGGCAGACATGGGTGCAGATTGCTCCTTCCGCTGACAGAGTAGTTATAGAGTGATGGGCATAAGTTCCAATTATTAATTGTATGCTGCAAAAAAGTAGAAGGTCTTAAAAGTACTATTTATATGCTGCAAGTAAAGCAGAAGTGCCTGAAAGCATTGCTTGTATGCTGTAAATAAAGTGCAAGTTCTTGAAATTATAACCTTTGTTCGTTAAAATATAGATAAATTTAAGCTGCATCCGAATTACCGATGCAATTGCAATAGCACGGCGGGGAAACTTAAAAGCCGTGCTATTTTGCAAGGTTGAATATATTAAGGTTGAATTTATATAGCAATATCTTGTATTCATCACGGTTCCGGGTGCAGAAATACTACTTTTCAAAACATGTTAGGAGTTTTATACCATGGGAGATTATTACAAATTACTGATTTTCATATTGCTGATTGCTGGAGTCGGCATAGTATCCGGAATACATAATTCATTCAAAAGACGGAGGAAAATAAGAGCTAAAATCCTTGAAACATGGGGTAAAGCCCCAAAAGAAAAATACCGCACCGAGGATTTTGATTCGATAGCCAGCTATTATCAGAATAAACGCAGCTTGTCGGGAAACAAATTTCTAATGGATGATATCACGTGGAATGACCTGGATATGAGCAAAATTTTTATGCGCATAAACAATACCCATTCGTCCCCGGGAGAAGAATACCTATACTGCATGATGAGGGAACCATCCTTTGATGAAGCAGATCTCAAGGAAAGAGGAAGAGTGATCGGGTTATTCCAGAAAAACGCCGAAGGCAGGCGAAAGCTTCAATATTTGCTTGAGCTGCTGGGAAAACAGAGATATGCCGACATATCCAATTTCATTACGGATTTCTCCTATATGGAATTGAACAATGCCTTTATGTATAAGTTTCTGGCTTTCATGCCCATAGCCTCCGTACTGCTGTGTGTGGTGGATTTCAAGCTGGGTGTGCCGGCGCTTCTGGCTTCCATATTAACCAACATGTTATTGTATTATAATTTGAAGAAAAAGATTGAAACCCAGTTGCTTTCTATTTCTTATGCAGCAAAGCTTGTAAGCATAGCAGGGAAAATGTTGAAGCTGGATATCGATGGCCTGGATGAGTATAAAAAGTCCATAAGCAAGTGCTTGGGAAAACTGAAGGGTATTGCCAAAAGAATGTACTTTCTGATAGATAATTATGAGGACTTCTTTTTGATGTACTTAAAAATCATATTCCTCATAGAAGTGCTGAGTTATGATAAAATCCTTGGTATCTTGAAGAAGAACCGGGAAGAATTCAGAAGCCTTTATGAAACTATAGGTTTTTTAGACAGCATGATAAGCATAGCATCCTACAGGGAAAGCCTTGCTTTCTACACCGAGCCTGATTTCATTAAAGATTTCAGCAAGGGCGGATATGCTGTTTGTGCCGGGGAAGTATATCATCCTCTTATAGAAAAGCCGGTGACAAATTCTATAGATATTAGCAGGTCAATCCTGATTACAGGGTCGAATGCTTCCGGCAAGTCCACATTCCTGAAAACCCTTGCCATCAATTCGATCTTTGCTCAAACCATTTATACATGCCTTGCGAAGGAGTATAGCACTATTTTTCTGTTTACTATGACATCCATGGCATTGAGGGACAGCATTGAAAACAATGAAAGCTATTTTATAGCGGAAATCAAATCCCTTAAAAGAATATTCAGCATGATCAATGATGAGATTCCCTGCTTCTGCTTTATTGACGAGATACTGAGGGGAACCAATACCATTGAGAGAATAGCCGCATCATCGAGGGTTTTAAAGAACTTGTCCCTAAAAAACTGCATCTGCATGGCAGCTACCCATGATATAGAGCTTACCGGTATTCTGGAAGGGATTTATGACAATTATCATTTCAGGGAAGAGATAACCGATGATGATGTGGTATTCGATTACAAGCTGTATGAGGGAAAAGCCCGATCCAGAAATGCTTTAAAGCTTCTAAAGCTGATGGGTTTTGATAATTCCATAGTAGAGGATGCAGAAAAAGCGGCTTATGATTTTGAGCAGAACGGCACATGGGCATCCATAGAGAAAAACTCCAAAAAATGAATAGCAGGACAATCCGGACAGTAGGACAGCATGGGAAAAGCGGTTAATAAAGGATAGTATTGCGGCGCCCTGTGAAAGATAGCATCAGGGCGCCTTCAGTTTGCCCGGTACTTTTTTGCCAGTTCCAGCAGCTTGTCCCTGCGGTTCAGCTCCGGATCATCTATCACTGCGTCCAGCAACCTGTTGAGCACTTTACCTATATGCGGTCCCTGGCTGAATCCTGCCTTTAGGAGATCCGAGCCGTCGATGGCCAGCTCTTTTAATGAGAGGCACTGGTTGCTTTCTTTTATTTCCCTGTAAATATTCCTTATTTCGTTCAGCATCTTTTGCCGTGGCGGCAGCTTCTCGGGGTTTTGAGCCTTGCGGTCGGCTTCCTGAACCTTAAGAAGATCCCAAAAAATATCGTCGCCTATGGATCTTACCGCCCTTCTGACAGATTTATGCGTGGGCTTTATGTCCATATCGTGATGTTTAATCAGCCGGCATATCAGATCAGTGCTTTTTGCGTCAAAACGTAACCGTTTCAGCACCTTTATGGCAATTTCCTCACTCTTTTTAGGGTGCCCGTAAAAATGATCGATGTTATTCCTGTCTGTGGTCTTGGTAACTGCCTTGCCCGTGTCGTGGAGCAGCATGGCCCACCTGAGGATGGTAGTGGCTTCAATGCTTGCTACGGCATGAAGGGTGTGAATTGCAACATTATACACATGATAGGGATGATTCTGGGTAATGTGGAAGCATAGGTCAAACTCCGGAAGCACATGCTGCAGCAGCCCGGTATCATGAAGCAGTGCCAGCCTGAAGGGATGTTCCGAGGTTAATAATTTTGTGAGTTCATCCCGGGTTCTCTCCCAGCTTATGTTCTTTATGAGGCTGTGGTTTCTTTTTATGGCATCAAGAGTGTCTCCATGCACTTCAAAATCCAGCTGTGCTGAAAAGCGCACCGCTCTCAACATCCTTAGCGCATCTTCATGGAATCTGTTGTCGGGGTGGCCTACGGTGCGGATGGTTTTATTCCGTATGTCCTCCAGGCCGTTAAAAGGGTCCACAATGCCTTCGGAGGGGTGATAGGCAATGGAATTTATGGTAAAATCCCTGCGGCTTAAGTCATCGGTAAGGGACGAGGTGAATTGAACGCTTTCCGGTCTGCGATTGTCCTTGTATTCCCCGTCAATCCGGTAAGTCGTCACCTCAATGCCGCATCCTCCGTCCAATACGGTGACAGTACCGTGCTTTATGCCTGTATCAACGGTCTTTTGAAAAATCCCCTTTATCTGATGGGGCTTTGCATTGGTGGTTATATCCCAGTCCTGAGGCTTGCGCCCCAGTATGCTGTCTCTTACACAGCCTCCCACTGCATATGCCTCAAAACCATGAGCATTCAAAGTATTTATTATGTGCAGTGCTTCAGGAGGTATGGAAAAATTTATACGGTTATCCAATGGTTTCAACTGCCTTTCCTATGATTCTTATATTAGTATACCATTTTTACCCGGGCATAAATGATTCTTATCCATAAAACTGTATTTATGGCGGGGCAAGTGAAATTTTGCGGCGAAATCATATTTCTATACATGGCATTTATAATACATAATTTTATAGCTTCTGAAAAAACCTTATCTATATTATAGAATGAAGCGCAAATTCCCTCCTGTTTAGCACAGCTATCAAGTTTGACATATAGGGCATGATAATATATAATGAAATTGTTAATAATTTATCAATCTATGAAATATATTAGTCTATATGATATAGAAAGGGGTTGTTATAATGCCAAGATTCACACTGCCAAGAGACATTTATTATGGTAAGAATGCCATCGAAGAGTTAAGAAACCTCAAAGGTTACAAGAGAGCCATGATTGTAACCGGAGGATCTTCAATGCAGAAGTTTGGTTTCCTTGATAAGCTGGAGAATGTTTTAAAAGAGGCAGGCTTGGAAACCAAGGTATTTGAAGGTGTTGAGCCGGATCCTTCTGTTGAAACCGTTATGAAAGGCGCAAAGGCCATGCAGGAATTTGAGCCTGATGTTATCATTTCCATCGGAGGAGGCTCTCCAATAGATGCCGCCAAAGCAATGTGGGTTTTCTATGAATACCCGGAGTTGACTTTCGAAGACATAAAAACGCCTTTCTCAATGCCGAAGCTTAGAAAAAAAGCAATATTTGTGGCAATACCTTCTACCAGTGGAACAGCTACAGAGGTAACCGCATTTTCAGTAATAACCGACTATTCTACTAAGATAAAGTACCCTCTTGCAGATTTTGAGATAACTCCTGATATTGCAATATTGGACAGCAGCATACCCATGACAATGCCTAAGACACTGGTTGCCCATACCGGAATGGACGCTATGACTCATGCGCTGGAAGCATATGTTGCCTCCGCCAGGTCGAAATTCTCCGATCCGTTGGCGATGGAAGCAATATCCATGATATTTGACAATCTGGTGGACTCTTATAACGGGGATGAAGAGGCAAGGGGCGAAATGCATATTGCCCAGTGCCTTGCCGGAATGGCATTCAGCAATGCATTGCTGGGAATAGCTCATAGCATTGCCCATAAGACAGGAGCACAGTACAACCTGCCCCATGGGTGCTGCAACGCTATACTGCTGCCTCATGTTATTAAATTCAATTCAAAGGTGTGCATGAGCAGATATGCGGAAGTTGCAAGGAAGCTTGGCCTCCCGGGAGGAACGGAAAAACAGCTTGTGGATTCACTGATTAATGCCATCAATGAGCTTAATGCCAAGATTGGCATAGCACCTACCTTCAAAGAAAATGGTGTGTCTGAAGAGCTGTTCAAATCCACCGTTGACTTTATTGCGGAAAATGCCGCTCTGGATCCATGCACAGGTTCAAACCCGAGGAAATGTACTGCAGAAGATCTGAAGAAGATTATTGAGTGTGCATACTACGGAAAGGTCGTAGAATTCTGATTTACAGCATGAGGTGCAAATTCAGCAATGAACTTAGGAACATACGGACAAGGATTCAAATCCAGAAATGAACTTTAAAATACAGCAATGGATTCAAGTATAGGAATGAGACTCTAACATAGCAACATGCATGGAAAAGACCGAAGTTTAATGAGATATGCTTCCCCCTAAAGTAGACAGCAAAAACCTGGCCTACTTTAGGGGTTTTTTGTATAAATAAGCGTTATCTGTAAACATGGCATTCATTGTTACGTGCTGAAGCTGGGCTGGTTTCATCATTACAGATGTCAAAGTGCTTCTGTGCCACTTCACATATTCAAGCATTCCTTATGAAAGAGCCTTTTTTATAAGATCCATCCTGGAAAAAACCCTTTGAAACAGGTAATCCACGAGAGTCAGGGCCACCATTGACTCTACGACGATAACCGCTCGGGGGACAATAACCGGGTCGTGGCGGCCTTCCACCTGTATATCGATGTTTTCCCCCTGCTTGTTGACCGTCTTCTGGGTTTTGTGTATCGATGGGGTGGGTTTGAATGCTGCCCTCAAAATTATGGGGAAACCGTCGCTTATCCCGCCTAAAATTCCTCCCGAGTTGTTGGTGAGCTTTGTCAGCTCTCCCTTTTCATCAAAACGGTAGAAATCGTTATTCTCCGATCCCGACATGGAGGAAGCTTTGAATCCGCTGCCAAATTCTACGCCTTTTACGGCTCCGATGGAAAAAATGGCCTTTCCCAGCATCGCATCCAGCTTTTCAAATACAGGTTCACCCACTCCGGCAGGCAGTCCTGTAACTACGCATTCAACTATCCCGCCGGAAGAATCTTCGGATTCCTTTTGCTTCATCAGGAATTCAGCCGCCTTTTGAGCAGCGTCGGCGTCCGGCATGGCCAAAAAGTTTTTGTATATCTGATCTGCATCAAATTTGGTCTTATCTATCTGCACCGGTCCGATGGACAGGGTATAGGTGAGTATGCTGACTCCCAGCTCTGACAATATTTTTTTTGCCACTGCCCCGGCAGCCACGCGGGCTGTGGTTTCCCGTCCGGAGGAACGTCCTCCTCCCCGGTAATCCCTAAATCCATACTTCTGGTCATAGGTATAATCAGCATGACCGGGACGGTATAGCCTGGATATTTCCGTATAGTCGGAGGAACGCTGGTTTGTATTATGCACAATAAGGGATATGGGAGTCCCTGTGGTTTTGCCCTCAAATACCCCGGAGAGGATTTCTACCCTGTCATCTTCCTTCCTGGGTGTAGAAAAAGGAGAATTTCCCGGCTTGCGTTTGTCCAGGTCTTTCTGTATATCTTCCTCGCACAGTGAAATGCCGGCAGGGCATCCGTCAATAACCACCCCAAGGGCTTTGCCATGGGATTCACCCCAGGTGCTTATTTGAAAAACTTTTCCGAAAATTGATCCCGACATCTTCTATCTCCTATCTTTATATTTATAAATATTAAAAGTCAAAAGCCAGTTTTACCAAAAACTATGAGCTGATTGTATTATATTATATCATATCGAATGCTCGTATATTTATTCAACCTCACTAACATTTCTTCGTTTTTCTTACGCATATTCACTCAATCATGGATTTTCGTGTTTTAAAGCAAGTTATATGGACAGGCATTGTATTGTTGCACAATTATGGATGATATAGTGTATATACCAGTAAACTATGTCCTTTTTTTCAGTATCACGGTCATTGATATCCACATATGCTCCGGCAATAAAACTCCCAAATTTAACTAGGTCAAAGCTCTTAATTCCTTTATTCTGCTTATCTATGAGGTGGATGTCAGAAAAGCTACAACACGGGGTCTTAGGCCATTAGGGTATAAATTCATCCCAACTATCCGGCTTATCTTGTCAAAGTTCAAATCTATCATGTAAAATGAAAACGTTGGTTTTACTTTAACTGCTTGCGCCGCTTGATTACTCATCTCATAATGTGAATAAGACTGTCAAGAGGCAGCTCAAGCCGAACGCAGTATCGCCCTTGACTGGTTTACGAGAGCGATGTATTCTTACATAAGCGGTGCATATTATGCTGCTTTTACTTCTGGTCTTTTTATATCGCCCATAATCTTTCGCAGATTGTAGGCTGTGTCTTTCTTAAGTATCGTATAAAATATCCGTATTAACTTATTACTCAAAGCAACCAGGGATTGCATTTTCTTCAAGAGTCTTTCTTTCCTGACCGTATAGTATTGGTGCAAAGTCCGGAGTTCCTCATTCTTGAGCAGCAAGGGCTTGATACCGAATGCCAAGTAGTATCGCAGCCGCTTCTTTTCACGTTTGTATATGGCTGTCTGACCCTTATGCTTAATGGAACTGTTCTCTTTAAGGCTTAATCTAGACAGCTTTTGTATCTACTTTGGATGATTAAATCTAAAGATATCGCCTACTACCATAGAAAACCAGCAGCTATCACAAGGCCAACACCTTTGATTTCAAGCATCTTCTCAAATCTGGGAATCTGCATTGCCAGATCCTCAATTAGAAATATTGTCCTTTCAAACTGTCGCATTTTACTCTCATAGCCCTCAAGCGGCATTGAAAGTCATTTTCTGCAGATATAAATCCACTGGATATTCCTATTAAAGTCTTAGCGGATTCAAGAAGCTTCACAGCCCTTTTATCCCTACGGCTCTTATCTTGTGTTTCTTCCAGATGACTATTATATCTTCAATACCTTTTTCAGAAACCTTCTTGGGTATCGGGCATTCGTTCAGTATCAATAATGCGGCTTTTCCCTCACAATTGCCAAACGCCTTAGTGAGTTCAGGGAAATGGATATATCCACTGTCTGATACGATTCTTGACAGCTGATAGTTCCTTTACAAGCTGCCATTGGCTGTCCATGGCTAACGTAGCTCCTAGTAAATACCTTCCGGGATATATGGCTCAATATATCTCTCATCCTTGACCAGCATTCCTATAGTTTTAGGACTTTACGGTCATTCTTAGTGGGATAGTTATCATCCAGTTCTTTGTTTTTATTCATAAGGTACGGGTTTACTAGTACTATGCGCATCCCGAATTTTATAATTTTCTCAGCAAGGTGAACCAATGGTGACCTGTTGGCTCCATCCCGAGTATCATTTCGGTAAAGCTTTTGGATTCTGCTATCTTAGCTGTTCATTCTTCGAGCTTTGCAAATCCTTCAGTATTGCTATCGAAAATCAACAACTTTCCATACTCTACATCCCAAAATTGAAAGTCCTGGCGTAATGTTTTTCACTCTTCTTCCTGGTTGTTATCGGATTAACAATAATTATAACTGGAGGCGTATACAATACTCTCAATAATAGGATGCTATTTCTTGTCGGCTCATCTAAAATGCTTGGCAGTTCCGTCATAGTTATACATTCCAATGTTATAATCCACCTTTTCGGTTTAATAATCTATTTACTTTAAAAACACAAAAGATAATATATAAGTATGAGGTTGGTCAAAAATATATTTCATTTCTAATTATGAAAGGCGGTTTGGCACATGCCTGTTGCATTGAGCATCAGAAAGGAAAAGGCTCGGAAAAGGTCTGTACTGATAAAAAAATATAAACCTCTTTATGCAATTTTAAGTGTCATATTGGTTTACTTTATTATCTTCCGTTACATACCTATTATTATGGGTGTTATCTTATCTTTGCAGGATTTCAAACTTGGTAATACTCTGCTTTCGGCGAAATTTGTCGGATTAGACAACTTTACCCGGGTTTTTACAGATCCCGACATTCTAAAGATTATTAGAAATACGATACTTTTAAGTATTTATAAATTAATATGGGGATTTTTCCCGCCAATTATTTTGGCCATCATGATTTTTGATATCGTATCAGTAACATATAAAAGAGTTTGTCAGACAATTGTTTATATACCCCACTTCTTTTCCTGGGTAATCGTATACGGTATCGCATATGCCTTTTTCTCCAATAGCGGTTTTATAAATTCGTTACTGTCCATCCTAGGAATGAAACATATAGATTTTCTGACCAATTCTCGGTACTTCAGATCCTTGCTTGTGGGAACAAGCATATGGAAAAATGTCGGGTGGGGTACAATTTTATATTTTGCTGCGCTGACAGGAGTAAATCCTGAACTATATGAAGCATGTAAAATTGACGGTGCCGGACCTATTCGCAGAATTACAACTGTTACGCTTCCGGCAATACTTCCTGTTATAGTTTTCAACCTTATTATTTCACTTGGTAATATCCTAAACAATGATTTTGAACAAGTTCTTCTGTTCTACAACGGAGCCGTATATGATGTCGGTGACATAATTGACACATGGGTTTACCGTATCGGTATCGGGCAGATGCAATACAGCATTGGTGCTGCTGTGGGACTTATGAAATCTTTCGTTGGGTTTATTCTTATCGTGGGATCAAATAAATTATCCCGACGTCTGACAGAACGGAGCTTATGGTAGAAGGAGGAATCTTCATGAATGCATCACGTAAAAATCGAATCAAACTTTCGAAGTCGGACTTAGTTTATCAAATCATTATTTTCACTGTGGTTGGTATTGTAGCTTTCATTTGTGTTTTTCCCCTTCTATATGTGGTCGGCATGTCTCTTACCTCCGAGGGTGAAATGATACGGAGAAATTATTTTGTCATAATTCCTCACGACCCAACTCTGCGTGCATACCAAACTGTTTTTTCCCAAGCCAGCATCGGATCTGCCATGCTTGTAAGTATCGGGCGCACTCTGCTTGGCTCTGTGGCTTCCCTGGTGTTTCCGATACTTGGCGGATATATACTTTCCAGAATCGATCTTCCCGGACGTAAAGCATTTCTTATTTTTTTCATTATAACAATGATTTTAAGCGGAGGAATGATTCCAACTTACTTATTGATGAAAAAACTTCATTTGATAAACACTTTTTGGGTTTACATAATTCCTGCCATGGGAAGTTGCTATAATATGCTGATTATTAAAATGTTTGTAGAAAATATGCCACTGGACATTATGGAATCTGCCGACCTGGACGGAGCATCAGAACTTCAGAAGATGATGTATATAGCTATTCCGTTGCTGGTACCGACAATCTGTGCTATTTGGCTTTTTTCTGCCGTAGGCCAGTGGAATTCCTGGTTTGATGTAATGCTGTATATACATAATCCTAAGTTATATTCACTTTCATATGTGGTCAAGCAACTTATGACCAGTTTTACATTCACCGACACAACGGCCAATTTACAGCCTCTTGACCGTATGACTCCGGAAGGACTGAAAATGGCCTCTGTAGTTATAGCAGTAGTACCTATCCTATGTATATATCCATTCCTTCAGAAATATTTTATTTACGGCGTATATACCGGGTCTGTCAAAGGATAAGCGTCTTTGATTGGGAGGTGCGCAGCCTGATCGAAGAAGTTTATATAAAAAGCATCTTAAAGGAGGATGTCAAATGAAGAAGCTTTCTGTTTTGTTAGTGTTGGTATTGTTAATTTTCATGGTAGCCGGCTGTGGAGGAAAGAGCTCAAGTACAAATGAATCCACTTTCACAACCCAGCCTTCTACCGAAGAGGGGTCTTCTTCTGGCACTGCTTCTGAAACAGGCAGCAACACAGTAACGGTTCCGAATTTTGAGGAGATAGAATTTCCGGACTCTTTGCCTACAAAAATTATTTTTGGCAACAGTGAGGATTATGCGTATGACGATTTGTCGGCACACTACACTGTTTCCATCTTAACTACCAACAACGGTGTTGCTTCTCCGTCGAGAGAAAACGATCCGATCTGTCAGTGGTTGGAAAAGAAATTCAACCTTACAATTAACTTTGAGACCTGCAGCAGTTCGGATCTTCCCACCATTATTTCCACTCGTTTTGCAAGTGGAGACGCACCTGATTTCTTCACGGCTCCTGATCAAAACGTGGCAACCACTTTGTACGAAGCAGGTCAGTTGGTTGACGGAAGAAAAATTTATCCGTATATGCCTCTTACGGCAAAGTACACCACAAAGAATATGATAAAAGCTTTGACCAGCACTGTTGACGGTGGACTTCCATGTGTAACCCACTATGCATTCCAGGATGCCGTATGGGGCTTTGCCATCCGCAAGGATTGGCTGGATAAATTTGGCATGAAAGAGCCAACTACTGAAGATGAACTTTTGGCATTTGCTAAAGCTTGTACAGAAGATGATCCGGACGGAAACGGTGTAGACGATACCTATTTTATGATTGGCGCTTGCTCCGGTAATTCAGTGACCAGCGGCATGATGAAGGGATGGCCAAGCATGTTTGGCAATCCGGAAACCCATGTTGAAAACGGCCAACTGGTAGATCCCATGCTTGACGGAACCCGTAAAAAATGCCTTGAATTTTTAAACAAACTTTATACAAGCGGATATCTGCATCCCGACTGGTACACCATCTCCTGGGAAAAAGCCAAGTCTTATACTCATAACGATAAAATAGGCATGGTTTATTACCCACCGGCAGATCTTTTAGGTGAATATACCACAGCCAAGAATCAATCGGAAGATTCCCTTGATGTATGGAAGTTCCTGGAGAAGCCGCCGATTGAAAACGGAAAATTTGTTGCTTCCGGAAGCCTTGGAAAACTGTTCTGCTTTTCATCCAAAGGCTTTGAAGATGAAGGCAAGCTGAAGAGAGTTGCCCATATGATTGATACAATGACTGTTGGCGGCGAAAACTTCTTTCATACTGTACAGGGCGGAAGTGACGAAATCTACAGTGAATTCGGCAAGCCTGTGGAATCTCACAGAACCTGGACATATAATGATGATGGTACATTTATGTTCTATACCGATGCATCTGGGTGGCCCTGGAATGATAATAACTATATTGTGAGTTTGACAGGATGGCAGAACATCGGATGGGGAGCTTCATATGAACGTAAACCCACTAACACCGGAAACGAATTTGCTGATGCCCTTAATGTAAGGCGTAATGCTTTCAGTGATATTATCGCAAAGTATGACAGATGGCCTAATGATGGCCTGATAAGCAGCGTTTCCGTTGAATCAATTGCTCCTGGACTTACGGATTTCGTGAACGCCCGCGAGCTTGAATTTGTCCTTGGAAAAACTTCTTTCAGCGAATGGGATAACTATGTTAATGAGTGGCTTACAAGAGGTGGAAAAGATGTTATTGCCGCTAAAGCTGCTAAACTTGGTGTGGATGTTCCTGATTATGCAAAATAAATAAAACGGGGATTAAATAACCTGCACCTTCACATATACAGCCACAAAATTTATGCGGCTGTATATGTGAAGGGAGATAAAGGTATACGTCCCGTTTTGTTTGATGAGAACTTCTGAAGAAGGAGGATATGGATGAAGAAATTACTTCTTCTTATAGTATCGGCGGCAATACTTTTGTCAGGCTGCAGTGCCGAAAAATCAGATAAATCAGCCTCATCACTTTCAGAATTTAAGCCTGAGAGTAAAATAAATAACCATGTTTCGGTAGATGATTTCGGGGCAGTGGGTGACGGAACAACTGACGATTACGAGGCTATTCAAGAAGCACTTGATTATATTTACTCAAACGGTGGAGGTACTGTTTATTTTACATCAGGAAAAACCTATTTGATATCAAAATCCCTTTTCATCAGGGATTATACCAATATTTACGCTTATGGGGCTACAATTAAGGCGAAAGGAAGCATCGGATTGCTGGTAAACCAGGGGGACGGAGAAGAACCTACTGGCTATTCTGGACACAGCCACATTATGGTGGAAGGGGGAATATGGGATTGTGATGCCCATTCCTTTGAGGATGGATTGGGTACCAATTACGGACAGAACGGTATTTCCTTTACCCATTGTCAAGATATTACCATTAGGGATGTAACCATCCTAAATACCGCCGTTTACCATGCCATCGAACTGAATGCCTGTCAAAATGCTAGAATTCAGGACTGCAACTTTTTGGGTTTTAAGCTGGGTACAGGTAATAAAGAGGCCATCCAGCTGGATGTTGCCCAGAAAAATTCCGGAAACAAGGCATGGGATGGTACTTTGTGCAATAATGTGGTGATAACCGGTTGTTTTACAGGTCCTTCGGAACGACTACCGGCTCATCCGGTATTCGTGGGATCACATGCTACATACGAGAAAAACTGTTATTCCGATATTATCATAACAAACAATATTGTTAACTCTGATTGTGGCGTGTATGCTTATTATTGGAAAGACTGCATTATGACAGGAAACATTTTTAATGGCGTAGGTGATCCGGTACACCAGGAAAAAAGCAGTAATTTGGTGATTTCTAACAATATCTATAATAATACAGTCTATCCGCAGCAGTAATCTTTTATCATGCTTCTTATTCATGTGCTTGAAGAGAAAAGACCAGCTAATTAAAGTCAAGAGCTTTTTTTGAAAAATAAAAGAATTTTTCAAAAAACACATGAGCTAAAAAAGGCATGACAACAAGACCACCCAGGTGAAGTAGACATAAAATAGCTGGTCCAAAATAGTAAGTTGCTCTTTGAAAACTAAACATCAAGTAACAGTACTATTAAGCTGCTGTATGCTTTGCTGCAAGATTCTTCGCATGTTCCTGAGGGCTACGTAGCTGATAAGGCTTTCTATCCCTAAGAACAGCAAAAATATAATTAACAAGCTTACGCATAACAGCTCCTAAGGCCACTTTTTTAGGCTTGTTCTGGCATTTGTTTTTGTAATATTCCATCAGTACAGGGTTGCAAGCTGTTTTGTCACGCTTAGTGCGGATATTAGCAAGAGCAATTGTGAAAAGTACCCTGCGAAGCAGCCTTGACCCCCTTTTTGACATCTTGTTTTGTGTGCCGGTAAACTCTCCGGACTGCATTACAGAGGGGTCAATGCCGAAATAAGCAACTAGCTTGCCTGGCTTTGAAAAAGCTGAAAAGTCGCCAATTTCAGCCAGAATGGTAACAGCAGAGATAAGTCCTATACCTGGAATGCTTTGTAGAAGCTCGAGAGTCAGTGCCAGCATGGGTATGTCCTTTGCCATATCTTCAGCAATCAATGAACGAATGGCTTTGAGGACTTTCTCAAGGTTTTCCTCCAAGGTTTTAATCATAGAGATATACACCCCAAGCATGGCAATATTTGAAGAGTTATTAATGCTCAAAGGTGCAAATTCTCTGGCCTTGGAGACCAAAAGCTCATACTTTGCAGTTGACCACTTAAGGCTTCTGCGGGAATTCTTTTGTATCAGTGCAATCAACTTGTTTCTGTTGGCTTTAAGAATATGCACAGGCGTAGGATATTTTTCTAATACTGCGAGAGCAGCCTTTGAAAAGATGTTAGGGAATACATCCTTGAAGTTTAGCATGAGTTGGTCAACAATACCTGTAAGCCTGTTTTTGTAGGCAGTAAGTTCGTCAGAGAGCTTGTAGTACTGTCGGCAAAGGCTTCGCAGACATTCAATATCTTCATCTGGGATATTAGTAGTTTTAAGCTCCTGAAATCTGTATAGCAGGGCAATTTTCCGGGCATCAACTTTATCATTTTTCACTTTCCTGATTCCAATATTTTTGATAGAATCAGTTTGGATGGGGTTTATGATGGAAACCTCAAATCCAGCTTTACAAAGTGAATGGAAAAGGATTTTGTGATAGTGCCCGGTGGATTCCATGACGACGAAAGGCCTAGAATCAAAGTCCTTTTCCGTTTTTTTCAGTAATTTAACGGCTCTTTCAACGTCAGAACTGGAATCATGGCGGATCTTCATGCGGGCAATTACTTCATTGGATGGAGAAAGAATTGCCATCTCACTAAAGAATTTACCTACATCGATTCCTGCCATAGGTCTGAAATTCATAAAAAATGCCTCCTTTACAAGATGAATGGACTTAAAAGTCTCCATTCCTTCCCATGTAAGCAAACAACCTTGCATGTGACACGAGGAACCAGCTTTAAGCTGGCCTCAACCAGCCAAATCATGTAGACTTACCGGAATGGATAAATACTCTTTTTTACGGGTAATCGGCCCGCTAAGGTCCGTCCCAGGAGGTGAAACACACACCTTCCAAGTCCGGAAAATATTATACATGATTGTCAAAGTTCAGGCCAACAGATGCTGGCATAATGGCTAAGATGTGAAGCCGGATGATGTGCTTGATGTTTGGAAAAGTATGAAGCTTAAAATGTTATGTTAACTATAAAAATTGATGGGTCAAACAGTGGCTTTGGTCACTGATTTAATACAATATTAATTGTACAAGGAGGTATATAGATGCCGGTATTGAGAACAATGCAGGATAAAAATAAAAATATAAAGTTTCCAAATACAATAATGGTTTCAGTGGATGATTATGGCGCTGCAGGTGACGGTATGACCGATGATCATATTGCCATACAGCAGGCGCTGGACGATGTTTTTTATGCTGGAGGAGGAACAGTATATTTTACGCCGGGGAAAATCTATTTAACAACGGCTGCTTTTTTTGTAAGGGACTATACTAATATATATGCCTATGGTGCTATAATTAAAGCGAAAGGAACCACAGAGCTTTTGGTGAATCAGGGAAGAGGTGAAGAACCTACTGGATATTCCGGTCACAGTCATATAGTAGTGGAAGGCGGAACGTGGGATTGCGATGCTGCCGATGGCAGCACAGGGACTAATTACGGCCAGAACGGAATTTCCTTTACCCATTGTGAAGATATTGTAATTAAGCAGGTTACTGTTTTAAACACGGCTGTATATCATGCTATTGAATACAATGCCTGCAGGCGCTCTAAAATTCTAAATTGCACCCTGATGGGTTTTAAGAGGGGAAATGCAGATAAAGAAGCCATACAATTGGATGTTGCCTTAAAAAACTCCGGAAATAAAGCATGGGATGGCACGGTATGCCATGATATTGAAATTTCGGGATGCATCTGCAAAGCTTCTGAACGTTTGCCGGCTCATCCGATATTTGTAGGGTCTCATACCACCTATGAGAACAATTACTATACCGGAATTATTGTAAAAGACAATGTGGTGGATTCAGGGTGCGGGATATCCTGTTATTATTGGGAAAACTGTATCATCAGCGGAAATATTATTACTGGGAAGGGTGTTGGAATAGAAACTAAATATAGCAACAATATTATCATTACCGACAACATTTTTGGAGGTAGCATCCATTATCGCTTGTAACCCGTTTGATATCCGCCTTTTCATGTACTGTAAATACTGAGAATCTGTATTTGAAAGATTGCAAAAGGATTGCAATTGTCACCGTTTTGGCATTACACAGTCCAGTGACATGGATGATGATGAGAAAGTATCAACTTTCCATATACGCATAATTTTTGACATAATGTGTGTGGGCAAAAGGTGTTTATGTGGTTCTTAATGGAGGAATGGGATGAATTGTTCAAGGTTTCGCACACAAATATCACTTTTGATGATTATCCCTTGTGTGATTTTTTCTATTGGAATCACATGGGTTTCCTACAGTTATCTGATTCAGTTTTTTCGAAGCACGCAGGAGGATTCATTGCAGAAACTGACCGAGCAAGTGATGTTTTCATTAACTAATTCAACCGACAGTATAAATGAGCTTCTTGTCAACATTAAAAGCAATGGTATCGTAAACGATGATATAAGTAACCTTGATAATGTAATCAGCATTATTTTCCACAACAGGAGCACATGCATCAAAGGCATTGTGTTTATTGGAAAGGACGGAAAAGAGATTGGCTATCCCATAACTTACTGGCATTTTGGAGAGCAAGAAAAAAACATAATTCGGGAACTGTTAGAAAAAAATTCAAAGGGCATATCCTGGAGTGAGAAATTTTATTCCAATATTGACACCAGCAATGACATTTATCAGCCTCTTTGCCTTACTGTCATGCCCATATACCATAATCATGAATATATCGGCGCGTTGAGTATTGTCATCGGCCTAACGGAGTTTTTATCTAGCACATCCATCTATAATGGAAACTATGAGATTACCACCTACTTGTATGAAAAAAACGGAAAACTTGCTGACAATTACAAATACAAAGATGCTGGGTACTATTACTTGACTCCTATCGCTTCTGCACCTGAAGAAATGCAGGATTTGGATTCGGCGATTAGATATCTGGAAAAAAACGACATGTGCTACTCGTATGCAAGTATGAAGACAAATCCCTACTGGTCCATTATTATAGTAGCAGATATATATAAGCTTCAGTCAAAATTCCAACCATTTAATTTAAAAATTATTGCAGTCATCATAGTCGGCTTTTTAGGTTTACTGTTAATTTATATTGTTTTCATCCATGAATGGTTTACTGTTCCCATGAATAATCTGAGTAAGGGAATCCGCCATGTCAGCGGAGGGGATTTTGACTATCGTATCAAGGTGGAAAGAAAGGATGAGTTCGGAGAAGTTGCCATGCAGTTCAATCATATGTCTGAAATGGTAAAGGAGTTGATTGAACAGGTTAAAACCATCAGCAAACAGAAATCGGAATCGGATATGAATGTTCTGCTGTCTCAAATAAGGCCTCATTTTTTGTACAATACGCTGGACGTAATTAACATGATGGTGGATTCAAGCCCAAGGGAAAAGGTACACGAAGCGCTCAGCAAGCTTGTCAAGCTGCTTCGTTATGGTCTTAGCAAAAACCTGCTTCAGAATCTGGATGATGAACTGGATTATACCTGTAATTACATAGAATTGTTAAAAATACGGTATGGTGAAATCCTTGACTATTCTATCGAAAAAGGGAAAGATACAGGGAATGTAGCTATCTTAAAACTTTTACTGCAACCCCTTGTGGAAAATGCCGTTTTTCATGGCCTGCTTCCTTTAGAAAAGCGGAAAGGCCATCTTTTGATCAGAACCTGGATGGAAAATAGGAGACTTTCAATTTTGGTTTCTGACAACGGCGTAGGCATCAGTAGTGAAAAAATAGAATCAATTTTATCCGGTGACAGCCGTGATAATAAAACCGGGGGAATAGGTATCGCTAATGTTCGAGACAGGATTTTTCTATATTACGGGAAGGAGTCAGAATTTACTTTAAAAAGTGAGGTTGGAAAAGGAACCGACATTCTGATTCGTTTGCCAGTCTAGATAGAAAATGCAGCATTAAGGGAGGGATTTAGTTTCGATGACAAAGAAAAAGAAAATTCTCATTGTGGATGATGAACCGTTTTCAAGGAACCGGCTCCTGTCTTTTTCATTAAAGGATTGCAATTATGAAATTATCGGGGAAGCGATAAACGGAAAAGATGCACTGGAAAAGATTGAAATGCTAAAGCCGGATATTATTGTGGCCGACATTGTCATGCCGGTCATGGATGGGCTTCAGTTGCTTGCGCAAGTGCAGAAAATGCCTAATCCACCTAAGGTGGTAATGCTTACTTGTTATGATGATTTTGATAAAGCGCAGTCAGCTCTTCGTCTTGGCGCGCAGGACTATGTTATTAAAATAATGCTGCAGGAATCGGATTTTATTAAAACGATGGACCGTGTGGCAAAATCCATCGATCAGGAAAGGCTGTTGATGCGCCAGAACCTGAGAAGCATTATAGGAAATATTTTTCACGCCGGCTCAGAGGTTTATATAGCACAGAGCATTAAACAACTACAGTATTATGGCACTTTTATTTCCTCATTTAGGCTGGGGTTATTTTGTTATAGAAAAATGCGTTCATTGGAGTTGTCAGAGAAGTTTCTTGCCGCTGAAAATTGGTCTGAAGACGAATGCATAAAATGTATCGTCCCGGAAATAGATGTTGACAAGGTTTGCGTTATGCTGTATTCAGACAAAAGATGCGATTTTGATTTTGAAGAAAGAAGTGAAAAGCTTTTAAGAAATATTTACGACAGACTTGCACAGCAAGATGAATTCAGTTGCCTGGAATTTCAAATGATTTTAGGCAAAACAGGAAGAGACCTATTTAATCTTCCGCAATATTACCAGTCTCTTCAGTTTTGCAAACAACATTTGTTTTATTTTTCAGGTCATAGCGGAATTTTGAGTGAAGAGAAGCTTTCCTGGGAGTTTCACAGTTTTCCCGTTGCCGAATTCCAGTCCTGCATTAACAAGCTGCATGAATTAACTTGTGGCGGGCAAGGGGAAGATGCAGCTGAAATCCTGTCTCAATGGTTTATTGACGTTACCCAGAAATACCGTCCTGTACCGGAAGAAATTGTCATTTTACTGCAGGTTCTGACTCATTCTATTCCACCTGCATGTCAGGTGATGCTCACAGACGGTTCTTCTCAAAACCTACAGCAGTGGATTGTGAATCACATCGAAAAAATGGAGAATGTTTACGATCTGGAAATGATTATAGATCAGATAAGAGAAAGTATAATAGCTTATTCTGATGTTATTGCTCCCGGTATGCGAGATGAAATAAAAAAAGCTTTGGAATATATCAACCAAAACTATAATAAGAAGATCAGCATTCAATCTGTGGCAAATCACGTAAAGCTTAGTGTAAGCTGGTTCGGAGCTTTGTTCAAGAGAGAAGTCAACCAGCCTTTCAGCGACTATCTGACCAAGGTTCGGATAGATAAGGCAAAAGAGCTTCTTTCCCAAACTGACCTGAGAGTCAATGAGATTTCTGAGAATGTTGGTATCAGTGATCCACACTATTTTTCCAGGATATTTACCAAGCTGGTGGGTCAGAATCCTGCAGATTTCAGAAAAAAGAAAGCCTATTACCGGAAAAAGCTGTCTGTATTACCGTAAAAGAATCATGACCTTATGTCCATACGGTAAATTAAAGAAGCTTCACGAATATTTCCGACATAGAAAAGAGGTATTTTCAATTGATAAAACAGCAGCGGCTTATTGTCATTTCCATGGATGCCATGGTTAGTGAAGATCTTGAATATCTTAAATCATTGGATAGCTTTCGTCCGTTTTTCAGGGAAGGCTCCGTTATAAGTAAAATGCGCTCCATTTATCCTACGCTTACCTATCCGGCGCATGTCAGCATTATGACAGGTAACTACCCAAACCGCCATGGAGTAATCAACAACGAGGTGTTTGAACCTGGTAAGAAGCATTTGTCGTGGAACTGGTTCGGTGATGTTATAAAATCCCCTACGATTTTTGAATATGCAAAAAATGCAGGGCTGAAAACTGCTTCTGTCTTCTGGCCGGTTACTGGTAACATGAAGTGCATTGACTACCTTATCAATGAATACTGGACTCAGTTTCCAGGTGATACTCCTGAGGATGCTTTCAGACGCTCAGGTTCTTCAGAAGATGTTGTAAGAGAAATTGTCTTGCCAAATCTAGGTATGCTGGAGGAACGAAAGCACCCGCAAGCAGATGAATTTATTGTTTCGTGTGCATGCTGCATAATAAAGAAGTTTAAGCCCCATCTTTTAATGATACATCCGGCTCACATTGACTCTTTCCGACATGATACAGGACTGTTCTCCGATAAGGTTTTTGAGGGGTTTCGCATAGCAGATAAATGGCTGGGGCAGATTATTGAAGCTACCAGAGAAGCAGGGATTATTGATGAAACTAATTTTGTTGTGCTCAGCGATCATGGCCAGCTTGAAATACGCCGTTTTGTCCATCCCAATGTATTGTTCTTAAGAAAAGGATGGATTAAAACAGATGAAAATGGAAATCTGGCAGACTGGAAGGTTTATTCTCAATCAGCCAGTCTTTCTGCACATGTTTATCTGAAAAATCCCTCTGATACTGTTCTATCAAAAGAGGTGGAGGAGTATCTTCATTTTCTGTGTGACGAAAGGGTTTACGGATTCGAAAGAGTTTTTACCAGGGAAGAAATTAACGAGAAGGAATTTCTGGACGGAGGCTTTTCTTTTGTTTTGGAGACCGATGGGTATACTGCATTTGGAAACAGTTGGACATCTCCTTACGTAATTCCTTGTGACCCTGGTAATTACAGGTTTTACCACGGAGCTCATGGGCATCTTCCTGATAAAGGTCCTCAACCTCCCTTTATGGGAATAGGACCTGGATTTAAAAAGAAGGTTTTTTTGGAACAAGGGCAGCTTGTGGATGAAGCCCCGACTTTTGCCAAAATGCTGGGAGTATCCATGCCAGATACCGATGGTAAGCCGATGATGGAAATACTCATATAAAAGTTTTTCTCTAATAGGTATGGTGTAACAAAGAAACTTTATTTTGCTGAATTCTAGATGAAAGCTATGATTCTGTTTCAAAAAACTTCATTTCGTGGGAAATTTATAATAGGTATATGGAAGTGAGTAAAGTTGAATATGATAGAGGAAAAGGATTTATTTAACATTAATATAGAAGACTTGCCGGGGCTGTCATTTAACTGCAGTTGCGGAAAAAAGCATTCAGTTGATATTGAAAAACTGGTGGTAAGAACCAACATACTGGATGAATTGGTTAAAGCTCTGGAGCCATTTAAGAAAGGAAAGTTGTTTGTAGTGTCTGACAGCAACACATATAGGGTGCTTGGAAACAGAGTTGTAAACAGGCTACAAGAAAAAGGCTTTAATTATAAGTCATTTATGTTTGAAGTTGGTGAGAACGATCTCATACCGGATATGAATTTAGTGGGAAGACTGCTGATTGAGCTTGATAATGATGTCTCAATCATACTTGCAGTGGGTTCCGGTGTGTTAAATGACTTGTCCAGAATAGTTGCCTTCAGAACCAAAATACCTTTTGCGATTACTGGTACGGCTCCTTCAATGGATGGATATGCATCTGTTGGCTCGCCTTTGGTTGTAGGAAATAAAAAGATTACATTCCAAGCGAAATATCCCTATGCAATATTTGCTGATACATCTGTTATGAAAGACGCTCCAATGGAAATGATCAAGGCAGGATATGGGGATATTCTTGGAAAACTCACCGCAAAAGCTGACTGGCAGCTAGCAAGGATAATGGCGAAAGAGTATTACTGTGAAACAACGGCCAAGCTTGTTCAAAATGCCGTCGATAAATGCATAAACAGTACTGATGGGCTGACATGCAGGGACGAGGCAGCTATTGGCAGCTTAATAGAAGCTTTGATATTGACAGGAATTTCGATGGGCTTGGTGGGAATTTCCAGACCTGCATCGGGAACCGAGCATCAATTGGCACATTATTGGGAAATCAAGGCAATTGAAAGGGGTATGAAACATCCTCTACACGGAAATGCAGTAGGAACTGCGACGCTTATAACCGCAATACTGTATGAAATGATTGCAGATAAGCTTCCACAGGGTATAGAGTACCCTTCTTCATCTTATGTTAGGAGATTGCTGGAAAAAGTCGGGGCAAAGACAAATCCCAGGGAGTTAGGCATTGATCGGGAGATGTTTATGGATGGTATGTTGAATGCCATGTACATGAGGGATAAATACACAATACTTCGTTTTTGTGATGAGCAAGGGAAACTAAAGAAATTTGCTGCAACACTGGCAGACAGGTTTTATGGGCATGATGGCTTATGACAAATAACTTAGAGGCTCTCAGGTCTAAAAAACTTTTTGTACTGGATATGGATGGTACTTTTTATCTGGGGGATAAGCTTATTGACGGTTCCCTGGATTTCATAGAAAAACTGAAAGCTAAAAACAGGGGTTTCCTGTTTTTTACCAATAACTCTTCAAAAAACAGCAAGTTTTATAAAAAAAAGCTTGCAAACATGGGCTGTTTCGTAGAAGAGCAAACTATAGTAACCTCCGGTGATGTTACGATAAAGTACCTTAAAGAGAATTATCCTGATGCAGGAGTTTATCTGGTGGGAACAGAAATGCTTGTGGAAAGCTTCAAGAGCAATGGCATCAGATTAACTGAAAATAATCCTGATATTGTAGTGTTCGGGTTTGATACGACCCTGACTTATGAAAAAGTATCAAAGGCATGCACTTATATAAGAAATGGGGCATTGTTCCTTGCTACGCATATAGACTATAATTGCCCGACGGAGAATGGCTTTATACCTGACTGTGGATCGATGTGCGCAATGGTCGAATCATCCACCGGAAAGAAACCGAAATTTCTCGGAAAACCCTTTAGGGAAACGGTGGATATGATCAAATTGATTACGGGCATGGGAGATGACGAACTGGCATTTGTTGGCGACAGGCTCTATACGGATATAGCAGTAGGAGTAAGAAACGGAATCACAGGAATACTTGTTCTCACCGGTGAAACCAGAATTGAAGATGTGGAAAAATCAGATGTAAAACCTGATTATATTTTTGATTCCCTTTCAGCGTTGGGCAGGGTGCTTTAATTTGTGGTCTAAGAACGGTATTGCTCTTACCCTGGGAAGAGCAGTTCAGGATGTATTTTTTAGTGAGTTTAGCTGCAGTGGTATTTTTTTAAAACTCTTATGCAAGAGCTTTAGAAGGATACTGGCTCGTGATTTATTCCCCTTAAGTATTTCCACCTGTGGAAATCTGGTACATAACCTTCTTTTGAACTGGAGTTTCATCTGAAAGAAAAAATGTTTGGAAAAAGTTCATTACCGGGAACTTATTGCCGCATAATCTGGCAAAGCTTTGCCAAAAGGAGAAAGAAGAAAAATACTTTATCTTTAAGAGCATTTCGTACATGTCTACAGCAGCCTTGAACATTCCATAGTCTTAGGTTATGGTCCCGGTAATATGAATTTGTTTTTGAAAGAGGATATACTACCGGAAGAAATGAAACTCTTCTTTAAATATCTATGCGAGCTTATAGGTGACACAATGATGATAGGTTTCTATAGAGACGGCACATTTTCAATTCCGGATGGCAATGCCATGTACGATTTTGTCTATGCATTGCTGATGATCCGAATGAAATAAAGGCTAGAGCTGAAGATATAGCACAGGCAGCCATCATAAAAATAAGGTGTGTCGGGGAAATGGTGTGGATTGCCTGTTCCTATGCTCAAATTATTGCTACAACTCCAGCTTTCCTTTCATTGGCTGTGCTTGAAGAACTTGGATAGCCGTGTCTTTATAATATAGCAGATGAAGCAAAAAAGGAGGGGCTTTTTACCATTAAGCATACCGTTTGAATATCATGCCGATGCTAAACCAACTAGTAGAATGCATACTTCACGCCTTACATTCATTGGACTCGATGACCGGTGTAGAAATAAGTGAAGTAAAGCGCTTGGTAGGAGACAAGGTATGTCTGTGTGGAAATGTGAGTTACGCAGCTCTTCAGACAGGGACGGATGAAGATGTGACTACCAGTGCTGAAATACTGCCTTATTTACGATAAACCCGAGGAAGGGCATGTATTCTGTACCAGCAATGTACCTTTCAAAGGAATGGATCCTGGCAGATACAGGCTTATATTGGATGTATGGAGGTGTATGAGGTATTATTAACAAGCGCAATAAATGATTATTATATAATTATATAGAATAAGTGACGATATGCATGACAATTTATTATGCGGAAGTTATGATAAAGTATGGCTAAATATCGCGTATTTAGGCTAAACCTAAAACAGTATGGATAAAAATTATTCCAGCAAACCCGGAACTTATGATTAGCAATTATTAATGCCAAGGGTAAGTTTGTAAATCCAGATTTGACCTTAGATTTATAAAGGAGTGTTTGAAGATGCTGAAAGTTAAAAAACTAAGATGCGAGTATAGGGAAAACCCTATGGGTATAGATGTGGCAGCTCCCAGACTTTCATGGCAGCTGATTGCGGATGGACGGAGTGTAATGCAGAAAGCTTATCGAATTCAGGTGTCAAAAGATGATGATTCTTTTAAAAATATAGTTTGGGACACCGGCATAGTCAGTTCAGATAAATCGGTACATGTAGAGTATGCAGGGGACGCCTTGGAGTCCAGAACCCGCTACTATTATCGTGTAAAGGCTTGGGATAATAAAGGCAATGTTTCTGACTGGAGTGATGCAGGTTTCTGGGAGATGGGCATGCTGGGCACAGACGAGTGGGCTGCCGAATGGATTACACCTGCAGATGTAAATTTACAGGCATCGAAAGTATCTCCCCTGCTTAGGAAAGAATTCAACATTACTGAAAAGGTAAAAACTGCCAGAGTTTATGTGACTTCTTTGGGTCTCTATGAACTCTATATAAACGGCATCCGGGTAAGCGACCACCTCTTTACCCCAGGTTGGACAAGCTACAACAAAAGGCTTCAATATCAGACTTATGATGTCACCCATCTGCTGGAAGACGGTGTCAATGCAATCGGGGCTGTGCTGGGCAATGGTTGGTATAAAGGGGAACTGGGCTGGAAAGGAAACTCAAAAATATATGGGGATAAGCTTGCTCTATTGTTGCAAATGCATATAACTTATGAAGACGGTAAAGAGAGTATGGTAATTTCCGATAATAGCTGGAAAGCATCTACAAGCCCTATACTTATGTCAGAGATCTACCATGGAGAAACTTATGATGCTCGCATGGAAAAGTACGATTGGAACACGGCAGATTATGATGACAGTGACTGGAACGGAGTAATGGTCCTTGACAAAACGAAAAAAAATCTAGTGGCACAGGAAAGTGTACCGGTAAGAGTAATTCAGAATATAAAACCTGTTGGATTAATCAAGACGCCAAAGGGAGAGATTGTAATTGACTTTGGTCAGAATATGGTAGGCCGGGTGTCTTTTGTTGTAGAAGGCCCAGCAGGCTCGGAAGTAGTGCTTCAGCATGCAGAGGTGCTTGATAAAGACGGCAATTTTTATACTGATAACCTAAGGCATGCAAAGCAGACCGTCAGGTATATTTTGAAAGGTAATGGAAAAGAATGTTATGAGCCCCATTTTACATTTCAAGGCTTTAGATATGTAAAAGTAGTAAGTTATCCTGGCGAGATTCTTCCGGAAAATTTTACAGGACGGGTTATTCATTCAGATATGGAGGTAACGGGAAACTTTACCTGCTCTGATGAAATGGTAAATCAATTGCAGCATAATATTTTCTGGGGACAGAAAGGGAATTTTCTTGATGTGCCCACTGATTGTCCCCAGAGAGATGAAAGGCTCGGTTGGACCGGAGATGCCCAAGTGTTTATTCGTACTGCCTGCTTTAATATGAATGTGGCTCCATTTTTTACTAAGTGGCTGAGAGATCTTGCCGCAGATCAGTCTGAAGAAAAAGGAGTGCCACATGTGATACCTCATGTTTTGGGTGATAACAGTTACTCATCTTCTGCATGGGGAGATGCTGCCACCATATGCCCATGGACAATATACATATGTTACGGGGATAAAAGAATACTTGAGGAGCAGTATGCAAGCATGAAGCAGTGGGTGGAATATATAAGAAGACAGGGAGATAATGAATATCTCTGGAATACCGGCATTCATTATGGCGACTGGCTGGGTCTTGACAGTAAGGAGGGCAGCTATGTAGGAGCTACTCCGACAGATCTTATTGCAACGGCATTTTATGCCAATTCTGCTGATATTCTAGCCAAGACGGCTAAAATACTCGGAAAGCTGGCAGATGCATCAGAATATGAAGAACTTCACAAAAAAATTGTAGATAATTTCAGAAAAGAGTTTGTTACTCCCAACGGAAGGCTTGCTTCATCAACACAGTCGGCTCACGTACTGGCTCTCATGTTTAATCTTGTGGATGACCGGGACAGGAACCGGGTTACCAACAATCTGGTTAAGCTTCTTGAGCAAAACAATTATCACCTGACTACAGGTTTTATAGGCACTCCATACCTGTGCCATGTCTTAAGCCAAAACGGGTACAATGATATAGCTTATAAGCTGCTCCTGAATACTGATTACCCATCATGGCTTTATCAGATTACAAAAGGGGCTACCACCATTTGGGAGCACTGGGATGGTATAAAGGAAGACGGATCTTTCTGGAGCAGTGATATGAATTCTTTTAACCATTATGCTTATGGGTCCATAGGGGATTGGCTGTATAGAACTGTAGCTGGAATAAATACCGACGAGGAGAGGACCGGGTACAAACATATATTCATAACTCCAAAGCCGGGACCAGGACTTTCCTTTGCCAGAGCACAGATTGAATCCATGTACGGTATTATACTATCCTCATGGAAAAAGGATGGAGACAAAATGCAAGTGTATGTAAGTATACCGGCAAATACAACTGCTGTGGTTATTCTGCCTTTTGCAGACATAAAGGATGTTAAAGAAGGCGGCAGAAAACTGGAAGAGGCCGAGGGCATTTTCAGGTATGAAAAGACAGCGGATGGAGTAAAGGTTGGGATTGGATCGGGAGATTATACATTCAGTTATGGGGTTTCATGTTAGAAAATTTATTAATTGTATTTTTAAACACAAAAGTACGTTTAATTTTCATTACTGTCATTAAGGAAAAAATTGAGACACTGACATCGGATGACCGAGTAAATGTCTTAATTGTTGATGATTCCCTGTATGAAAGGGGTAGGAGCAAGGAAGTTGAACTGCTTGCACGTGTGAAGGACTATACGGACGGTAAATATAAAAAGGGTTTTGGGATGCTTACCTTTGGCTGATTCGACGGCAATAGCTTCTGTCCGTTGTCATTCACTCACTTAAGCTCTGATGACCGTAAAACCGGTATTGCGAGCAAATGGAAAACCCGGACAAAAGGACCGTCGGCTATAGGAATAGGACCAACGTTACCCGAAAATCCACAGATGTAATGATTGACATGTTAAAACAGGCTCTCACCTATGCGGATTCAGCCAGGTACGTCCTTTTTGACAGTTGGTTTTGCTTTCCCGGAATTCTTCTCAAGATTAAGGGATTAGGCTTACATACCATTGCCATGATGAAGTCTATGAAAACTGTAAAATACAACTACCAGGGCAAGACGTCTTAATCTAAACAGCTGTATGCTGCCGTCCGTAAAAAACGTGGCAAAGCTAAAATCCTGGCCTCCGTCATTGTGGGTATCAGCAAAGATGAGAAGGGCAATGAAGTATCTGACAAGGTTGTATTTGTTCGTGGCCGAAATCGGCGTAGCCAGTGACTTGCTTTAATCTCTACAGATACTGAACTTGCTAATGAAGAAATCATCCGCATCTACGGAAAATGCTGGGATATTGAGGTTTTCTTCAAAATGTACAAAACATACCTGAAGCTTCAGAAAGAGTTCCAGGGTCACTCCTACGATTGCATGGTGATTCACACGGCTATTGTGTTTTTAAGGTACTTCATGCTGGCTCTGGAAAGCTGCAACAACAAGGATCTGCTTACTTAGGGCGAACTATTCTATGTTTGCTGCGATGAACTTCATGATATCAAGTTCATTGAGGTATTGCAGCTTATCATAAACTTGCTCAAATCTGTTCTGGCAGAGATATTATCACTTATCAAACAACAGATCGATGAGCTTTTGAACACTTTATTGTTTCCTTGCCTACTTATTTCAAGGAAAAGCTGGCAAATTTACAGTGGGAAACTTGAGTTATATATAAATTGTACAGATAGCGGACTAACACGATTTGGTGCACGTTATCGCTTAGGTTGCCTGCGAAAGAAAGCCACTCAAGCAGCTCCACCACTCGCTAAAAAGAACATAACTTCTCATGCATTCCAGCATACAGCCGCACTCAGGATGCTACAGTCTGGCGTTGACATCTCGGCAATAGCCATTTGGTTTGGTCACGAGAGTATTCTTACAACACATAAATATATGGAAGCAAATATGGGAATGAAGAGTAAAACATTTAAAAAAATAAGTGAGCCAGGTTAATCCAACTACCATTTTATTCCTAATAATTCTATCTTGGCGTTTCTTGACTTACTTTGACACATAATTACACTTATGTACTCAAGAACATAAGTATAAGAACTAGCTTTTTTCTGACACACCAAATTGTGCTAGGATCACTGCAGTGCATTATAGTCTAGTTGTTACAGCAATGGAAAACGGTATGAATCCGTTTGAATATTTGTCATGGATTTTACACACGCTCTAACCTTGGGAAACCGGACTATGTATCCGCGAAAGAAGATTTTTTGTCAGGTAGTGGAAAACGCCACAGAAAGTGTATATACCGAAGACAAAAGAACAGAGCCTGAAAAAATGCCTAGGAGGAAGACTAATGAAATCTAAGAATCACATAGCATTTATGATTGATTTCATTTCGGATTTCGTAAACTGTGAAATAGACCATTATTTTTTTGATTTGGACTATTCTTTCTATGTAATAGAGAATTTTCCCTACATGGAGCTTGGGAACAGTAAATTAGCGGACACCAAAATCTTCAATACTCTTGATGAATGGCTGGGCAAAAGTAGTCTGACATTATTTATACTAGAAGCCTGTCTCGTTTGATGCTTATATTCATTCGATATGCTTGATATAGCATCTCCTGCGCTTGTGCTGCCTTGTTTCATAATACTTCCATAGGCCTTGAACGTCTGCGTTATCCTCAAGCTCCGGGCCGGTTTCTGCATATTTTAGCCCGTTGGCAGAGGCGCTCTCGTTAATTTCCGCTAGTAGGAGAGAATTCACTCCCCTGCCTTTAAGCTCAGGCTTTACGGCCACAAGCAAAAGGTCAAGCCTGTCATTCTTGTGTAGGGCTTTCAGGATATGATAGAATCCGAAAGGCAAAAGCTTTCCCTTTGCCTTCTGGAAAGCAGCAGCCAAAGCTGGAATGGCTATTCCAAAAGCAACCAGCTGAGAATTTTCATCAACTATTACTCTGACATAATCTGGATTTATGAAGCTCAAATATTGCTTTGTATAAGCCTTTACCTGCTTGTCCGTCAAGGGAACAACACCATAGAGATGCTCGTATGCCTCGTCCAGAAGTTTAAAGACTTCATCGGCATAGCCAAGAAGTTCTTTTGTCGATTTAAATCTGAGGACCCTGAGATTCAGACGCTTTAATACATAGTCATTGATCTTTTTTATCTTTTCGGGGATTGCGTCCGGCACCTTTATTTCATATTCAACCCAGTCCACATCTTTCCTGTAGCCGTGTTTCTCCATATGAGCCATATAATAGGGATGGTTGTACAAAGTGATCATCATCGACTTTTCATCAAAGCCTTGTATGAGCATGCCTTGCTTGTCCAGATCGCAAAAGCCCAAAGGACCATGTACTCCGTTCAGGCCTTTTTCTTTCGCCCATGCTTCAACGGTGCTCAAAAGAGCACGGGAGACTTCTTCATCATCTATAAAATCCAACCATCCGAATCGGGCATATTTATTGCCCCATTTTTCGATATATTTGTGATTTATAATTCCTGCAATGCGTCCGGCAGGTTTTCCGTCCTTGAAGGCTATCCAGCACCGGGCTTCACAGTACTCAAAAGCCGGGTTTTTATCGCTCCTGAGGGTGTTCATTTCATCAAGTATCAAAGGCGGTACCCAGTTGGGATTTCGGGCGTATAACATATTGGGAAAACAAATGAATTTTTTAAGATCTTGCCGAGTTTTTACTTCCTTTATCTCTACCATAAGTAAAACACCCCCGGTTTAATGTGTAATCATAGAACAGCATTTTGAACACATAGACAGAAAGAACCCGGATACAAGCTTTTTCCGGCTTAATGTGAAAAAATGCGACAAGATATAAACCCGTTACACTCATCCACACACATGCATTTTAACCAGATCTTTAACTTAAGTATATAACGAAATTGTAGAATTGAAAACTATGAATTTAGTGGTAAAATTAACTCACAATATTTTTGCCAAAAAGATTAAATTACCTATTGCTTTATTCCCGGGTTGTGTGTTAAAATATATTGGTGTCATCGGGGTGTGGCTCAGATGGTAGAGCGCGACGTTCGGGACGTTGAGGCCGCTGGTTCAAGTCCAGTCACTCCGACCAATATTAATAATGTGTAGACCACCTGCATAAGGTGGTCTTTCGCTTATATGGATTAGAATTCTCTTAACTGTCTATGATATTACATTTTATATAAAATTCCCAGCAAAGGAGTGTTGCTTGTGAACAAACCAATAATAGGCATACCAATCGGCGATCCGGCAGGAATAGGCCCGGAAATTGTATTGAAGGCCCTTAACAACAAGTGGATATACGATATATGCAAACCACTGGTGGTGGGTGATATCGGCGTGCTTCAAAGAATTGGCGGGATAATCGGGTCAGAGCTTGAGCTATACAGGATAGATGACCCTGAACAGGGCAAATATTGCTATGGATCGGTGGATGTTATTTCCCTGGGAAACATAGATGCAGAAGCTTTGGAATTCGGCAAGGTTCAGGCCGCGGCAGGAAAGGCGGCTTTTGAGTACATAGTAAAGGCTGCTGAGCTGGCAAACTCAGGAAAAATAACTGCTATTGCTACCACTCCGATAAATAAAGAAGCAATAAAAGCTGCCGGAGTGAATTTCATAGGGCATACGGAAATGCTGGCGGAGCTTGCCAATACAAAAGACCCCCTTACCATGTTCCAGGTAAACAATTTAAGGGTCTTTTTTCTGTCCCGGCATGTATCATTGAGAAAGGCCTGTGATATGGTGACTGCTGACAGGATCATAGATTATGTCCTGCGTTGTGATGAAGCATTAAGGAGGCTTGGGCTTAACGAAAGAAGGATAGCAATAGCCGGGCTGAATCCCCACAGCGGAGAGCACGGCATGTTTGGCGATGAAGAGGTCAGGGAAATTGAGCCGGCAGTGAACAAGCTCAGGGAAAAAGGCATTGATGTTACCGGGCCTGTATCGGCGGATTCGGTATTCTACCTGGCCTTAAAAGGAAAGTATGATGCTGTTTTGTCCCTTTATCACGATCAGGGGCACATAGCCACCAAGACCTTGGATTTTGAAAGGACGATTTCCCTTACCATAGGCATGCCTTTCTTAAGGACATCGGTGGATCATGGCACTGCCTTTGATATTGCAGGCCGAGGCATAGCCAGCTCAGTGAGCATGGAGGAAGCCATCCGGCTGGCTGCTGAGTATGGCCCGGGATATCACAAGAGTTAATGATGGCCTGTTATTTTTATTGCTAAAAAAGTTCTAATTGGGTAATATATTGTAATAGATGACCATTGTGGGACAGCGGTAGACTGCCGGACAAGGCGTTGCTGTCCCCATGAAGGTTTTTCAAAAAGTGTGCATGAATGGTAGTTACAGCTATAGAGCAATAACCAATACCCCTACATGGAGGATATGATGAGTTTTAAGATAAATGACGAGATACTGCAAAGTGTGGAAAAGCCAACGAGATACATAGGAAATGAGCTAAACAGCGTTCATAAGGATTTGAATAAGGTAAAAATCAGGTATGCTTTCTGCTTTCCGGATACATACGAAATAGGCATGTCCCATCTGGGCATGAAGATACTTTACCATCTGCTGAATGAGAGGGAGGATACCTATTGTGAAAGGGTGTTTGCACCCTGGACCGATATGGAGGCAAAGATGAGGGAAAACAATATTCCTCTTTTTGCCTTAGAAACCCATGATCCTATAAAGAATTTTGACTTTATCGGCTTCACCCTGCAGTATGAAATGAGCTATACCAATATTCTGAACATGCTGGACCTCGCGGGAATTCCGCTGCACAGCAAGGATAGGACGAAGGACGATCCTTTTGTGTGTGCCGGAGGACCTTGTGCATATAACCCGGAGCCCCTGGCGGATTTTTTTGACTTTTTCGTGCTGGGTGAGGGAGAGGAAATAATCAATGAAATATTGGATGAATACAATATCTGGAGGGAAGAGAAGGCATCCCGGGAGGAGTTTCTTTCCAGGATAGCGCATATACAGGGTGTCTATGTGCCTGAATTTTATTCTGTGGACTATAATGAGGACGGAACCATCGCAGGCATAAGTCCGAAAAATAAGGAATATCCTGCAAAAATCAGAAAGAGGATCATCAAGGATGTGGACACTGTATATTTTCCTGATAAGATAATAGTCCCCTTTACCGACATTGTTCATAACAGGATAATGCTGGAGCTCTTCCGGGGCTGCATAAGGGGCTGCAGATTCTGCCAGGCAGGATTTGTATACCGTCCGGTGAGGGAAAAATCGCCCCAAACCCTTCTGGAACAGGCAAGAAGGCTGGAGAACAGCACCGGGTATGACGAGATTTCCTTAGCTTCGCTGAGCACCAGCGATTACACCGGTTTTGCTCCTTTGACCGAAGGCCTTATAAAGGAAATGGAGGAAAAGAGGATAAATCTCTCCCTGCCTTCCCTGAGGATAGATTCTTTCTCCTTGGATCTCATGGAAAAGGCTCAAAAGGTAAGAAAGAGCGGGCTGACCTTTGCTCCCGAAGCCGGGACGCAGCGCCTTCGGGATGTGATCAACAAAGGGGTAACGAAGGAAGATCTTCTAAATTCCGTAACGCTGGCCTTTAATGGCGGATGGAGCGGTGTCAAGCTGTATTTCATGCTGGGTTTGCCCTCAGAAACTCTTGAAGATGTGGCAGGTATAGCTGATTTGGGCAGCAAGGTAGTGAGCGCATATATGAGCGTGCCGAAGGAAAAGCGCGGCAAAGGCTTGAACGTCACCATAAGCACTTCATCCTTTGTTCCAAAGCCCTTTACACCTTTTCAGTGGGAACCCCAGGATACAATAGAGACATTGCGGGAAAAGCAAAGGTATCTGAAAAGCTGCATCAAGAGCAAATACATTACCTACAACTGGCACGACCCGGAACTGAGTTTCCTGGAAGCGATTTTTGCACGGGGAGACAGACGCCTGGGCAGGCTGCTGGAAACAGCCTGGAGAAAAGGGTGCAAATTTGACAGCTGGGGAGAGCATTTCAAATTCCAAAGCTGGATGGAAGCCATGGAAGAATGCGGCATAGACCCGTATTTCTATGCCAACAGGAAGAGAGAACTGGATGAGGTTTTGCCATGGGACCACATTGATATCGGAGTGTCCAAAAAGTTTCTAATGCGGGAAAACGAGAAGGCACACCGGGGAGAGGTGACGCCAAACTGCAGAGCTAACTGCTCGGGTTGTGGAGCCACTGCCTTTGGAGGAGGTATTTGCATTGAATAGCATACGAGTGAGGTTTGTGCGGGGTGAGGAAGTGAAGTTCATATCCCATCTCGACCTGATGAAAGTGTTTGACAGGGCTATAAGACGCGCGGGTATCCCAATAGTATATTCGGAAGGCTTCAACCCCCATCCTCATATGGTGTTTGGCCTGCCCTTGTCTGTGGGAGTTACCAGTCAGGCTGAATATGCTGATTTCGATCTGGAAGATGGATTTTCTCCCGATGAGTTTATGAAGAAGCTGAACAGCAGCCTTCCGCCGGGATTTAAGGTGATGGAGGCCAAAATCATAAGTAAAAAGTCCAATATAATGGCGTCCATCAAAGCTGCTTCTTACAGCATCCTGTTTGCAGTGGCTAAAAACATGGATGATGAAGCTTTGGCTCAAAAGCTGGCAGAATTCATGCAGGAAGATGCTATAGTTGTGGAAAAGGAAGGTAAGAAAGGTAAAAAGGCCATAGACATAAAGCCTATGATCATCCGGTTGGAATTGAAGAAGCCCGGAGATGAAAGGGAAGGATGCCGAAACGCCAACAAGGATTCTAAAAGCGCATGTTCGGATATGAAATACATGGATCCGGATGTATGGCTGGAGGAATATGTAGAAAGCCTTTACAGAGCTGATGTGCTGCCTCCAAGCTATGAAAGAGAGAGCATCCGGCGTATTGATGCACTGCTGAGTGCCGGCAGCATGGCCAACCTGAAACCGGAGCTTCTGATGGAAACTTTTGGAAGATACATCGGACAGGAACTAAAAATTGTCAAGATCCACAGGACAGGTTTGTTTGTCGAGAAGGAGGGTAAGCTGCTGGAACCTCTCGATGGTAATGCTTTGTAAAAATTAGGAGGCAGTAGTGTGTTAAGCGAAATAATTGTTGACGTTGGAATTGAGGAAACAAGGGTAGCTTTGCTGGAAGATAATGAGCTTGTGGAATTATACATTGAAAGGCCATATCCTCAAAGGCTTGTGGGGAACATCTACAGAGGTAAGGTGAAGAGCGTTCTTCCGGGTATGCAGGCCGCTTTTGTTGACATAGGATATGAGAAAAACGCATTCTTATATGTCGGAGATGCGATACCCCAAAGGGAATATTCCGAGGAAGATGATGAGGAATACGAGGTATCCAGGGAGCATAATATCGACGAGATATTGAAGCCGGGGCAGGAGATAACCGTTCAGGTGATAAAGGAACCTATAGGGACAAAAGGGCCTCGGGTGACAACCAATATCACTCTACCGGGAAGAAACCTCGTACTTATGCCAAAGGCTGACTATATAGGAGTTTCGAGGCGCATTGAGAGTGACGCTGAGAGAAGCAAGTTAAAAGCGATGGCGGAGGAAGTAAAACCAAAGGGGATGGGGCTCATAGTAAGGACAGCCTCAGAGGGAAAGACTGCCGGCGATTTTAAAAATGACATAAACTTCTTGACAAAGCTATGGGATACCATCCACCAGAAGGAGAGGAGCGGTCCCGTACCCAGGTGCCTTCACAGGGATTTTAACCTGATACACAGATCCGTAAGGGACTTGTTTTCATGGAACATTGACAAATTTATCATAAACAACCGGAAAGAGTATGAAAAGGTGCTGGACCTTGTCGATATGATTTCTCCTTCGTTAAAAACAAGGGTGGAGTATTATAATAAAGATTATGATATTTTTGAATACTACAATATAGAGTCAAAGATAACCAGGGCCCTGGCGCGGAAAGTTTGGCTGAAGTGCGGGGGTTATCTGGTTATAGACCAGACGGAAGCCCTGACGGTCATAGATGTTAATACGGGCAAGTATATAGGCGGAAACAACCTTGAGGATACCGTGCTGAAAACAAATGTGGATGCCGCAAAAGAGATTGCAAAGCAACTGCGTTTGAGAGATATCGGTGGGATAATAATAATCGATTTTATTGACATGCACGAGCATGAGCACCAGAAAATGGTGTTGGACACTTTGAAGCGGGAGCTGAAAAAGGACAGGACGAAAACCATCGTTGTGGGAATGACAGGGCTTGGTCTGATTGAAATGACAAGAAAAAAGGTAAGGCAGGAGCTTTCTTCCGTGATGAAGGTGGATTGCTCATGCTGCGACGGTACAGGCAAGGTTCTTGCTCCTGAAGTGATAGCCCGCAAGGCGGAGAAGGAGCTGATCAGCTATCTTGGCAAAACTGCCTCAAAGACTGTAGCCGTTGAAGTTCATCCCTTCGTTGGATCGGTGCTGACCCGGGAGGGGGGGCAGATTATACCCGAGCTGGAGAAGGCTTTTGACAAAAAAATTGTCGTAAAACCGACCAATAATATAAAATATGAAGAAATAAAAATCCACGAGATTGACATTGATACTCTGGTATGTTAAAATAATGCGGTAGCCGCACGGCAAAGGCCAACAAATGTAATTTTCAATTGATAACCAACATCTGACGGATGTTCAGTATGAATGTTGTTTGCTTATGATGGTGTGTTATCAATCAGGATTACTGCCTTATGGGATTCCGGACTTTAATGAAGTCCGCTATCTTTCCGGCGAGACTGGATTGAGGAGGTGTGTAGAATGTACGCTATAATTGAAACCGGTGGAAAACAGTACAAGGTACAGGAAGGCGACGTATTATTTATAGAGAGGCTGGACGCTGAGGAGGGTTCCGTTGTCACATTCGACAAGGTTCTCGCAGTATCAAAGGAAGGTACCTTCAGCGTAGGAAATCCTGTGGTTGAAGGCGCAAGCGTAAGCGCAAAAGTACTTGGCCATGGCAAGGACAAAAAGATAATCGTCTTCAAATATAAGCCCAAGAAAAATTATAGAAAGAAACAGGGACATAGACAGCCCTACACCAAAATAAACATTGAAAAGATCAATGCTTAAGGGCTTATTAAAAAGGCAGTATCAAATGATTAATATTTCGATAGTAAGAGATAAAACAGGTTTTATTTGGGAGTTTACCGTCAAAGGCCATGCAGGCTTTGGCGAGTACGGGAGCGATATAGTATGTGCAGCAGTATCAGCAATAGCATATACTGCTCTCGGTGCCCTTGATGAGTTGACAGGTATAAGAAACTATACCGAACGGGATGGATATATAAAATGCAGCATACCTTCGGATACTCCGGAGGATGCCAGGAGTAAAGCAAGAATAATCCTGGAGGCTATGACAATAGGATTTAAACAGATAGAAAACGAGTATGGAAAGTATGTATCGGTAATGGATGAGGAGGTGTAATCCAATGATTAGAATAAATCTTCAGTTGTTTGCTCACAAAAAGGGAGTTGGAAGCTCCAGAAACGGTCGTGACAGCGAAGCTAAAAGACTTGGCGTCAAGAGAGCAGACGGTCAGTTTGTACTGGCTGGGAACATCCTGGTGAGACAGAGAGGAACAAAGATCCATCCGGGAGAGAATGTAGGAAAAGGTAGTGATGATACCCTCTTCGCATTGGTAGATGGAAAGGTTAAGTTCTCAAGATTGGGTAAGGACAGAAAACAGGTAAGCGTAATAAGTGTATAAAGGATAATCCCGGTTGATTCCGGGATTTATTTTTTATTACATAGTTGTACATAATAAAAATACCGGTGGTTAATGCGATGCCGGTATAAATAATATTTCCGGTAATGACCGGAACCGGTCATCAGTTGCTGATGGCTAATCGCTCGATGGAGGAGTATAAGATGTTTATAGATAGCGCAAGAATATACGTTGAGGCAGGAAACGGCGGAAACGGCGCGGTATCTTTCCACAGGGAGAAGTATATAGCAGCCGGTGGCCCGGACGGAGGCGACGGCGGAAAAGGCGGGGACGTCATATTTGTTGCCGACGAAGGGGTCAGGACGCTGGTTGACTTCAGGTACAAAAGAAAATATAAGGCAGAATCCGGACAAAACGGAGGCTCTTCCAATTGCACGGGGCGTAATGGAAGCGACCTTATAATAAAGGTTCCTGCAGGAACGATAATAAAGGATGAAGAAACCGGACGCATACTGGCAGATTTGGTAAAGCCCGGACAAAAGGCTGTGATTGCAAAAGGAGGCAAGGGAGGTAAAGGAAATCAGCATTTTGCCACTTCCACCCGGCAGGTGCCTAATTTTGCAAAAGCAGGGGATGCCGGAGAATCCCGTTGGATTATCCTGGAGCTTAAGCTGCTGGCGGATGTGGGACTGATTGGTTATCCCAATGTGGGAAAGTCGACTATTTTGTCGATGGTGACAGCAGCAAGACCAAAGATTGCTAACTACCACTTCACAACCTTGAATCCGAATCTGGGTGTCGTCAGTTTGGGAGAGGGAAACAGCTTTGTGATGGCTGATATTCCCGGGCTTATTGAAGGAGCCCATGAAGGCGTAGGCCTTGGAATCAATTTTTTAAAGCATGTGGAGAGGACCAAGCTCCTGTTGCACGTGATTGATATAGCTGCTGTTGAAGGACGGGACCCGGTACAGGACTTTGAGGTGATAAATGGAGAACTTAAGGAGTACAATCCGGCCTTGGCAGAAAAGCCACAGATTATTGCCCTTAATAAATCCGATATCACCGGAGCCGAAGAGAATGCAAAAAGGTTCATGGAAATAATCGGCAACAGAGGTTATAAAATTTTCACCATATCGGCAGCCACCAATAAAGGTTTAGATGAGCTTATGCGATATATATACGAAGTTTTGAAAGATCTGCCCGATGTTATCTTGACGGAAGATACTGATGATGAAATTGTGTATACTGCTAAAGAGGAAAAGCCTTTCGAAATACGCAAAGAAGGGGATGTATATATTGTTGAAGGCAATTGGGTGAGAAAGCTGGTAGGTTCAACGAATTTTGACAATTATGAATCCCTTCAGTATTTTCAACGGGCAATAAAAAGAAAAGGCATTGTCGATGAATTAGAAAAAATGGGCATTTCGGAAGGGGATACCGTCAAGATGTATGATCTGGAGTTTGATTATGTAAGATAGCATTGGATACTGTAAATAGTATCTAGACAAAGCTTTAATACCATTGTAAAATATAGATACATAAATAAATGAATATCGGAGGGGCAGTATTAGGATCTATGGAATGCTTAAACTGTGGCAACTGTAAAAGTGGAAGCATTGCTTATTTCTGCTTGATGAAGAACGATTTCGTAGTGAATGAGGAAATCAAGCAAAGGCCGGTAGAAAAAAACAGAAGTGGCTGGAAGAAAGGGGATCCGAGTTACGAAACACATAGGAGAAAGACTCGGAAGGAAGTTGAGGTTTAGCCGTCGGGGGATAGAATTCAATTCTATCCTTTTTGTTGTTGGGTATACGATTAGCTTAGGTGAAAAAGGGATATGGTGCTGAAAGAGAAAGCTGCCAATACCGGCATGTGAAAAGCAGGATATAGGCTGCATAAACTTTGATGCCCAAAAAACAGGATGCCCTTTTTAGAAAATCCGATAGTTTGCTGTCGAACAGGTGAATGGGAGCCCATCGAGCTAAAAGTTGCCCTTCTGATGAAGACTCTGGTTTAATGAGTCTATATAGCAAAATCAGGATAAAATTTGCAAAAGGAGATACATGAATGATTACAAGCAAGCAGCGTAGTTATCTCAGAGGATTGGCCAACAATATCGAGCCGATTTTCCAGATAGGAAAGGGCGGCATAACCGAAAATGTGGTAAAACAGTTTGATGAAGCTTTGGAAGCCAGAGAACTGGTAAAGGCAAATGTGTTGAAGAACGCTATGGCGGAAACCAGGGATATATGCGAAGAGATCGCAGAATTAACAGGTTCTGAGATTGTTCAGGTTATAGGGAGTAAATTTGTATTATACAGGGAGTCAAAGAAAAACAAGGTTATCGAGCTGCCCTGATTGTCAGGGTAAGGCGAAAGCAAGGGTTAAAAGCAGGGGCAAAGTTGAACCGGACAATTCCGTATTCTTTGCTTATTCCGGAAAAGCCGTTTGATTGGAAAAACCACCTTATTTTAATCCTCATCCTTGTCCTTGTCCCTGTTCGTTTTATCCCTCTTTCTTGTCAACGAGGCAATTATTTCAGAATATATTTGCTGGGGATTGTTCTTCCAGTTTTCACATATGGTGCGGGCATCACTCTTTGTTCCTACGGTGATGCATAGGTCAATCAAGGTAAAATTATCTTCCTTCAATTTGCAGGAGACTATATATTCGTTTTCGCTTTTCGGCGTGTAATCCGCTGAAATGAGGGATTCCTTTTTTATATCGCTGCGAATTTCAGGTATGGTGTTATCAATTATGGACTTAATACCAAAAGGTATAAGGTTTACGAAATACTCCAGAGTTTTCTTTCCGTTAGGAGTTATGCTGTAAAAAGACTTGCCGCCATTTTCGCTGAGTTCAAGAAAACCACTGTCACAGAGTTCATTTAAGAACTGCTGCAATATGAAGTAGTTCATGAACTTATTCTCCAAAACCAGCTTCGTTATGTGGTGATTGCTGACAGGCATATTTACCTTGTCTATCATATAAAGCAGTATGATTTTGTTTTCCGCCAATTCCTTACTGCTGCCCAAACTCATACCTTTGATACCTCCATCCCGGATTTCCATAAGTATTATATCATGTTTGTACAAATTATACCATATTGCCCGGGACAAAAGACCTCAGCTTTACCGGCAAAGCACCTTCTTCAGTTTTGTGGTATAATTGTACCCGGAGCTAAATTAATTGGAACTCTGCTATCGAAAAAGCCAGCACAAAGAGAATTAAAAATAATAAAAATGCTGTTATAGACATGCACTGCCAGGAGGGAATTATGAGAATTTCGGATAAAGATCTTACGGCGTTTATCCGTGGGCTTGGAGCGTCTTTTGTGGGATATTCCAATGTTTCGGATTTGCTGCCGGAGCCTTTGAAAAAATACCCCTATGCCATCACTTTCGGGATCCGGCTATCGGATGCGATAATCGATGAGATTGGGGACAAGCCCACTTTTAATTATTTTAATCATTACCGTTCGGTAAATACCCTCATTGACCAGATAGGGTTAAGAACCATGCTGCTCATACAGGATAACGGTTATCGGGCTTATACGATTGCTGCATCCCAGACCATCCCGGATGCGCCCGTGCCCTACAGCGGTATATTTCCCCATAAAACCGGGGCTGTTGTCTCCGGTATGGGATGGATAGGCAAAAACGGCCTTTTCATCCATAAGGATTTTGGCCCCAGGGTCAGGCTGGGCACTGTGCTGACCAATATGGAGCTTCCTTGCGGCAGCATATCGGCAGAGAGTAGATGCGCTTCCTGCAGTAGGTGTGTGGATGCCTGCCCGGCAAAGGCATTGATGGGAAATGAATGGCATGTAGGCGCAAAGCGTGAGGAGATAGTCGATGCAAAAGCCTGCTCCGAATTCATGAACAAAAATTACAAGCATATAGGCCGCGGCTCTGTCTGCGGCATATGCATAAGAGTGTGTCCAAAGGGCGGAATTAGCGTATAGCAGGCGTCATGTCTTACCGGCAATCATAAAAAAAGGTACCAAATAATAAAAAATGGTACCTTTTTTAATATATATTTCCTGTATAATGAATATAGCAAATTATATAAAAAATTGCTATCATGAATTTATCCAAAGTCGATTTGTAAAAGCAGAATTATAGTTGGATTTGCTGGGGATTCGCCCTGCTTTTATCACAATACGAAATATCCAAAACAGTTGTATAACGCGGCAACCGGGAGAAGGTGCATATCAAGAGGGGGAGCGCAATGTTCAAGCTGATTAGGATATCAGCAACCATCCTTGTTATTTTACTGATGGTGGCTTCTTTCACAAACTGCAGTGCAGTGGAAAAAAATGATAGTAGCGAGGAAACCTCCCGACAAACAGAAGGAAATCAGAAAATCACGGAGCCACGGGTGGGGGAAGGTAGCTGGACCCTTGACATTTCACCGGTTAAGCTGGACTGGTATATTAACTTCGGATGGTACGACAAAAAATGGGATGCGGGAAATACCCTGTTTGATAAGGTTGTAACCGAACAAACCGGGGTGGATATAAACATAATTGTACCCGCAGGAAACGGGGATGGAAAGCTGACATCCATGATAGCTTCTGGCGATTTGCCCGATCTGGTTACCCTGGATAACTGGTCGTCAATTCGTACCGACCTATCTAATTCAGGTCTGTTCCATCCATTGAACAAGCTTGCAGAAGAATACGCTCCCGATCTTTACAAATATATCCCTGAGAGCATGATAAAGTGGTATACGGAAGAAGATGGCAACTGGTATGCCATCGCAAATTATTATACAGGCCCGGAATGGCTGGTGGGAGATGCCTATATCGAGAACAGCAACGGTATAATTGCCCGGAAAGATATAATGGATCAATTGGGGATAAAGCCGGAGGACTTCACCACCCAGGATGGTGCCGTTGATGCGCTGCTAAAGGTGAAAAACGCCTGTTTGAAATATGATGGAAAAGATATCATACCTTTTTTTACCCAGTGGAATGACTGGGCAATGGCCAGAATGTGGGCCATTCCGTGGGAAACCCCGGAGGGCGACTGGCAGGACATAAACATGCATCCCAAGTATCTTGAAATGTATAAGTTTCTTAACAGGTTGTGGCGCCATGGGTTGATGCACAATGACAACTTTACCAGCTGGGCCGGAGAAAAAATATCCCAGGGCATCTGTTTTTCATACATGGGAAATACCGATGATGTGAGGGATTCCATTGCTGCCGCGTTCAGAAAGGACAAGAGAATTGTTTATGTTCCTGTGGGACCGATTCATGCTTTGGATGGGGAAGAACCTTTATATGATCAGGCCGGCACAGGATGGACTTCCACCTTTATCACAAAACAATCGAGAAATCCTGACAGGGCAATAAGGCTGCTTACCTTCCTCGCCAGCGATGAAGGCCAGATGCTTACGTGGTATGGTGTTGAAGGGGAGACCTATGAGATAGTAGACGGAAAAGTGAGATATTCCGAAGCATACAAAAAGATGAAGTCGGACAACCCCGATATGGCCAAGAGAATTTATGGGGTTGACACTTTTTGGCCTCTGCAGCAAAGCATGTTTTTTCAGCGTACCGTTGATAGTGGGGATTTGCCGGAGGTAGACCGGCATTATATGGCCATCCGGAGGTATTTTTCCGGGTATTCCGTCTGGACTCCTGAAACCATGGGTATCATTCCTGACAAAGGTACAAGGGAAGCCGGCATAAACATAATGATCGGCGAATACTGGTCGGAGCAAAACATAAGGATGATCATGGCAAAGTCCGAGGAAGAAGTGGAACATATATATAATGCTGCCGTAGAGCATGTGTATGAGATGGGATACGCCGAAGTATACGAAGCGTGTAATAAAAAGTACAAGGAGCAGAAAGCCAAGCTGGGCAGGGATGTAAGCTATCCGCGCCATTGAAAAGAGCAGAATTTTGCTTTGCTGTGCAGCACATTATATCCCTTTTCAGAGGAGACGGAAAATGAATATCATTGCAGGCCTATGGAAAAGAATATCATATTTCATATCCAATCAAAGCATGTTGAAGAAGCTGACCTTTGCTTATGCGATAGCTATACTTATACCGTCGGTAACAATAGGAGCCTATAATTACTTCCAATCCCGGACATATATGAGGAATGAACTGGCTCATAATGCCCGTCAGAACCTACTGCAGATAAAATATAATGTGGATAGGAAAATGTTCGTTGCTGAGGGCATGGTGGGTAATATTGCCAATGACAGCAAAATCCAGAACCTGTTGTACTATGAAATGGATTTTACGCCGGAGGCGCTGATCAATTTCAGAAAAAACATAGCAGGGCCGATAAATTATGCACTAAATTTTAATGATGCCAGTATTTATCAGCTTTGCGTATATTACTCCAATGAGACAATACCTGAGTACGGCAGTTTTTTCAGAGAAGACCGGATAAGCAATGTACAGTGGTTTAAGGATTTTAAAAGCAGTGATCTAAAGAGCATGTGGATATATCCGGCAAAAAGCGACAGGTTCAAATACAATGGTGTAAGTGGGAACACGACGGTTTTCAAATTGGTTAAGAAGATTGAAACCATAGACGGAAAGTATCTGGGAGCGGTGGCCCTTGACATACTCGAAGAAGAGATGTTCTCACCCATCAATTTTGATAACGATGGGCAGGATGTTTATGTCATCAATGATAAAAACCATATTATTTATCCCGAAGAGTACAAGAATACAGCGAAACAGCTGGAGCTGTTCAACAGAAACATTAAAGGGAATCCCAGGGGGCATTTCTTTGATGGTGACATAATATACAGTTATGAAACCATTGAACCTCTGAACATTAAAATTGTCAGCAAAACCAATGCCGCAGATATGATCAGCAATTCGTCCTCCCAAAGCAGGTGGATGATTACCGTAGTGATATTGGGGGTATCCATACTTGAGATATTCACATATTTCATGCTGAAAATCATTTTTTCCAGGCTGAAGCAGATTGTCAAAATCATGAATGCTGTTGCGAAAGGAAACTTCAGTATCAGAATACCCGGGAACTATAACGATGAAGTGGGTCAGTTGGCTACGGATTTCAATATTTTAATAGAAAAAATCAACCAGCTCATTAGTGACTCGATAAGGAAGGAAACCGCACAGAAGGATGCTCAGATAGCCGCGCTGCAATACCAGATAAATCCCCATTTCATATATAATACAATTGATACTTTCCGCATGAAAATGGAGCTTAAAGGAGATTATGAAATGGCTGATGCCATAACTTATTTCGGCAAGATGCTGAGGTATAATATCAGCAGCAACTCCAAATATGCAACTGTCCGGGAGGAGGTGGAGTATGTCGAAAAGTACATCACACTGCAAAAAATAAGATGGGGAGAGAGAATTGAATACAGTGTGGATGTACCTGAAGAGGTAAAATCCGCTAGGATTATCAGGTTTATGCTGCAGCCTATAGTTGAAAACAGCATTAAACACGGAATTAGCGGTGCTTTACAGATACTCCGCATTCACATAAAGCTTGAAGTTCGGAATAACCGCCTGGAAATAGACGTGATCGACAGCGGGAAGGGAATACCTCCGGAACAGCTTGATAGACTAAATTACCAGCTTAAGTATTCAAATATTTCGGATGGGAGAAATATAGAAAACGGAAGAAGCATAGGTCTGGAAAATATCAATAACAGGCTCAAACTGTTTTATGGAGAGCAATATTATATCAGAATGGATAGTGAACCTGATGAATACACAAGAATCCATATAAGTATTCCATATGACTCAAATCCGGGGTGATTTTATGTATAGCGTTCTTCTGGTGGATGATGAAGAAGTGATATGCAGGGGACTAAAGTCAATGCTTGAACGTATCGGTCATGTTGATATCGATGAAATCTACACCGCTTACGATGGGGATAAAGCATTGGATGAAATGAGGGAAAAAAAGCCCGATATAATCATTACCGACATAAGGATGCCTGTATATTCGGGACTGGATATCATCAGAGCAGCATCCGAGCAGGCTATCGACAGCAAATTCATAGTCCTCAGCGGATATGATGATTTTGAATACGTTAAAGAAGCTTTTAAGCTTGGTGTTCAGGATTACCTGCTAAAGCCGGCGGGCATGGAGGAACTGAAAGATGTCCTGGAGAAGGTGATTGCCAATATAAAGGAAGAACATCAGCAGAAACTAAGCCAGGAGCACAGAAAAAGCCGGTATTTGCATGCTGTGCTGGAGAACAGTCTGAACAAGATATTTTCCGGGGGACTGCAACCGGAAGAAGGAGTGAAGAAACTATTCCATGAGCTGGGAATAACCCTTAAAAAGCCTTGTTTCAGCGTAGGCATTATTTCTCCGGTGTATGCGTCCTCCGACGGGGAGGCGGGAAGGATAGTCCTCCAAAACATTGATGATATTGGAAGTATCCTGTCTGATAAAGATGATATGGATATTTTATATTTTTTTGATTACAGAAATGATATAGTGATGGTTTTCAATATCGGTCCGCTTGTTGACCATGAGAAGCTTTCAGCGTGCATGATAAAGATGTCCGAAAGGATTAAGAAAAATACACCTATGGAATGCTTCATGTCCCTTGGCGGGATTGAGAAGGATGTGGAAAAGCTGCCAAAATGCTATGAGCAGGCCAGGGAAGCCCTTGAGTATAGATTAATTTACAACCCCTATGAAGTGATACGCTATCCAAGCTTGAAAGCCAAGAATTCCAGCATGGGAAACATGGAGAATCTTTTGCAAAAACTGGATAGGTATATCCGAGACCAGAATTCCGTGGAAATAAGCAATCTGATTGACGGGATTTTCAGCCGGGAGCATCTTAAAAATTATAATATGGAAAGCATACGCCTGCTGTATAGAAGTATAGTAAGGAGAATAACTGATATGGCGGAAAATTGTAATTTGCGAATGTTTGCTGAAATCCGTGGAGATATATCAGAATTTCATAGCTTAAGTGATATAAGAATTTATCTAAAAGCAGTTATACACGATGCTATTGCTCATATCAAGGAAAAAAATCGAGGTAAATCACCGGTGGATTTGGTCAAGAAATTCGTCCGGGAGAATTTCAACAAGGATATAGACATGGCAATAGCGGCTAATATGGTCTCCATGAGCTATACCTATTTCAGCAAATTATTCAAGGATGAAACCGGTATGAATTATACCGATTATCTGATAAAAACACGCATGGAAAAGGCTCTGGAGCTCCTGAACAATCCTGTATACCGCATCCATGATATTGCCGTGAGCGTAGGATATGGCAATCCAAAACATTTTACACGGGCATTTAAAAATTATTTCGGAATTTCCCCCAGCGAATACAGGGACAGTCTTTCCAGCCAATCCGGAAATTAGAAATTGGCATATGGAAACGGTAATAAACGGCGAATTTGCATAAAACTGAATGAATTGTTTCATTATTTGAAAGCAATACTGTTCATGAAAAGAGAATTTAAAGTTTTAAAGCCAAATACCGTAAGGCTTATATGAAATTCTGAAATGGCGGCGTCCCTAAACTAAGCAAAAAACATTCAGAAAAATGAAGGAAACTTATTTGCATTTTTCAAAAAAATATATATAATATAAGAAATACAGCAATGGCGAGTTTCCTTAGTAGGTTTTGCGTAAGATAAAGGGCAAAGCCGTTGCGGATTGTTTGAAGATTATACTTACTACTATTTGTATTATTCTAAGGGGGAATAGACATGTCATTTTTAAAAAGGGCAATGAGCATGGCAACTGCTGCTTTGATGTTTGCGTCTCTGGCTGCCGGATGCTCTTCCGGTGGTGGCAATGGCAACAAGAGTACAGGAGATACTATAAAGATCGGTTTGAACTATGAGTTGTCGGGTGGTGTCGCTGCCTATGGACAGAGCTCCAGGGACGGCATATTGATGGCATTTGATGAAATAAATGCAAAAGGTGGCGTCCTCGGTAAAAAGATAGAGCCTGTCGTAATGGATAACAGTTCAAAAGCTGATGAAGCTACCAGCGTAACCACAAAGCTGGTAAATAAAGAAAAGGTTGTTGCAGTTTTAGGACCGGCTACATCCGGTGCTTTCAAGGCTACAATTCCTGCGGCTACCAAGCGTAAAGTACCTGCTATTTCATCCTCTGCTACCGCCGATGATGTAACGGTGGACAAGAACGGAGTTAAGGAATACGCTTTCAAAACATGCTTCAATGATGCTTTTCAGGGAACATCAATGGCAAACTTTGCTTCAAAGACTCTGAATGCCTCCAAGGCTGTAATATTGACGGATAATGCCAACGATTACAGCAAGGGCTTGGCAAAGAGCTTTAAGGAGACTTTCACTGCAAACGGTGGAACCATTGTTGCAGAAGAGGCTTTTGTGGCAGATGAAAAGGACTTTAATGCCGTCCTCACAAAGATAAAGGGAATGGATTTTGATGTCATTTATCTTCCGGCATATTATGAAGAAGTTGGGCTCATAATCAAGCAGGCAAGGGATCTTGGAATAGATAAGCCTTTCCTTGGCGGAGACGGATATGATTCACCGGAGCTCATAAAGATCGCAGGTGCATCAGCCCTCAACAATGTTTTCTTCTCAAACCACTACTCTTCTCAGGACACTGATGCCAAGGTTGTAGAATTTGTAGAAAACTTCAAGGCTAAATATGGTAAGGAACCGGATGCATTCCACGCTCTTGGTTATGACCTCGGATACTTTATAGCTGATGCCATTGAAAGAGCCGGTGAAGCTGACTCAGTAAAGATCAAAGAAGCCCTTGAGCAGACCAAAGACTTCCCGGCAATCACCGGTGTATTGAGTATAGATGAAAATCATAACCCGGTTAAATCAATCACAATTATTGAGTTGAAAGATGGTGTACAATCCGTTAAGGAAAAAATCGAACCATAATTCAGTTATATAAGTGAACAATTGTTGGACATATACCTTATTTGGATATATAATGAGTGAGAGGAGAAATCCTCTCATTTATTATATTTTATGTGTTTTTTGAAATGTTTATATTTTTTTGAATTTTTTAGATTTGGAAGGTGTGAGGCTTTTGACGCAGTTTTTACAGCAGTTGATAAACGGCATATCCTTAGGAAGCATTTATGCTCTGATAGCCCTGGGGTATACCATGGTTTATGGTATCATAAAGCTCATTAATTTCGCCCACGGAGATATATATATGTTGGGCGCATATATTGGTTTTGTGTGTATAACCTATCTTGGGCTTGGTTTTGTGCCATCTCTGATCATCTCCATGATACTGTGCGCAGTACTGGGTATCCTGATTGAAAAGTTGGCTTACAAGCCTTTGAGAAATGCTGCCAGGATTGCAGTGCTGATTACCGCCATAGGAGTTTCTCTGTTTTTGGAGTATGGAACCATGGCAATCGTGGGTCCCACAATACGTACATTCCCGCAGGTATTTCCACAATCCAGATTTGAAATTATAGATGGTGTTGTCATCAATGTGACCCAGATTTATATTTTGCTGGTAACTATCGTGTTGATGATACTGCTGCAGTACATTGTACGCATGACCAGGATGGGAAAAGCCATGCGCGCTGTATCAACAGACCAGGATGCGGCAAGGCTCATGGGCATTAATGTGGACAGAACCATATCCTTTACCTTTGCCATTGGCTCCGCACTGGCAGGTGCTGCAGGAATCCTGGTTGGAATTTATTATAATTCCATTGACCCCCTCATGGGAATGATACCTGGTATTAAAGCTTTCGTGGCCGCCGTGCTGGGAGGTATAGGGATAATTCCCGGAGCTATGCTGGGCGGTATTTCCATTGGAGTTATAGAGACTTTTGTAAGCGGATATGGAAGCTCATTATACAAGGATGCGGCAGCTTATGCCATACTGATTTTAGTGCTGATAGTCAAACCATCGGGGCTTCTTGGTAAAAATGTCCGTGAGAAAGTGTAGGTGGGAATATGAATAATATATTGAAAGCCAAGAATCTAAAAGCATTGATTGGAATAATATTAATATATGTGATTGTTCAGGCATTGATAATGGTGGGCATTGTAGATGATTACTATCAGATTTTGCTGGTTATGATATGCTTAAATATCATATTGTCGGTTAGCCTGAACCTTATAACCGGATTTACCGGTCAATTCTCCCTGGGACATGCCGGCTTTATGGCAATAGGGGCGTATGTGTGCGGGTATATCACAGTTACCGTGGAACAAGAGTTTTCTTTTTTGATAGGAATTTTTGCCGGGGCGATAGCAGCAGCCCTTGTCGGAATACTGATCGGAATACCTACATTGAGGCTTAAAGGTGACTACCTTGCCATAGCTACCCTGGGTATGGCCGAGATCATAAGGATAATTATTTTGAATGTAGAGGCGGTAGGTGGAGCCAGCGGACTCAGCATACCCCAGTACGCCAACTGGACTTGGGTATACATTTTTACGGTGGCAACCATTGTACTGATTAAAAACTTTATAAATTCCACCCATGGTAGGGCATGCATTTCCATAAGGGAGGATGAAATAGCCTCTGAAGCCATGGGTATAAATACAACCAGATATAAGGTTATTGCTTTTGCCATAGGTGCGTTTTTTGCGGGTGTGGCAGGAGCTCTCTATTCCCTGTATTTCTACTTTATAAAACCCGACCAGTTTGGTTTCATGAAATCCATTGACATATTGGTTATAGTCGTATTGGGTGGACTGGGAAATATTCACGGTTCCATCATCGCATCCATACTGCTGGCGACTATTTCGTCATACCTGCAGGAATATCCTGAACTGAAAATGGTCATATATGCCCTTGTACTGATTGTGATTATGATTTTAAAGAACAAGGATATGACTAAGTTTAAGAAGTTTATAACGGAAAAAATATTAAGAAGGCAAACGGCTGTATGACCGGATAACAGGAGGTGAAAACGATGCCGTTGTTAACAGTAAAGAACTTGACCAAGTCTTTCGGTGGTCTCACAGCAGTATCCAATGTAAATATGAATATTGAGAAGGGTGAACTGGTAGGTTTGATCGGTCCGAACGGTGCCGGCAAAACTACGGTTTTTAATCTTTTGACCGGAGTCTATGTGCCCAGCTCCGGAACCATAGAGCTTAATACGAAGGGCAAACCTGTAGTGCTGAACGGTTTGAAGCCATACAAGATCACAAAAGCCGGTATAGCCAGGACTTTTCAGAATATAAGGCTGTTTAAGGATTTGACCGTTCTGGACAATGTGCGCATAGCAATTCATCATGAAGTAAAATATGGACTTGTTCCGGCCTTTTTCAGGCTTCCGTCTTTTGGCAGGGAGGAAAAGGAGATATATGAAAAGGCATTAAAGCTGCTTCAAATATTCAGACTGGATGGGAAGAAGGATGAACTCGCCAAAAACCTTCCTTATGGTGAACAAAGACGGCTTGAAATAGCCAGGGCCCTGGCTGCAAATCCTGACCTCCTCCTTCTGGATGAACCGGCTGCCGGTATGAATCCCAATGAAACAGCGGAACTTACCGAGCTTATAGAATGGATCAGAAAGGAATTCAACGTCACTATTCTTCTGATAGAGCATGATATGTCGCTGGTCATGAAGATATGTGAGAGGATATATGTTCTTGATTATGGCATGGTTATAGCAAATGGGGTGCCCGAAGAAATAAAGAAAAACAAAAGGGTTATTGAAGCGTACCTGGGAGAGGAGATTCTCAATGCTTGAGATTAAGAATATAAATGTATATTATGGAGTGATTCATGCTCTGAAAAATATATCCCTTAAAGTTCAGGAAGGTGAAATCGTAACTCTGATAGGCGCCAACGGTGCCGGTAAGACTTCTACCTTGAGAACCATATCAGGCCTGGTCAAACCTTCTGATGGTTCCATATTGCTGGACGGAAAGGAAATCAGCGGCATAAATGCCCAGGAAATAGTGAAGATGGGCATATCCCATGTTCCGGAAGGCAGAAGAATCTTCCCGGATATGACCGTATTGGAAAACCTTGAACTGGGAGCATTCCTGAGAAGAGACAAAGCAGAAATAAAGAAGGATATGGAGAAAGTATATGAGAGGTTTCCAGTGCTGGGCAGGAGAAGAAAACAGCTGGCAGGAACTTTGAGCGGAGGTGAGCAGCAGATGCTGGCAATGGGTAGGGCGCTCATGTCCAGACCCAAAATCATGCTGCTGGACGAACCTTCTATGGGCCTTGCACCGCTGCTGGTAAAAGAAATCTTTGAAATCATTCAGGATATAAACAGTCAGGGTACCACAATCCTTCTGGTGGAGCAAAATGCCAATATGGCATTGTCAATAGCTCACCGGGCTTATGTGCTGGAAACCGGTAGTATTGTCCTGGAAGGGCCTGCTAAAGAACTGGCTCAGAGTGAAGATATTAAAAAAGCATATTTAGGAGGGTGATTTCCATGCATGTCAGAAACAGAATGACTACCAATCCCTACACCATTGCTCCTGATGCTACCATTGCCGAAGCTCTTGATATTATGAGGCAAAACAAGATCAGAAGATTGCCGGTGGTTAAATCAGGCAAGCTTGTGGGAATAGTCACCGAAAGGGAAATGCTTGAAGTTTCTCCGTCCAAGGCAACCACTTTGAGCATTTTCGAAATGAATTACCTGCTGGCCAAAACCAAGGTAAGTACCGTGATGACCAGAGATGTTAAGACTATTTCGCCCGATGCTCTGTTGGAGGAAGCCGCGGTGCTGCTCCGGGACAATGACATAGGCGCTCTTCCTGTGGTGGAAAACGGAAAGGTTGTAGGAATAATAACCGAGACAGACATATTTGATGCGTTTATAGACCTCATGGGCGCAAGGGATGTGGGAAGCAGAATTGCTATTGATGCACCTGATGCTCCGGGGGTTTTGGCTGATATCACCAAGGTTATCAAAGAATATGGCGCAAACATTACCCATTTGACGGTCTACAGGGGACAGGCAGGAAGAAGCACCGTTATATTGAGAGTAAATACGCTCAATGTCAAGGACATGGTAAAGACACTGGAAGATGCAGGATACAGCATAGTATCCGTTATAAAGAACGAATAGCATGGAAGAAAACGAATAGGCACACGTAGGGATAATATACAATAAATAAAAATAGAGGAAGGTTAAAAACCTTTGAACTAAGCAAGTTTGACAAGCTGCACGGGAAATTCCTTAAGGGGACAGAACCTGTGCAGTTTTTTTTGCAAAAAAATAAGGCACCGATGATCTCTTATAAATAATTTCAATAAATAAATGTGCCTTAAATCAAATCATATGAAATTAACGATCTATTTTAAAAGGAGGAACAAAAATGAAAAAGTAGGTATTTTTCTTATAAATATATTATACAATACTTTTTGGTAAAATTATATTGAATATTTCACAAAATTTCGGATTTTTATTGTTAATTTTTATTAATCATGTCAATTCCTTTTATCATATTTGTTATGCGGTAATTCCCTGCAATTCCTGGCTGCTCCTTTTTATCCATGTCGTTTTGCCCAAAGCACATTCAGTGCCTTCATCATTTGAAATTCCATGTATAAAAGCTATGCCATGCCCGTCGGTTCCTGCGTCTATGCAGCCAGAATGCACCTTCGTACCATAGGTCAATTCCTTCTTATATTGAATTTCCAGGGTTGAAAGGGTGTAGTTATGATAAATGTCATCAGGTATTGCCTCCAGCATCCAATCGAGATATTTTGCATTGTTGACATGGTTATTTGTATCGATATCGCTCTTTCTTATGAAAAAATCCCGATTATGAGTGTATTTGTCTGCGGACTCCAATTTTCCAAAAGTGCAGTCGAAGGTTCGCACAGGATGTATACCATAAACGTCTCCCAGCTCAATAGGTATCCTGATAGGTCTTCTGCTGTTGATGTTCAGGAATATCCATAGGGAAGCAGCCTTGGCTATGATATTTCCCCCGGAATCTTTGACAAGGAATTCCCTGTTGGCATAAAAACGTTCAAAGCTTGACGGCCAGGTTTCGACGGTGATTTTCTCGTTCCACATGGGATACCTGCTGATTTCTACCAGCCATCGGTTCAAAACCCATCCTATTCCGTCATTATACAGCCTCTCCATTCCGTATCCCACCGCGTCGGAGTGAGATATGGCGGTTTCCTCCAGATAGTTCAAAAGAGATATGGGCGTTGCTTCACGGTATTTATTTATTTCATAGTACTGTACTTCAAAATCTTTGGAATATGGTCTCATGGCAAATTATCTTCTCCCCGTTCGTTATATTATTAACGATAGATATTATAATAAAAAAAGGAAGAAATTGCAATCTTGGTAATGCCATATTATGTAAATGATTGGCTGATTTTTGCATGTCAACAAGTTTCCGAGACAGATAGGGAGTTTTTACCCGAATGCGTCATTTATATATTCACAATCCGGGTATTATGGCATATAATCATACTTGTACAAACCTATTTTAAAGGAGGATATTTTGATGACACCGAAAGAAAGAGCAGTTGCGGCGCTAACACTTAAGGTTCCGGATAAAGTACCTACTTTTGAATTGGAATTTCAGCTTGAGGAAGAGATGTTCGGAAGGAAATTTATTACGGAGGATTTATATCCCCAAAATCTTGCAAAACTCAGTCAAAAAGAGAAAGAAGCAAAAATCTACGATCTCGCTCAATATTTCGTGCATGTGTACAGCAGTCTTGAGTATTCCATCATACCTGGATACGGTCCGGGAGATATGAGCCGCTTCTGGAGCGAAGGCATTCTGCCCGATGAAATGAAGCTGTTTCTAAAGTATCTGCGTGAGCTCATAGGCGATACGATGATGATAGGCTTCCATGGGGACGGAACTTTTGCTATTCCCGATGGTGACAAGATGTATGAATTTGCCTATGCCATAGCCGATGATCCGGACGGAGTTAAAGCGAAGGCGGAAGACATGGCACAAAGAGCCATAAAAAGAAACAAGGTGCTTCAGGAAAATGGAGTGGACTGCTTGTTTTTATGCTCAGATTACTGCTACAATACCGGCCCCTTTGTTTCACCTGCCATGTTTGAAGAATTTATACAGCCATATTTGTATAAAATCATAGATGAGGCGAGAAAGGACGGGCTTTATACCATCAAGCACACCGACGGAAACATAATGCCCATCCTCGACCAACTGGTGGAATGCAAACCCCATGCTCTGCACTCTATAGATCCTATGGCCGGAGTGGATATCCGGGAAGTAAAAAGGCTGGTCGGTGACAAGGTATGTCTTTGCGGTAATGTACACTGTGCAGCACTTCAAACCGGAACCGATGAGGAGGTTATTGCCAGTGCCGAGTACTGCCTTACTTACGGAAAGCCGGGAGGAGGATATATATTCTGCACCAGCAATATCCCCTTTAAAGGTATGAATCCTGAAAGGTACAAACTGATACTGGACGTATGGAAGAGAATGAGGGATTATTAAGCCAGTGGAATTTATTTAAAATACCTATATTCAGGATAATATATTCCATTGGAATATGCAGAATTCTTGATAAAATAATTCTTAAGCTATAAAAAAGCAATATTTATCCTGACTATTCTTTTCGTGTTAGCAATGAAATATTAAGATAATCCGTTGTGCCGGCCGATTGAAAGGGCCGGCACAATTAGCAAGTTAAATAATGGCAATACGGCATGGCGTATTTGCCGGTGTTTAGCCGCATGCTAAACATATCCGGTTTCACTTTTATTTGCATAACCTCTTAAAGAAGGGTGTTGAACATGTTAAAGGTTAAAAAGCTAAGATGTGAGTATAAGAAAAATCCGTTGGGGATCGATGTGCTGTCCCCAAGATTCTCATGGCAACTGGAATCGGATGGCCGGGGGATAATGCAGACTGCATACCAGGTACAGGTTTCAAAAGGAGACGATACCTTTAAGAACTTAGTTTGGGATACCGGCATAGTCAATTCCGATAAATCCGCACATATAGAATACGAGGGTGAGGCGTTGATATCTCGGCAGCGTTATTATTACCGCATCATGGTGTGGGATAACAAAGGCAATGTGTCCGGCTGGAGTGAGCCTGGATTTTTTGAGACAGGGCTGCTGGACAAAAAGGAATGGAAGGCCGAATGGATTACTTCAAGCATTTATGATGATGCCCAGACGTCTGACATATGCCCATTGCTGAGAAAGGATTTCAGTACAGCCGGAAAGGTCAGATCGGCAAGAGTATATGCCACTGCTTTGGGGCTGTATGAGCTTTATATCAATGGCTCCCGTGTGAGCGACCACCTTTTTACTCCAGGCTGGACCAGCTATAATAAAAGGCTTCAGTATCAGACATATGATGTGACAGAGATGCTCAAGGACGGCAACAATGCCATCGGGGCTGTTTTAGGCAATGGCTGGTATAAGGGAAATCTGGTCTGGGCCGGAAATAAGAACCTGTACGGTGATAAGGCTGCATTATTGCTCCAACTGCACGTAACATATGAAGACGGCAATGAGAACTTGATCCTTTCCGATGGCAGCTGGAAGACTTCTTCAGGCCCCATACTGATGTCGGAGATATATCACGGAGAAACCTATGATGCCAGGCTGGAAAAGGAAGGTTGGAGCATGGCGGGCTATGATGACAGCAGTTGGGAAAGCGCAGCAATACTCCAACACCCCAAAGAAATTCTTGTAGCTCAGGAAAATGTGCCGGTAAGAGTTATTCAGGAGATAAAGCCTATAAACATAATCAACACACCCAAGGGGGAAGCGGTGCTCGACTTTGGACAGAACATGGTGGGATGGGTGCGCTTTGAAGTAGAAGGCCCTGAAGGAGCGGAAGTAGTGCTCCGGCATGCAGAGGTTCTGGATAAGGATGGTAATTTCTATGTCGATAATCTGAGAAGCGCAAAGCAGACCATCAGATATATCCTCAAGGGAACGGGCAGGGAATGTTATGAGCCCCACTTCACATTCCAGGGCTTCAGATATGTTAAAATAGAGAGTTATCCGGGGGATATTATGTTGGAGAACTTCACCGGAAGGGTTATACATTCCGACATGGAAACAACCGGGAGCTTTACCTGCTCCAATGAACTTGTTAACCAGCTGCAGCACAATATTGTATGGGGACAAAAGGGCAATTTCCTCGATGTTCCTACCGATTGCCCCCAGAGGGATGAAAGGCTTGGCTGGACCGGTGATGCCCAAATGTTTATACGTACAGCTTGTTTCAATATGAATGTGGCATCTTTCTTTGCAAAATGGCTGAGAGATCTTTCTGCGGACCAGTCTGAAGAAAAGGGAGTACCACATGTAATACCCCATGTCCTGGATGATAACAGCTATTCCTCTTCGGCATGGGGAGATGCGGCCACCATATGTCCGTGGACAATATATACATGCTACGGTGATAAGAGAATACTGGAAGAGCAGTATGAAAGCATGAAGCATTGGGTGGAGTACATAAGAAGACAGGGAGACGATGAATATCTCTGGAATACAGGCTTTCATTTCGGTGACTGGCTGGGCCTTGACAGCAAGGCAGACAGCTATGTGGGCGCCACTCCTGTTGATTTTATTGCTACAGCTTACTATGCCTATTCAACGGATATCTTGGCGAAAACCGCCAAAGTGCTGGGTAAATGGGAAGATGCAGCAGAGTATGAAGAGCTTTATAAAAACATCATAGTAAGCTTCAGAAAGGAGTTTGTCACACCCAACGGAAGGCTAGCTTCACCGACGCAGACGGCGCATGTTCTTGCCCTTATGTTCAATCTTGTGGATGCCCGGGACAGGAAGAGGGTGACCCGGGATTTGGTGAAGCTTATTGAGCAAAACGGATACCATCTGACCACGGGATTTGTAGGAACTCCTTATCTCTGCCATGTTTTAAGCCAAAACGGGCACAATGATATAGCATATAAGCTGCTTCTTCAGACCGACTATCCGTCATGGCTTTATCAGATCACAAAAGGTGCTACTACAATATGGGAACACTGGGATGGGATAAAGGAAGACGGATCTTTCTGGAGCAAAGACATGAATTCCTTCAATCATTATGCTTACGGCTCCATAGGGGATTGGCTCTATAGGTCCGTAGCCGGCATCAATACCGATAGTGAAATGACGGGATATAAACGTATTCATATAACACCTAAACCGGGACCAGGGCTCGAATTTGCCGAAGCAAAGCTGGAATCCATGTACGGTAGGGTAGAATCAGCATGGGCAATATCGGAAGACAGCATGAAGTTGAAGGTATGCATACCGGCAAATACAACTGCTGTTGTGGTTTTGCCCTCTGCCGACTTGTCCGGTGTTCTGGAGAATGGAAAGAGACTTAAGGATGCCGGTGGCATCACAAGTTATGAACAGACGGATGAGGGAGTTAGAATCCAGCTCGGCTCAGGGGATTACGAATTTACTTATAGTTTAGTATGATATATTATGGGGACAAATGCTGTTTTGTCTGGCCCATACAGGGCATTTTGCCACTTCCGGGGCATGATGCTTCTATGCGGGGGCAGGCTTATGGCCGGAAGTCCCCTGAATTTTACATAGGAATTTATCAGTATACATTTTTGCAAAAGAGGAGAAGTGAAATGGCTATAGAGAAAGTAAGAGAGTACTTCAGACAATTCAATATGGAGGACAGAATAGTTGAGCTTGATGTTTCCAGCGCTACCGTTGAACTGGCCGCCCGGGCGCTAAACTGTGAACCTAAAAGAATTGCCAAAACTTTGTCTTTTAAACTGGGCGACAGATGTATTTTAGTCGTAGCAGCCGGTGATGCAAGGATCGACAATGCAAAGTACAAAATGCAGTTTGGAGCAAAGGCAAAAATGTTAACTCCCGAGGAGGCGATTGAGCTTGTAGGACATGCTGTTGGTGGCATTTGCCCTTTTGCTGTAAAAAGCGGAGTTACTTCGTACCTTGATATATCTTTGAAAAGGTTCAACACGGTTTTCCCAGCATGCGGCAGCAGCAACAGCGTAATCGAGCTTACTGTGGATGAACTGGAGAGGTATTCCAATGCCGATTCGTGGGTAGATGTCTGCAAGGACTGGCAGGAATGATATGTGCCTGCCTGTCCGTCTATTCCTGACCTGTATGATAAACCTCTATGCCTGGACTGGAATTGTCAAAAGGATTTTTATATGAGTTTGCCTTTCTGAATGAGCTAAATACCATGAAAAACAGAAAAGCAATGATGACCACTACAGAAACAAGAAATATGGCAAGGTTCCTCCGGCTCCTTCTCGTCCAGGCTCTAATAGTAAGGACGATCTGCTTGAGAGTGGAAAGGATGGAGTCCGGATTATAAATAAACTCTTTTCTGCACACAGGGCATGTGACGGATATTTTGCCCTTATCCAGGGGAACTCTCATGTTGTTGAGACACCTGACGCATTTTATGATTATCTTGTTATTGAATTTATAGAAGTCTTTGGAATAAAAGTTGTTGTTCATTTTATATTTCCTCCCACAAACAAGGTCTTGCATCGCAATTGCTGGTAGCCTGACGGCACCATATCGGCTTTATGTTAGCTTTGTAATTTATCATGAATGCGAATACAATGCTGCCCATGGGCATTTGGAATCAAAAACCGCACGGGCAAAAGCAAAGGATAAATGCAGCTGTGATCTATTTGCTGCATTTATTATATCATATTTTTGCTTTCAAGAGACCTTCAATTGCTGGTTATGGTATAACTTTTCTCATCACAGCCGTATTCAAATCTTTGTTTTCACAGCCATACTACAGGCTTTGTTCTTTATAGGCAACGGCAGATGTCATACAAGCATAAAAAAACAGCCGGTGTGGCTGTTTGCACACAAGCTGTTTGGCAGCTTCTGCTGATTAGATCGTGAAGAACTTGTCGTATACTCTCTTTACAAGGGTTATTCCCTGCTCTCTGGTTGTATTTGCTTTTGGCAGTATATAGCCGGTGGTACCATCGCTGGCAGCACCCTTTATTATATCATTGGCATTGAAGAACTTGACTGCTTCAAGCGCCCAGGAGGCTATTTCCTTTTCGTCATGGAATTTCAGCTTGAATTCGGCCTTTGTGTTAAGCTCGGGCATAACGCATTTTAAAGTCCTAAGAAGCATGACTGCAATTTCCTGCCTTGTTACACTCAGATTAGGACCGAACTTGTCGGCAGATATTCCTTTTACGATACCCAGGTTATATGCTTTTAATATTTCAGGGTTATTCGTATCGGTGAAAGGATTATCTTTAACCGCTTCCGCGCTGGTGCCTGTCATTTTTTCATAAAGCTTTATTGAAAGCTCACAGAATTCTTCCCTGGTAAGATCCTTCTGGAAGTCGATCAGGATCTTGTCGGTTGTCAGATTCAGTTCATAGGCCTCTGTAATTTCAGGCCGTGCCCAGCTTGTCGCTTCATCAATATTGGGTACTATTACGGTTTCTCCACCGCCGGTTCCCTGTTCGTCTTCCGGCAGATATTCATCTATTACGGCTATTGTACTGCTGGTTCCACAAATGCTTTTATCGTCATAATCCATGAAAATCCGGAAATTATATCTTCCGCTTTCATAGGCTTTAACAGTGAAAGTGTTGTTGCTTAAATTTTCAAGGTATGCAAAATCTATGAAATCGTTATTCTTGCTGCCTTCCTTGTAAAACCCGATCCAGGCGCCATCTGATACCGGTTCACCGGAGTAGGATACCTTGATTTCTTCGTTTATCAGGTACTCTAGTTTCTCCAGCTTGAATACGGGTTCGTTGGGTATTACCTCGAATTCCCCTCCGCGGCCCATAGGGTGCTCTTCATCAAGATTGAATGCCCGGAAATGATATTTTCCCAACTTATTGGGTGCTTTGATTTTCCAGGTGTTGCCTGTAGGAAGCTCGGATATATAAATAGTGCTTATTGGCTGATTATCCTTTGCATCTACACTGTACAATCCTACATAAGCATGATAATATTCATCAATTTCAGGAATATTGCTTATTGTCACCAATATTTCCTCACCAGGATGCAGCTTATCCGTTGATACCTTAAACGCTGCTTCTCTTTCGCCTACTGTCACAGTATTGCTTACTGCAATGTAACTGGTTGCATTATAATCAGGAAACAGCCTGAATTCATAATCTCCATATGTTACAGGTGCTGTAACCCTGTAAACATTATCTGCTGGCAAGTCAAAAATATATTCCGTTCTTTCAAACTGATGGTTTTTAGCGCCTACCTTGAAAAAGCCAATCCATGCGCCGTTTTCAATCTGATCCTCAGTAAGCCCTGTTATCGTTACTGCTATCTCTTCTCCCGGTACAACCTTGTCAGGGGATGCTATAAGAGATACTGATGCTGAAGCTGAAGCAGGTGTGGCAATTAATGAAAAAGTCATTAGTAAAACCAGCAGAAAAGTTGTAAAAGTCTTCATTCTTTTCAATTTTTACACCTCCAAATATTTGTACGGAAACAAATAAAGCTATCATTTATAATTTATATCTGCTGATTATACTAATCTATATTTAGATTGCTACTCTTTGCATTTATTGCTGTAATATATAAAACTTTTTGTTAATGCTTTTAGTGGAAGTAAAATAAGAAAAGTTAATTTAACTCGTTGTAACAATCAATACATCCATTATTGGCTGAATTCATTCCTGAATTGTCACAAACATTTCATTAGTGCATATTGGCCAGCAAAACGTTTTCTGTATTGCATCTCGCAGTTAAATCACTAGCACAACAGGTTAATTTAAACTGAAAACACAGAAGTATACTTTATGATGCCTTCATTAAGAAAAAAAGCAAAAAGAGAATTCCTGGCCAGATTATTTTAAAATTATTGAGCGGAAATATGTTGGTGTTATTCCGGTTTTATTTTTGAATAACCTTGTAAAATGGCTTGGATTATTAAAGCCACATTCCAAACAGACATCGGTTACTGTATAATTTTTATCAGCAAGCAACTGTTTTGCCTTTTCGATCCTTAAGTCTATAAGGTACTCATAGGGAGTCTTTCCGGTATTGTTTTTAAATACGCGTATAAAGTGATAAGAACTCAGGCCGGCTACACTCGAAAGATCTTCTATGGAGCAGTCAATATTGTAAGACTCATTCATATAGTCTATAACTCCTTTTATTCTTCTCGCTTCTATGCTGTTAATCAATTTTTCGGTGCAGGGCATATTACTTTTTAGCTCCCGAAGAAGCAATGCAGCGATGTGACAGCTCAGACTGGTAAGGATGATGGAAGTTCCGGCTTGAGGCATTTTTGCTTCTGAAACAAACATGCCCATCAGATTGCGTAACAGACTGCTTGCAGCTGATACTTCATTTTTAAACTGCACATTGCTTTTGCCATAGATAGAATAAGCAGTTTCTTCCATGAGCTTTCTACTTACCATGGCTCCATGAAAATATGCATTGTCAATTCTGTCCAAAGGTCCATGCTGCTGACCGGGGTTGATAGCCAAAATTTCGTTTTTAGAGCAGCAGAAGGACTTGCTGTCAACACCTAAATGGGGCATATAGCTGTTAGAAATAATAAACTCATATCCATCATGAGCATGAGAACCTTTTGATGCAAAAGAGAAATTTTTGTTAGAGATGGTGATATACATTTGAGGGCATTCAAATAAGCTCATCGTGGGTAAAAATTCCTCATCCGGCAGAGGCCTGCTTTTAAAAAATATATTATCGTTACTCAAAACCAGTGATCTCCTCTGAATGAACAATTTTTATAAGGTATTTATCAATAGTCACTCGCCTATGATATTTACATAATAATATACTTACTGTCCATATTCAATGATTTTTAGAAAAATGTTCTAAATAGTACTAAAACAATGTAAAATCAAGCAAATATAATGCTGCTAGAACCTGGATTATTATAATAGCAGGTATTCCAAGCATAAAATGCTTATGCCGCGTTTTATGCCTGAAAAATAAAAGCCCCAGATAAACCCCAATGCTGCCTCCCAGAAGGGAAACTGCAAAAAAACTTTGCTCCGGTATGCGCCACAATTTCTTTCGTGCCCTGCTTTTGTCCAAGCCTGCCATGGAAAAACCATAAATATTCAGTAATATAAGAACTGCCAGCACAATTTGATTAACATTTATACCTGCTATTATCATCACACCCAATAATTTATTCTCATTGCTGCCATATAATGTATATTTTTGACATGACTGCCGTCTCCTGTCAGCAGTTAATTGTATGCCTGTTCCATAGCCCGGATCATTTTATACAGCATATTGTTTACTGGCGTCAGGATACCATATTTTTGGCCTAGTTCAATTACCGTGCCGGCAAAAATCTCCACCTCTGTCTTTCTGTGTGCTTCCACATCCTGCAGCATGGAGGTTTTGCCGTTGGGGGAGAGGGTATCTATAATTTTGAAGTATTTGTCTATATCATCCCTTGTAAGGTTGATTCCTATTTTGGTTGCAATGTCGATGACTTCATTGCATGCCATCTCCATCAGCTCCCGGGCTTCTTTTACCTTCTGAAACACTCCGTAGGGAGCGCGCAAAATAGCTGAAACCTGGTTTAAGCCAACGTTCATCATGAATTTCCACCATTGCTCTCGGATCATGTCCTCAGGGATGGAATAGGGAATCTGTGCCCTGTCAAACAGGTCTTTTACGGCCAGGACTTTTTGGGAATATTCTTTATTTGTCTTTTCGCCGAATACGATGGTACCCAGAACAGAATATTTGACTTGAGTACCTATTCTCACAGAATCCGTAGATACGCAGAAGGAGTAGAGGATTTTTTCCATACCGAAGGTCCGGCCCAATATTTCCTCGCTGGATATGCCGTTCAGGAGGGAGAGAATTATAGTATCATCCCCTATAAAATTACTGATGTCCTTTATAGCCTGTTCCAGGTGATGCTGCTTTACAGCTATGATTATCAAATCTGCCGGAGCTGCATCCTCTTCAGGCGCCAGGTATTGAAAATTATATACCTTGCCGTTTATGGCAATTCCATTCTTGGTATAACGCTCTATTCGTTCCCTGTCGGCAATAATCCTTATACTGTCCGGGTCCATATCATGCAATTTGCCTGCATAAGAGCTTCCTATGGCTCCAAGGCCTGACAAATATACTTTCTGAATTTTTTTCATTTTACATATCCTTTCCTGCTTATTGTCTTTGTTGTTTTGCAGCAACGGAAGCGATTGCTCCCTATCGCAGCATGCTTTTCGACTATGTGGGAGGCATAGGTATCATATGCTGTAAGCGGTGGATGTCCGCTGCCTGTAAATACAGAGCATCCTTCAGCCTCATTATATAAACTATATAAATTATATCAGAAATTATCGGTATTGATACAGAGGAAGGATACATTTATATAGTGGTATCAATTCAAGTATAAATATGGTATACTTCATATGTTAACTTATTGCTGTATGGCATGTTATAAATAATTAAGCATATAAAATATTTGTGCTGGATAGCTGCTGTGAGAGGTAAGTTATACGGATAATGAAAATAAGAAGTGGCAAAGATGGCGTTTGATGAGATTTAGCCGGTAAAAAGAATAGGTACTTATCCCTATGATAATACGGCTGTTGTTCTGACATCGACATCCTTTAATGATCAGCAGAAGCTGACAGAATCAAACTAAAACGAGGTCCTATATGTGAATATATAGATTTGTAAGGGGGCAATGATTTGAGATTGATACAGTTGCTTAGAATAAATTTCGATGAGGAAACCAAGAAATCAGTTGACAGGCAGGATGGAGTTTACAGCATCATATATTATGCATTCTACATTGTATTGATGCTGCTATTTGGGCTGCTAGTGTTTAAAACGCAAATATATCAAAGCCTGGGAAGCTATTTCAGCAGCAAGACATTATTCCGGCTTGTTTTTTATTTTCCTTATGTTTTGATAAACCTCATACCTCTTTTTATAATCCTCAAGCTCAGAAAACAGAGCATCAGGAGCATTGGCATAAAGATGGAAAAGGCGGGAAGGTCAGTTGTAATTGGAATCATAGGTTCAATACCTTTCACGCTGCTGAATATATCAGGACCCATCAGCAGCGGTAAAACTGTAAATCCTGATTTGTTTGATTTGTTATGGAGCTTCTTATATTATCTCATATGTATAGCATTAGTAGAAGAATTGGTATTCAGAGGATTTTTGCAAACGAGGATCCAAGGTTTGATTGGCAATAAATGGCTGGGCATTATAGTTGTCGGAATTTTGTTCGGACTGATGCATGTCCCTTTTCAGATGATGCGGGCAAATATGCCGATATTCGAATTTATAATGTATGACATGCCGCATTTGATAACTACATGCATCATACATGTATATCTCGTATTTTTGTATACCAGAGACAATAACATTCTTGCACCTACTATTGCTCATGCAATCATAAATTTCAGTTATGATATTTTTGTGTGATAAGGGCAGGATTGCTTCAAACCACTGGAACAGCTAACTTTAACAGATATTGATGGGGCCATGGTTTGGCGATACCCGAAAGTAAACTGGGAAACCCTGTTTATGGTTTTGCTAAATTGGGGTATAATAAAGAAAAATACTTCTGCTTGTTGTGTCTGAATTCCGATACCTGAACTCCCAGCAGGAAATGCTTATTCAAGGGAGGTAAATTCAGCTATCTTTGATTAACGGCACAACAGTATAGTTTTAAGAAAAGGGTGGTAATATTATGCTTAATTTTGAATTTTACACACCAACGAAGGTGTACTTTGGCAAGGATACCCACAGGAAAGTCGGAGAGATAATAAAAAAGTACGGCTTTAAAAAAATATTACTGCATTATGGCGGCGGAAGCATAAAAAGAATCGGGCTTTACGACCAGGTGGTCCAGGATTTGAAGGATAACGGAATTGATTTTGTGGAACTGGGTGGAGTGCAGCCCAACCCAAAGGTAAGCCTGGTTAGAATCGGTGCGGAGCTGTGTAAAAAAGAGAACGTTGAAATGGTTTTGGCAGTAGGTGGTGGGAGCGTTATTGACTCAGCCAAAGTCATAGCAATTTCTGCCCTGACCGATATTGACCCTTGGGAATTTTCAGCTGGCAATGCAAAGCCGGATAAAGCGCTTCCGGTAGGAACAATTTTGACTTTAGCCGCTTCCGGCAGTGAAATGAGCTCATCGGCAGTAATCACCAATGAAGACAAGCTTCTTAAAAGAGGATTTAACAGCGAGTTCAACAGGCCGCTTTTTTCAATAATGAATCCCGAGCTTACATATACAGTGGATAAGTTCCAGACCGGTTGCGGAATTGTGGATATAATGATGCACACCATGGAACGCTATTTTACTTCGACAAAGGATGTGGACTTAACCGACCGCATAGCGGAAGGGCTTTTAAAAGCTGTGATAAGAGCCGGTGAAATTGCTATAAAGAATCCCAGGGATTATGAGGCCAGAGCGACCCTTATGTGGGCAGGAAGCCTGTCCCATAACGATCTGACCGGAGCCGGCAGGGAATCATTCCTAAGATGCCATCAGCTGGAGCATGAACTTAGCGGCATGTATGATTTTGTAGCTCATGGGGCAGGTTTGTCTATAATTTTCCCGGCATGGGCCAAATATGTTTACAAGCATAATGTGGAGAAATTCTGCCAGTTTGCCGTAAGAGTCTGGAACATTGACATGAATTTTGAGAATCCTGAGGAAACTGCGCTGAAAGGCATCCTGGCGACGGAGGATTATTTTAGGTCCATAGGCATGCCCGTAAGACTGTCGGAGCTTAACATATCCGATGAGAAATTTGAGGAAATGGCTGAAAAATGCACTCATTATGGCAAGCGTGTAATATCGGGCTATGTACCCCTTGGGAAAAAAGAAATAATAGAAGTCTTTGAACTGTGCAGATAAAGCTGACCAGTGCATACTTAAGTCGAAGCAGATAGCCTATATTCTTAAGCGAGGATATTTTGCAAAATCTGCTCCCCTTTAAGTATGAACTCTAAAAGAGATTGAAAATATTGATGTGGAACTCACAAAGATTCATATGCTTCTAAATTTTTTGTGGTAAAAATATGGTTTTTATGATATAATAATAACAGTTACTAAATATAAATACATTTATTGTATGTATTTGCTCAGTGTGGTTCTTGCATTGCATACCCGCACGAGCAGCTAATTTGTCCTGAGCGGCTTTCCGCTCGCGATAAAACAATTTAATATATTGCGCTTAATCGAACAGAACGGGGGAACCAATTTCTGGGGTGAATCCTTATTAGCAAATGGATGCCGACAATCCGGCGATGAATTCAGGCAGTGAATCGGACGTTGCTTGAATGGCATACGTGGGCATCACATTTCTAATATGGTAGGGTCAACTCTTTCGATCCGAATCCGGCAGCTAACCTCGTAAGCGTTGAAAGAGAGGGTGGTTTATGTATTGTTTATTCTTGCCTTTTTAGAATAATCAAAAGCTGCAGATGCTCTCTGCGGCTTTTATGATGCTATGGAACTTTATTTTCATTAAAACATATCAAAAGTTTTTACTCTAACTTATAGTTTTAGTCTAATTAACTAAAGAAAACGTGCATGCCGATATCGTGTTTACAAGTGGAAGCATGAAAGCAAAATAGTTATCGGTGAGACTATCAAAATTTATGCCGGGAATGCTGATTTTAATACGCCTGTTGCAGCAATTATACTGTCTTCACATTTAATTGCACATTATTTCTGCTTTGTTATTTAGGTATATAAGCAACAATTATTGCAGCGCTTGTTTCGCCCGAAGTGCGGCAATTGGCTTATAATTAGCCTACCATGCACATGCAACTTCATTAGGTGGATTTTTGGCTTCGCCAGGGAAGTTGAAGGAATGCTATAGCCATTGTTTCCAATACAACAATGTAGTATTTGAATTTGATGCTGCTAATGAAAATAGTTCCAATAGCACCCGGTGTTATTGTCTTAATTTTCTATTACAGGAGGGATGTTGAGAATTATGATTAGAGTATGTATAGTTGGTCTCGGAAGGACGGGAAAGGAAATCGCCAGAGTTTTTCTGGAGCAGGATGATATAAAGGTGGTAGCTGCTGTTTGCAGTGCTGGAAGTCCCAAAAAGGGAAAGGATCTCGGTGAGGTTATAGGCTGTGGGAAAACAGGAATTTTAATTGATAGCTGCGATAACCTGCAGCAGATTGTTTTCAGAACCAGGCCTGATGTGGTGGTGGATTTTTCAAACCCTGAGGCGACGATAAAAAATGCGAAGCTTTTCGCCAAAATGAAGGTAAACATAGTAATAGGAACAACAGGGTTTTCAAAAATATCCATGATGAAGCTTTTTGTATTGTCCAGGAAATATCGCAACGGAATAGTCTATGCACCTAACATAACCCTGGGAGTGAATGTGCTTATGCTGATGTCAAATTTAATGGCCAACATTCTCAGCAATTATGACTTCCAGGTGACGGAAGTGCATCACAAGCATAAAAAGGACGCACCTTCGGGAACAGCCATAAAATTGGCTAATGAAATCAAAAAAGGGCTGGTGTCATCAGGAAGCGACAGCTCTGAAATTGATGTACCTATAAATGCGGTGCGTGCCGGAGGAGTGGTGGGAAAGCATGAGGTCATGATCGTCGGTGAAGAAGATAAAATAGAAATTTCCCATGAATCCTTTTCGCGCAAGGCTTTTGCCTTGGGTGCCCTCAGGGCTGTGAAATTTATTTATAAAAAAACGGGTTACTTTGAGATGAGTGATGTGTTAAACTTAAGGAAAGCACTTAATGATTATCTGGAAAAAGAGAAAAGCATATCCAAAAACCGCATGATGCATTACATGGATGGAAAAAAAGGAGTCCATGAGGAAGCTAACCAGGTTTAGGATATGCATTACGGGGGAAAATCAATATTTAGAATATATTTCAATTTATAAACTAAAAACGGAGGGGTTAATAATGAAGCTGGTTTTTGCAATTGTCCACGATGACGATGAGCGTAAGGTTATGGATGAGCTGAACAAAAATGGTTTTAGTGCAACCAAGTTGGCTTCGACCGGAGGATTCCTAAGGTCCGGCAATACTACGCTCCTTGTTGGTGTGGATGATGATAAAGTGACAAAGGTTATTGATATCATCACCAAAAAGTCTAAAAGCAGGAAGCAAGCAGTTACACCTGCATCGACTTTTTCGGGAATGGGAAGAATGTTCATGCCAAGGACATCGAGCAATTATATGGAGGAGTCATCCCTGGCCAGTGACGGAACCGATGAGGCTTTGACTGAATATCCTGCCGAAGTGGTTGTCGGTGGTGCTACAATTTTTGTGGTTAATGTTGAGCGATTTGAAAAGGTATAAAAGGTGCAAGGATATAAAGGGGGCGATTTTTCGCTCCCTTTTTGCGTACTTTATATAATATCCGGTATATTGGTCTAAACTATTTAAAAAAAATGTTATGCATGTGTATTATTTACAGTATTTAGAAATACTATATAAAAGTAGGTATCAAATTGCTGCTGTACCTGCCTGAGTACACGAGTGTTTTACGAGGTGACTCATGGATGAGATACAATAGATACCTGTCAAGCCCGATAAGGGCAAAAAAAAGAAAGTTGAAAAGGAAAAGGTTGCTTTTAGCATTAATTTTATTCACATTGTTGATTACATCAGTATATGCCGTGTTTGATAACGAAATACTGGACAGACTGAAAGGTGGATTTCTCATCGCATTTGAAAATGACCGGGATGGTGAAAAAAGGCAGGACACAAAGGATGATACCTATGAAACCACCGGTAATGGCGATGATGCGGCAATGTCTCAAAGCAATGCAGCTATGAAGCTGGAAGCAAGAATAACGAGGAAGGCGGAAGGCGATCTGCAGGAGAAAGGCTTTACAATTGAACCTAAGCCTATGGATACATCAGTTATAAAAAGAGAATTGGAAAACTATATAGAAGGGTTTGAAGGTCAGTACGGAATCCACTTTTATAGCCTATATGACAGATCGGAGTTCGGTATAAATGATACTGATGAATATGATGCTGCCAGTACTGCCAAATTGCCTTTAATCCTTCTTATCTATAAAAAAGTTGAGAAAGGCTATATAAATCTTGATGATATATTGACATACACAAAGGAGGATTATTCAGAAGGAACGGGAGTTATAAGGTATGTCGACTTTGGTAAGAAGTATACTGTAAGAGAGCTGGCAAAGCTTTCAATAGAGGAAAGCGATAATGTGGCCACCAACATGTTAAAACGGCTTATTGGTGGAGAAAAGGTTTATAGGGAATTCATGAAGCAGTCGGGCGGCATTGTTGTCGATTACGACAGGAATATTTCTTGTCCGAAGGATATGTCCCTGTATTTAAAAATGGTGTATGACTTTTATAAAGAGAATGAAGAGCTTGGCGGAGAACTAATGGAATACCTTCAAAACACAGCATTTAACGACAGGCTGAATAAATTGCTTCCACCGAATGTAAAGGTAGCTCATAAAGTAGGCACGCAGGTTCGTGCAGTGCATGACGTCGGTATTATCTATGCAGAGAAACCCTATATATTATCGGTAATGTCAAAGGATGTGGATGAGGCTGAAGCTCCGGACGTCATAGCCAATATTTCAGAAAAAGTATATAAATTTGTTGCAGGGAATTAGTTTTGCTTCCTTGCAACAAATTTTCTTCTTATAGCCCGGATTATGTTGAATATAATTACCAATACCTCCAACACGAGAAGTCCTGCTATCAGATACAATATATCCTTGTTCTCCATAAGGGTATTGAGAAAACGTGATTTCATGCTTTGCGGAGGATATATCTCGGTATCGGAATATAAGTTGACATTTATTGTGGTGTCGTCTGCCAGGACATATGTAGCTACTCCCAGGGGGTTGCTTTTTGTTACAGGGAGAGTTATCTCGTCGACCACTTTAATATTTATGCTTTTTATATAATCGCTGCCTATGGGATAGGTGTAATAAACACTTTCTCCACTTACCAGATTTATAGTTTTATCACCCACCTGCTGCCTTTTTAATATTTGTCCCTTTGATACCAGGATGCCTGATTTAAAATTTGTAAAACCATACTCCAAAAGAGTTTCAGCATCAGTGTAGACAGTTTCTTCCGATGACTCCAGTACAATGGCCATAAGGCGCCGGTTATTTTTTGTCGCTGTGGAAATAAGGGATTGCTTGTCCTTCTCGTTGTATCCAAGTTTTCCACCGTCAGTACCGTTGTAGCTCCAGAACAATTTATTCTGGCTTTTCAACACCGTGGAGCTGTCACTATAGAACCACAGCTTAATCGGGGTGGAAAAAATGTTGTTGAAAGTCGGATTGGACAGAGCATACTTCATTAATACAGAAAGATCGGAGGCTGTCGTATATTGCTTTTCGTCGTATAATCCGGTGGGATTATTGAACACCGTATCATTCAGTTTTAATTCCTGAGCTTTTGCGTTCATCATCTGCACGAATTTTTCAACATCTCCTGCAGTATATTCGGCAAGGGCATTGGCAGCATCGTTGGCAGATTTGAGCATCAGGGCATAAAGCAAATCTTCCACGGAGTATTTTTCTCCAGCCTCCAGATGCAGGATAGATCCTTCTGCATCCGAAGCCTCCTTGCTTATCGTTACCTTATCATACAAGTTGACTTTTTCGATGACTATCAGCGTGGTCATTATTTTGTTTGCGGTGGATATATGAAGCTTTTCATTAGCATTTTTCGCATACAAAGTCTGCCACTTGGCAGTGTCGACCAATATGGCGGACCTGGCGTTAATATCGACATTGGCGTTCTCCAATATATCAGGAATATTTCCTGCTTCCGGTGCTATATTGGCATTGTTGCGTATCGTATCATCAGCAAAACAAAGCTGAGATGAAACAAAAAACAACAAGAATATCAAAGCCGATATTTTAAGCATTATTTTTTTGCGCATCATATCCCTCCTTATATATGATGAGGGAGAAACAAGTCCCTCATTCACATAAATGATTACCGGCCATCTAAGTCAAGAGGTGTATAAATCTTTTTTTCCTCTATTAGTTATATAGATCATCCACATGCAGAGGCTCTCCATGCCGGTGTAAACAGTTGAAAATAGTATTTTGCCTGCAAAGAGGCAACTCTACTAAAATAGCCAGTTTTTATGTAATATTAATACTTGCTATCCTGTGCAATATCAGTACATGCTGTACTGCATGATCCGCCAGTCCGGCAAAGGACAGGCGGTGCAATCATACGCAATTACCTATATAAGCTAATATTAATTATACAGTTAAAATGTGTTCTTTGTCCACTTGTACTACATGGCAGGAATGCTGCCGAAATAAAAATAAAGGCATTGAATAATGCCTTTATTTCCCTTTTGTCGTCATGTTGTTGGGGGGTGTCTTATAAGGATTTTTTCTCATGTATCTTCCTGTTGGATCATGGTCCATGTCATCCTTCTCAGGTACACTTTCCCCCTTGAACCCGGCAGGTTGTGTAATAGGTTTTGATTTTTTGCTTTTCATTGCTACCTCCAGTACTGCCAAAAGGCAAATTATTACCCATGATCGGTGTGATATGAAATGCCGATTCAATATACCATAGTTTTTGCATATAAACAAAAGATATACTGCTTTGTTCTGGAATGCTGATGCTAATATGACCAAAAACCGAATTTTCCGGAAACAGCAGCAATATATTCCTGCTATAAAAAGATTACTCTTCACCTAAAATAATTATATGATTAGGTATAAAAGATTCTTTTTGTATGGATTTACCGGATGGGGTATTGAAGTCTTCTGGACAGGACTTGGATCTTTATTAAGCGGTGATAAAAACTTAAGCAGCTATACGAGTCTCTGGATGTTTTTCATATACGGCCTGGCTATATTCCTGGAGCCTATTCATGACATTATACAGGATTGGAAATGGCCGCTCAGAGGCCTGGTTTGGGTCGTGATAATATGGGGAATTGAGTATGCTACCGGTATGCTGCTTAGAGACTTGCTGGGGGTACAGCCATGGTATTACACCGGGCCTTTTGCCGTGGACTCTTTGGTAAGGTTGGATTTTGCCCCGGCATGGTTTGTGGCAGGGCTGTTGTTTGAACGAGGCCACAGGGCTCTGGATGCCTATGGAATTGCATGATGTTCATAGCTTGAGTGCCTATCGCAAAGCTCCTTTTTCCATTATCAGACATTTAAAATAACCGGAAAATTTATTATATTAAATATATGGAAGCTATGCGGCAAATAGCAGGGTAGCTTGCAGAAAGAATTAAAAATGTGGGGTCTCATCGATGGTACCAGGAATGGAAAGTAAAAAAGAGGTTAAAAAGAATAGGTTTTTGTGGGGAAGGCTTGCCCTGTTCTTGCTTTTCCAGGCTGTCTTGTTCTCGATTACATTCCCGCTTCTGGTCTTTTATGGGCCTTTTGACAATGTGAAGGCTATGGTGGTGGGGATGTCCATCAACTCATCCAAATTTCAATTTGTCGCCAGGACTTTTCTTCCGGAGGAGGAGATAGTAGAAATACTAAAAAGCAGCTATGCAGTTGATCCGACTGCCAGGGGGGAGAAAGTCCGGAGGCTGGAATTTGGTGAAAACCACAGCGACAGAATTGAAGTTTTTGATATCCAAGGCAAGGATTTTAAAGGAAAGATGATGGTCATATACGATCCTACAAGCATAGAGGTGGGATACTCCGAAAAAATGCCGGTATCGGGAGAAACCACCAGCAGCATTGCCCGTCGGAACAATGCTGTCGCTGCCATAAATGGCGGCGGTTTTACGGATAATGGCTGGGTGGGAACCGGTGGAAGTCCCATGGGTTATATCATTCATAAGGGTGAAGTGATATACAACCAATCGGGCAGCGAAAAGGTCAGGATGGATACTGCAGCCTTTACCGAAGATGGAATGTTGATAGTGGGTATGCACTCAATTGAAGAACTCAAGAAATATAATGTCAAAGAGGGAATCAGCTTTGGGCCGCCTCTGGTGGTGAACGGAAAGCCTACCATCACTACGGGGGATGGAGGCTGGGGGATTGCCCCACGCACAGCCATAGGGCAAAGAAAGAACGGAGAGGTGCTTTTTCTGGTGGTGGATGGCAGAAGCATTGAATCCGTAGGGGCAACCTTGAAGGATGTACAGGATATTTTGATAAAATATGGAGCTGTGAATGCGGTTAATCTGGATGGCGGATCATCAACTACGATGTTTTTTAACGGAGAGGTGATCAATAAGCCTGCCGACAGGCTGGGAGAACGCAAAATTCCTACTGCATTTATCGTAGTGCCCAAAAGCAGGGGGGATTTTGAATGAAAAAGCCTGGCAGAATAGCTGTGTGGGCATTTATATCATTAGCATTTCAGCTTTTGCTCCTGGCTTTTATAGACAGGGTTTACCTCCCCGGAAGGGTAAGCGATGTTGAAATTGTGAAATATGCGGAAATTGGCGGGCAAAAATCCGGAGGCAAAGTAAAGCTTCCGGAAGGAGCACAGCACGTCGCACTTTCTTTTGATGCCTCCTATGCATCTTATATACTGGGGGATGAGCTGGTTATTGTTGATGTAGCCGGCGGTGAAGAGGAAATGGTGCTTCAGGAAGGCTTTGTACCGGATTTTTATAAATGGCTTCCGGACAGGAATATGCTCATATACTCGACAAGGAAAAAAGGGGATGTCCGGGGTGATATATATGTCGAAACCTATGACGCCGACAGCGGGGTTGTCCGGGATTACCCCGAAATATCCGGGTTGCCTGAGGGCAGCAAGGTTGTGGATATCCAGCTCTCAACCCTCACAAACCTTGTGTATGTAAAGGTGGCAGCCGGGCCGGCCAGGGCAGAGATATATTGTTACAACATTATGGAGGAATTGAGCCATGTTATGGCCGTAAGCCCGGATACGGACATGCATCTTTTAAATTACAGTGATATCCTGTTGTATCAGCGGAACGGATCAGATATTTTTGTTAGGTATAATTCAAAGGGTGAAGAAAGGGAGCTTGATTTAGGGAACAGCATGATTCTGGGAGTGGACGTGGAGGATGTTGTTTACCTGGGAGAAAGGGACCAGAACGGAAATGTCGAAAGGATAAAATATGGGACTTTGCAGGAAATTCAGGAAGGCAAGTTTTCCTACGCTGAATTAATAATTCCGTGCTCAACGGAGCATATCTGCATAGCCCAGGACGGAAGCATATATCTTAATGAAAGAGACAAAAGAATGCTTCATGAGTTAAAAGGAGAAATCGCTATGGAATACCGGGGGAAATATGTGGGAGTGTTTGGTAAATATCTTGTCACGATGGACAACGATGTGTTATATATTGAGATTGTATAGGAAAAATTTGGGCGAGTTTAGCTGGTCAAAGCAATATTTGATTTGAGAGAAGTTTTTGAGGCAAAATCAATGAATATTGTTTTAAATGCCCTGCTTGGGGTAAAATAATAATTAATAAAAGGTTATTATAATGTCTATAGGATTCAGGAATAGATTAAATTGTGTGGGAGGCATAATATGGCAAGTGAAAAAATTATAGTTATATCAGACAGCAATTTTGAGCAGGAGGTGCTCCAATCCGACAAACCGGTTCTGGTTGATTTCTGGGCTCAATGGTGCGGACCATGTAGAGCGGTATCGCCTATCATGGATGAACTTGCAGAAGATTATGACGGCAAAGCAAAGGTTGCAAAGGTAAATGTGGATGAACAGGGAGAGATAGCAAACAGGTATAAAATAATGAGCATTCCTACCGTCATGGTGTTTAAAGGCGGACAGATGGTGGAAAAGGTGATCGGTGCCCGTTCCAAGAGTGAATATGCGGGTTTGATTGATAAACATTTATGATAAAATTTTGAACATAGCGAAGAACAGGACATAGAAGTGAAGGGATTATTAAAGGGAGCCATCTCAAATTTCGTTTTGAGATAGCCCCCTTTTTATATTTTTTGATAGCATCATAGCATATCATGTTATTTCGATATTGTCTGCAACCCCATTTAGAATAACATTAATTTTTGCAAAATCAAAGTATTTGCTTCCCGGCTAAAAAGCTTCTTTGAGGACTTTCAGGCTTTGAAACATGAATGCCTGCATCCTTTGTGTTGCCTAAATGCCCAGGATTACCGATGCTGTACTGAAATATATAATGAGGGACAAAGCATCTACTATGGTTGTTATGAACGGGCTTGCCATAACTGCCGGATCAAATCCTATTTTTTTGGCAAGCATGGGCAATATGCAGCCTACAATTTTCGCGACGAAAACGGTTGCCGATAATGTAATGCAGATAACCAGAGCCACATATAATCCCACCCTGTCAAAGAGCATGAGCTTTGCAAAGTTGAATACGGATAGGGTAATAGCGCACATTACAGCCACCCGCGCCTCTTTCCACACCACTCGCAGGATGTCGGAGAATTGTATCTGCTGCAGCGACAATCCGCGGATGATGGTGACTGAAGCCTGACTTCCGGAATTGCCCCCGGTATCCATAAGCATAGGTATAAATGCCGTAAGGACGATATATGTCGCAAGGGCCTTTTCAAAGCTGGATATAATCATACCGGTAAAGGTTGCGGAAATCATAAGAAGCAGCAGCCAGGGAATACGGCTTTTCCAGATCTCAAATACAGACAGCTGGAAATAAGGCTTATCCGGCGGGGTTATGGCCGCCATTTTGGATATATCCTCCGTAGTTTCTTCCTGCATTACGTCGATAGCATCATCCACGGTTACTATTCCAACAAGTCTGTTTTCTGTGTCTACAACAGGGATGGCCGTGAATCCGTACTTTGCAAAAATCTGTGCAACAGCTTCCTGATCTTCATGTGTGTTTACTGAGATCACGTGTGGATCCATTATTTCACTGATTTTTGTATCTTTTGCCGCCAGAATTATCGTGCGTATCGATATGGCACCCACCAGTTTGCGCTTTGTGTCGGTAACATAGCAGACGTCTATAGTCTCCTTGTCTATGCCGGTAGCGCGAATATGATCGACAGCATCGCTCGCGGTCATCTCCGGACGCAAATCAACAAACTCAGTGGTCATTATGCTTCCGGCGCTGTCTTCCGGATACATGAGCATTTCGTTGATGAGCCGCCGGGTTTCGGGATCAGCCTGGGAAAGTATACGTTTTACCACATTTGCCGGCATCTCCTCAATAAGGTCAACTGCGTCATCCATATACAGCTCATCTATAATCTCCTTTAGTTCCTTGTCGGAAAAACCGGTGATGAGAAGCTGTTGCAGATGGCTTTCCATCTCAACAAACACCTCCGCTGCGAGCTCTTTGGGCAAAAGCCTGAACAGCAGCGTGAGCTTTTGCTTTGGAAGACCCTCAAAAAGTATTGCGATATCGGCAGGATACATAGTGGTAAGAATATCTTTCAGGCTGTTGAATTTCTTTTGTTCCAGAAGCATTTCTATGGTTGCTTCAAAGGTTGCGGTGATTTCTGCCATAGGTCATTCCTCCAATCTTAAGTTTTTCAATGTTCGGAAAAGCACCGAACAAAGTAAGACAGGAGCAAGACACAAACGGCCGAAGCGTCAGATAACAATGGACGCTTTTGTATATAGCGGTACCATGTCATTTAACTTTTCAATTATACTCCGACCTGGGTTTGTGCCGTTACTACTGCCAGCGTCCATGTTTTTCACCTCTCTTGATATGAAAAAATAAATCCCATGCATATCAAACGGAGTACATGGGAATAGACGATTATATCATGCAGCACCGTTTGAGCTTTAGCATCACAGGGCGATGAAACTGCATTAGGCTATGCCTTGTGCTTCGACATAACCTGCTTACCATCTCGTCGTGTCTCCACTACTTCGCGGCAGCAGTCCGTATCCCTGTGGTAGCCTTGCCTACCGGATTTTGTACATTAATATTCTATCCATACTCCGGTACTTTGTCAATTAAAAGTTAACCGGTTTATATTTCGAAGTTTACCATTGAGGTAATGGATAATTTGAATAATTTTTGTAAACAAAAAGGATTTTTATGATTTATATGGAATATATACTTATTAACGTATTATTTTTCCATTTGTGGGGGAGGAAGCTATATGGCTGGAGAAAAACGCTTTAGAACATCCGTATTCGGCTTTAAGAAATCAGATGTAAACCTGTACATAGAAAAAATGCTGAAGGAATTTGATGATAGATTGAAGGAAAAGGATAATGAGATAAACAACATAAGAAATCAGCTGAGGGAGTATAAATCCAAATATGAAGATATAAACCGGAAGTATGAAGAAATAGGCAATGAACAGAAAAAAATTGCATTGGCCCTTATAACAGCTCAGGAGAATGCAAAAAATATACTGGACGATGCTAAAAACAAGGCGTTGGAAGAGAAGAAGCGCATGGATAAGCTGATAGAGGAAGAAAAAGAGAAGCTTGTCGATATGAGAGGAGATTTCATGGAACTGAAATCAAAAATCATCGGGATTTTGAGCAAATATGATAAGCAGCTGGGAGATGTAGTTGATGAAATAGATGAAAATATAAATAATATAGATAGAGAGATAAATGATGATTTAAATAATGATATAATCAATGACAGAATTGCTTAAGTCTGTATTGATATAAAAGAGATTTTCTTATATAATAGAAATAATAACAAAATATTATTAAAAGCGATGACAGAGAAGAGTATATATATGAATTTCACAGCGAGCCGGAGGAATGGTGAAAGTCCGGAAAAGGATTATATAGAAAGCAGCTCTTGAGTTTCTCTTTGAGAAATAAAGCCCATGCTTACATATGAAATATGCGGGCAAGGCTTTAATGTAGAAGAAGACGTTACCTCGCGTTATAGAGGCACAGTATGAAGGCTTAGGCCAAGTACTGGTAGAGAGAACATCGTGAAGATGTTAATTAGGGTGGTACCGCGAATAGCTCTTTCGTCCCTTTTGGATGAAGGAGTTTTTATTTTATGTAATATATGCGAAATAATTCAATCAAGGGAGGTTTTGATTTATGGAGGAAATACTTGAGCTGTTGGAGAAAAACAACAAGCTTACGGAGGAGCAAATAGCCGTAATGCTCAACAAGAGCGTGGAGGAAGTTCATGAAGCGATACGCAAGATGGAAGAGGATAATGTGATATTAGGTTATAATACCCTGATAAATTGGGAAAAAACCGGCAGAGAAAAGGTAATAGCGCTGATCGAAGTTAGAGTGACTCCTCAAAGGGGAGAAGGTTTTGACAAAGTAGCTGAGAGAATATACAAATTTCCACAGGTGAAGGCCTGCTATCTGATGTCCGGAGGCTTTGACCTTACTGTTATCGTTGAAGGAAAGACCATGAAGGAAGTAGCGCTGTTTGTCGCAGAAAAACTGGCGCCTATTGAGTCTGTTCTCAGCACGGCTACCCATTTCGTGCTGAAAAAATACAAGGATGAAGGAGTAATCTTTGACAAAAAACCGGAGGATGACAGGGAGGCTGTTGTATTATGAACATGTCGGATATGATATTGCCCCATATAAGGGCTGTGCCTCCTTCCGGTATACGCAAATACTTCGACCTGATAAATGAGATGAAGGATGCAATATCCCTGGGGGTGGGCGAACCGGATTTCGTGACTCCATGGGCTATCAGGGAAGCGGGCATATATTCCCTGGAAAAGGGTCATACGCATTATTCCTCCAATGCAGGATTTATCGAATTAAGAAAGGAAATTTCCAAATATCTTAAAAGAAAAATCGATGTGGAATATGACCCCGTGGACCAGATACTGGTGACTGTCGGGGGCAGTGAGGGCATTGATGTGGCTATCAGGGCTCTGGCAGGGCCGGGGGACGAGGTGATAATCCCGGAGCCGAGCTTTGTGGCATATAAAGGCTGCACAGCTTTTGCCGGAGCCACCCCTGTTGTTATAAACTTAAGGGCAGAAGATCAGTTCAGGCTTACCCCGGAGCAGTTGGAGAGTGCTATTACCAGCAGGACCAAGGTGCTTATACTGCCGTTCCCGAACAATCCCACAGGCGCGATTATGGAAAAGGAAGATATTGATAAGATTGTAGAGGTGCTGAAAGACAAGGATATAATCGTATTGTCCGATGAAATATATTCCGAGCTGACCTATAAAGGAAGGCATGTATCAATTGCCAGCTATCCTGAAATGAAAGACAAAACCCTCTTGATAAATGGCTTTTCCAAAGCCTTTGCCATGACCGGTTGGCGGCTGGGCTATGCCTGTGGACATCCGGAATTGATAAGTGCTATGAAGAAGATACATCAATACGCCATAATGTGTTCTCCCACCACATCCCAGTATGCTGCCATAGAGGCCTTGAGAAACTGCGATGAGGATGTGGCTCAGATGGTTAATGAGTATAACATGAGAAGAAGAGTGATGGTTGACGGCTTCAGGAAGATGGGTCTGGATTGCTTTGAACCGCTGGGAGCCTTTTATGTCTTTCCATGCGTCAAATCCACCGGGTTGACTTCCGATGAGTTCTGTGAAGGAGTCCTCAGGGAAGAAAAGGTATTGATCGTGCCCGGTAATGCCTTTGGTGACTGTGGAGAAGGATATTTCAGGGCAACCTATGCCACTTCCATGGAGAATATTTACGAAGCCTTGAGAAGAATACAAAAATTCGTGGAAAGGAACAGAAGGTAAGGAACTTGATAATGTACAAAATGATAGCCATCGATCTTGACGGCACTTTGCTGAATTCAGAAAAGAAAATATCCTCTGAAAACAAAAGGTTTATAAAATTGGCAATGGATATGGGAGTGAAGGTTGTGATTTGCTCCGGGAGGGTATACAGAGGGGCAAGGATGTATGCCCGGGAGATAGGCTCAAAAGATCCGGTGATTGCCTGCAACGGTGCCGTTATCAAATGCGCTGATACAGGAGAAATACTCTTTAATAATCCCATGTCTGCCGATGATTGCGCGAAAGTCATCGACATATGCCGCAGGGAAGGCATTTACTTTCATTATTATGTAGGCGATACCCTTTATGCAGAAAAAATGGAAAGGTCGGCTTTGTCTATCTGGAAGAGGAATAAGGAGCTTCCGGAGGAGGATCGCATAGATGTTCAAATAGCCGATGACCTTATAAAAGTGCTTAGGGATTCCGGAGAGCTTCCGCTGAAAGTAATAGCAATATGCGATGATAAGGAGCGGCTTGCGAAAGCGAGGGCTGAGGTGGAAAGGATCGGTTCGGTTGATGTCACCAGCTCCGGTTCCAACAATTTCGAGGTGATAAAAAAAGGCAATAACAAAGGCAGAGCCCTTGAGATACTTACAGAAAGGCTGGGTATAAAGCGGGAGGAGTTAATTGCCATAGGAGATAATGAAAATGACGCCCCAATGATCAGATATGCCGGCCTGGGGATTGCAATGGGCAATGCAGAAACCTTTATAAAAGATATGGCTGACTTCGTCACACTTACCAATGAGCAAAATGGCGTGGCTGCAGCCATCAGGAGGTTTATAACCGACCGAGCTTGAAGCAAAGCATCTGATTTGTAAGGTGAAGTAAACATAATATATCAAATGGTAACCACAAATCCGAAGGAAGCATATAATGTTACAAAAGACTTGAAAGGAGGATTTTTGTGGATTACAGCTGCATGCCTTACAGTCAGATGCTGAGTCCTGCTCAGTGTGCTTCGCCCCTTATGCAGTATCCGACAGAAACTCTGGAGGATATGTATCCTGATATATACAGGGTTGTTTACCCAAGAGTGATGGATGCATGCCTGGTATATGATGTTCCGGGTAATCATGAAATGCACCCGTACCCGACGAGAGCCGCTGTGGAAAGAATAGTGGATGAAATATACCATGATACTATGATGGAACTGGGGTGGGCTGAAAACGACAAGGCCGGAACTGGCGACAACAGGCAATTTGGTTTTTATGGCGGCTTTTCACCGTATGGTTATGCTCCTTATGGATTTGGCACACCATTCCTAAGAGATCTTATATCAATTTTATTAATAAGGAGATTACTGGGAAGAAGGGGCATTTATAGCTATTAAAGAGGTTGTTTTCAAACCTCTATTTATTTTGAGGCTGGATAAATACGCGAAATTGCGGATTTGTCCGGCTTTTTTGATGCTTAGAATTGTTTTATGTGAAATCTGCAAATGCATGATGTTTCAAAATGGCTTTATATATGAGTTGCAGGACGGGATTGAAAAAATTTCCTGCCGTGGTTATAATAATCTTGGGTGTAACATTCTTAAACGCAAATATTGGCAAAGAGCATGAAGCTTACCGTTTCCGGCGACGGAAGCCATGTCGCAATTTATTATGAAGTCGAAAGTAAGCTTGGGCTCTTGTTTTATATCAAGCTAATAAATTTCAGTCAGGAGGTAATATTATGGAGTATTTTGAGCTTATAGACAAAAGGTACAGCGTTCGAGGATACAAAAGCGATCCGGTGGAGGATGAAAAAATCAAGAAGATACTGGAAGCCGGAAGGATAGCTCCTACTGCTGCAAACCGTCAGGGGTTTAAAATCCTGGTGATCAACACCAAAGGCCGTGAGGACGAGCTGAGAAAGATATACAATAAAGACTGGTTTGTCACGGCACCGGTTATTTTGGGCGTATGTTCGATACCGGAAAAATGCTGGGTGAGATATGACGGAAAAAATTCCAGCGATGTGGATGCGGCCATTGTTATGACTCATATGATTCTGGCAGCGAGGGATCTGGGCCTTGGTACCTGCTGGATCGGAGCCTTCAATGTGGAAGCGGCCAAGGAGGTTCTGGGAATTGATGACAGCATGGAGCCGGTGGCTTTTACTCCTCTGGGCTATTATGACGAGGCTGGCGTCCAAAAGAAAAGAAAGCCGATGGAAGAGCTCGTAATATATAAATAGAACAGCTTTATACATAAAGCAGGCTGTAGTCTGCCAACCTGCCGGAACTTTTAGGCATCCCTTTTATCCCTTTACGGCACCGCTCATAATGCCTTCTATGAAATTTCTCTGGAACAGCAGGAGAATATCAGCACAGGCATGAATATGAACATTCTGAACAAACCCAGCGCTTTTATACGGCGGATGTTGAGAAAATTTGCAGTACTACTGCCAGAAAGATTTGAATCGGAACCTGAAATATCAGTATGAAAAAAGTATTTCCGATTGCTTTCCTGAAGGTGGGGTCTGTCAATATATCTGAAATTGCTTAAGCCTGCGAAGCTGAACTTTCCGGCCCTGTATTTTGTGAAGCTTACTATGATCGAATAGATGCTTGGATAAGCCATGAAGGTTATGAATATTATTAGGAACGGAGCTATAAAATCCAAGGTATTATCTCTTTTTTTATATTGCCTTTCAATAGGCTCACTTCTCCTTCTTGATTTAATTATTTTCAAGTTAAAAACTAAAACCTCGTACCCACGTCTTGGCGCGAGGTTTTAGTCATTAACATGGCTATCTGCCCGTTGGTAGATCAAAGGGGACTATTTTGCGTTTATCTTGCTCTGAGCATCTTTCGTCGCAGCCTCCAAAGCCTGCCTGGGGTCCATCCTGTTGGCAAGGATGTTGCCTGCCGCAGTTTTCATGGATTCGGAAACGTCGGTGAAATAAGGTCCCCACTTGGTTGCCGGCGCACCGGTCAAACCGGCGAAAATGGTGCCTACTTCCAAGCCTCCGAAATATTCGTCTTTAGATTTGAAGTACTCTGTCTCATAGGCAGGCTTGTAAGACGGAAATTCACCGTATTTCATGTTGATATCGCTTCCTTCCTTGCTCTTTATGGCATACTCAAGAAATCTCTTGGCTAAATCAAGGTTCTTGGTAGTGGAGGAAACCGCGAGAACAGAACCGCCTGCATTGGCATAGACATTTCCGCCTTCTTCAAAAGCGGGTATTTTTGTTATTCTCCATTTTCCAGCAGTATTTTCACAGGAGTTTTTCATGGTGCCCATGTACCAGGCCGGATAGGGGAAAGCCACCAGCCTGTTTTCATTGATGGCAGCAATCCTGTCATCCCACGCATTCGGGATATCCATGGCAACCCCTGCATCGATCATCTTTAAGCATAACTCGGCTGCCCTTATCATTTCTTCGGAGGCAAGGTTTACATTGCCATTTTCGTCATAGAACTGACCACCCAACTGGTTAAAATAAATCAGGAATTCGTCTGTGGAAGTAGCGCCGTTGAAATTGAATGCCTCAACATAATAATCGCCTTTCGTCCTTAGAAGTTTGCCGGCTTCAATATACTTGTCCCAGGTGGTAAGGGTATTTACATCAATGCCTGCCTCTTCAAAAATATCAGCTCTGTAATACAGACCGACCGGACCTATATCCCATGGAATTGCGTAGTATTTTCCATCTTCTCCTTTGCAGGTTTCCAGAGCAAAATCGACCCAATTTTCAGCATCGTCGGCAATGATATCCGACAGATCCGCAAAAGCCCTCAGGCCGTAGCTGTTAAAAAAAGCAGGTATATCACGGCTTTGGGTTTGAAAGATATCCGGGACACCGTTACCGGATGCCAGGGCGGGTTTCAGTTTTGAATAGTCACTGTCGGAATAGTCGATGATTACCTTTCCTTTATCTCCGTTTGCTGCATTGAATTTCTCGGCTATTTCGCTTAAATTATCTGCTGCGTTGTTCCAGGAGGCAACGTGGATATCCACCGCTGTACCCAGGCTGGTTTTTCCGTCATTGCCGACGTTATCCTTGTCATTACCATTGCCGGCGCCATTGCATGCTCCCAGGCTAACAGTAATAATCAATATCAGTAAAAGAGCCAATAGTTTTCTCTTTTTCATGCTATCTTCCTTCCTTCCAAGCTGATGAAAAATTTTTAAAAAAAGCTAAAGAATCTCTGTTTAATTATTTTCTTGCATCCATTTTTTTATTCGTTTAGGAATTGTTTGTTGAATTTGTCAGCTGCATACGGAAATGTTTACAAAGAAGGGTTATGCACATTAAGAGATAAAAAAACCTCTGATTCAAACTGTCAGATTTGATCAGAGATTTTAAAGGGATGTTACAATTATGCAATTCAATCTGTTGTGTTATGAACGATGCTGTTCTATTCTTTCGTGTCGTCGTCTTCAGGTTTTTGCTGCAGATAGATTATGGCTTTTTCCAGTTGATGTTCTTTTATTTCCAAAACTTTGATCAAAAGTCCATATTCCTCAATCTCAGGAGTACTTCCGTCTTCAGGGATATATCCTAGCAGGCCGAAGACCAGCCCTCCAAAGGTATCATAGTCATCCAGCGGAAGCGCTATGCCAAGACATTCTGACACCGTTTCCAGAGGAGGTGAACCTAATACTTTCCATGTATGGGAATCAACCCGTTCAATCGTGGGTCGCTTTTCTGGCACAGAATCATCATATTCCAGATCTCCCACCAGTTGTTCCAGAATATCGCTCATTGTAACTATACCGTCCATCCCTCCGTATTCATCCAACACTATGGCAAAACGATGGCGGCTTTTCTTCATATTGCGGAACAATACATCGGTACGTACTGTATCCGGAACGAAGTATGCGGGCTTTACAGCTTTTTTTAAGATAATATCCCGGTTTTTTTCCTTAATCCTGAAATAATCCTTTGTGTTTAAAACACCTATGATATTATCTGTGCTTCCATCACAAACAGGATACATGGTATGTCGGCTTTCGGTTATGGTTTTTTCCCACTGCTCATCGCTTTCTTCAAGCCAGAGGAGAGAAACCTCAGTCCTATGAGTCATTATATCTCCGGCAGTTTTGTCGTCAAACTCAAAAACGTTTTGTATCATTTCCTTTTCATCCTGATCAATGGTTCCTTTTTCGCTGCCTGCCTGTACCATCATACGGATTTCTTCCTCAGTAACCCTGTCATCTTCGGCATTCGGATCGATGCCTAAAAGCTTCAATATGCCATTGGTAGATGCAGTCAGAAGCGATACCAGAGGAGCAAATATTTTTGAGATGAAATATACCAGGCCAGAAATGGCAAGGGCAAGCTCATCAGCCTTTTTCATGGCAATCCGCTTAGGTACTAGTTCTCCCAATACAAGAGTGAAATATGAAAGAATCAGGGTTATAACAATAACCGAGATTGTATCGAGGGTTTTCACAGAAACTTCAACGCCCATGCCGACCAACCAATTTACCAACTTGTCTGAAAAATTATCTGCGGCGAAAGCGCTGCCGAGAAAGCCGGCAAAAGTTATACCTACTTGTATTGTGGCAAGAAACCGGGATGGCTGTTCGGTTAACTTTACAAGCCTTTTAGCACGTTTATTGCCTTTTGAAGCAAGCTTTGAAAGTTTGGTGTCATTCATTGAAATGACTGCGATTTCAGCACAGGCAAATATTGCATTGATAAGAATCAGAATAAGCTGCAAAACCAGCTGCCAAAATATAGAGTCTCCTTCGGACAACAATATAACCTCCCAAATGCACATATTTGAACGATAATGGATAAATGTCAGTTCTTATGGATATTGCATTACCAATAAAAAATGCACGAAAACAGAATAGATATTAATATCTATTTTGCCCCGTGCTATAGCAATATTACCATATTTATTACCAACATTAATACATATCGCTCAGGTAAAGGTGAATCATCCATTGTAAAAACTCCCAATAATTTTATGAGAATTATACTATAGATATTGAATTTAGTCAATTGCCGCTTAGATGTCGGATTGAGTCAATTTACTGTAGGGAATTGAAGATAAGACGACTTCCTAAAATAAGTCCACTCCGGTCACGCCCTTGACAACAAGCATCTCCCATATGGTTTGTCAGCCAGGGCGGCACCCCTTGTAACAGGGGAATGTCTCTGGAGCTTTTGGCTGCCACTTTAGCCCATTATACCATATGGGTCCCTCTTATTGTAAAGGGTTCGCTTCGCCGTTCCCTTCGTTCATTGTTACCCTACAAAGGCTCTTAGCGCTCTATAAAGCAGTGTTTTATGGCCTTTACTGATTATTGTTAGATTACTGTCCCAAACACCATCATATCTATTCCTATTTGTTCTCAATTCACGAATTAATTCATCTTGTAGCTGCTGTGCCTGCTCCCGTTGTTCTTTCTTCTTTTGAGCCATTACCAAGTCGTATACTTTTCCTCCGTTTTTCTTGAAAATTCTGAGTTGGGCCATCTTGTCCGCACCATTTTTTGACCAACCCATTGGCCTGCTGCTTAACCTATCGGATAGAATATGGCTTACATGCCCTTCAGCACTGCATCCTACAATTTCATAGTTATCTACCTTTATCTCTATTCCTGCCCAGTTATTCAATATATATCTTTTTGCATCGTTAACCGCTTTCCTCTTTGTCTCCGATTCTGTCTTTTCAAGAATTTTAGCAAATGCCTTCTTAAGCCCCGCCTTATCAGCTTCTTTCAAGGCATCATCTAATTCCTGTTCGATATCTTCGTCTTCCAAGTGTGCCGTTGCTACTTTTACGTATTTGCTCAAATGATACTTATCCAATACAAACTTGCTTTTACCAATCCAGTTTAATCCCTGTTTTATCCAAGCTGCTCCATCTCCAGATATATATACAGTTTCAATCTTATCCACATCATAAGTATCATCTATGTATTGGGAAACCTCTAGCCACAGTTCTTCACTATCTCTGATTCCTCCAAAATAACGGGGATTCTTCAATACTTTTCTCTTCTTCGTGCTTTTTTCATGGTCAATTCCCTCATGAACGTATACAAGCTTAGGCATTAGTGTGCTACTTGCTCCCCATTCATCTTCTGTCTTATGTCTCTTTTTCCCTTGCTGCGCTACATGGTCTTCATCAGCCTCAATATACAGAATCTTTGGTGTCTCATCCTTTCTCTTTTCCACCGATGGCTGAACAACTTCAAGTTCATGTACTTTATTCATTACAGCCTGTTTGCTTACCTCATCCATGTATGCAGCTTTTTCTCCACCTTTTCTATAACTGCTCTCCGCAGCCTCTTCCACAGCATTTATGACAACATCAGCACTTACTCGGTCATGAGGATTGATACCAACTATTCTATCCACAAGATATTGCCTTTTTCCGCCTTTCTTAGGCTTAAAATATGTTCGTTCATAACTGATGGGTCCAAAGCTTGTTAAAAGTCCTGTTCTATCCTTTCTTACAATTTCCCAGTTCTGCTTGCGAGAAGCCGATTCCCGCAGATAATCATCCATATCTTCAAGAACTTCTGTAACAATGTTTCTACCTAATTCAAGAAGTTCTTCATGCAATCCCAAAACAAGGTCAGCTAGGTCCGTAGGCTTTTCAACAAATTTTTTTACCTTTTCTTCAATCTTTTTTACACCAAAACCAATAAAATGTTGTATACTATTGTACATAGAAGATGCATCCTTTCGTTGAGTATTTTGATTTGGCGACTTATATCTTAACAGGATGTCATCTTCTTTTCAATTTTTTGGATATTTATTCCAATTGATTCCCTACAGTAATTTTACTCGAGCTAGATGTCGTATATGACATTGACAACATTATATTTTAAATAGATAATATAAGAGAAAAAATACTAGCAATATAATGCTATTTTGAAAGGGTTGATAAAATGCTCGAACTGGAAGAGTTTAAACTTCAGATTGAAGCAAAAAAGAGAGATTTGGACGAAATGAGGGCTTCTCTTTGACATCGCCAGGCTGAAAAACGAGATAGAGGAGCTGGAAAACAAGGCTGCTGAACCAGGATTCTGGGATGATATTGAGAATTCCCAGAAGGTTCTCCAAAAAACCAAGTCTCTTAAGACAAAGCTTGAGAGGTTTGAAAAGCTGGAAGCTCAATGGGAGGACCTAAAAACTTTAAATGAGTTGGGCCTTGAGGAGGGTGACGCCAGTGTCATACCGGAAGTGGAGGAAGGTCTGAAAGAGCTGACGGAGGAATTGGAAAGGCTGAGGCTGGAGACCTTGCTCACAGGGCAATATGATAAAAATAACGCCATACTGACGCTTCATGCGGGAGCCGGAGGAACGGAAGCTCAGGACTGGGTTCAAATGCTTCTGAGAATGTATACCCGGTGGGCTGAAAGCAGAGGGTATATGGTTAAGACCCTCGATTTCCTCGACGGTGAAGAAGCCGGAATTAAAAGCGTAACAATAAATGTGATCGGTGAGAACGCATATGGCTATTTAAAGTCGGAAAAAGGAGTGCACCGCCTTGTAAGGATATCACCGTTTGATGCATCCGGCAGAAGGCATACATCCTTTGCGTCTGTGGAAGTAATGCCGGAATTGGAGAATGATTTGGATATCCAGATCAATCCGGATGATTTGAAAATAGATACCTACCGATCCAGCGGTGCCGGAGGACAGCATATAAATAAGACTGAGTCGGCTGTCAGGATAACCCATATCCCGACTGGTATTGTAACATCATGCCAGACCGAGCGTTCCCAGTTCCAAAATAAAGAGACGGCCATGAAGATGCTCAAAGCAAAGCTTCTGGAATTGAAGGAACGGGAGAACAAGGAGAAGATTGAAGACCTCAAAGGCGTACAGATGGAAATTGCATGGGGAAGCCAGATAAGGTCCTATGTATTCTGTCCGTACACTTTGGTGAAGGATCACCGGACCAACTATGAAGAGGGCGATGTAAATTCGGTCATGGATGGAAACATTGACGGGTTTATAAACGAGTATTTAAAGAGTATATCAAATAGGAAGCAGGAAGCTTGATCAAGCTTCCTGCTTCTTATACCTGCTGTTTTATATATCCGGCCGGTATTTTGCCGGTTTTGCGGATTAAAAAGAAAATTGTATTTGCAAGCTTGTACTTTATATTCGTAAGTTTAGTGGAATATATATTCTATGAGTTAAAATGGATATTTAATTTAATGGATTTTGCGGCCGTATGGGCGGAAGAAAGTAATAACATTTCGGAACTGGAGGTGGTCTCATGAATGAGGAAAGCTTGCGTCGTATGCTGGAAAAGGTGAGAAAAGGTGAAACAGGGATAGATGAGGCTGTGGAGAAGCTGAAAAAGCTGCCTTTTGAAGATTTGGGTTTCGCCAAGGTGGATCATCACAGAAATATAAGAAACGGATATCCGGAGGTCATATATTGCCAGGGGAAGACGGTGGAACAGATAAAAGCGATTGCCAAGAGGCTCATGGACAGGGACAATAACATCATGGCTACGAGGGCTTCCCGGGAAGTATATGAGGGCATAAGGGAAATAGCCGACAATGTGGTATATTATGAAATGGCAAGGATAGTGGTTGTCAACAGGGTGGAGGTAAAAAAATCGGAAAAGATAATTGCAGTGGTTACTGCAGGAACTTCCGACATGCCTGTTGCGGAGGAAGCTGCGGTTACAGCGGAGACGATGGGAAATAAGGTTGAAAGGATATATGATGTGGGAGTGGCGGGTATCCACAGACTGCTGGCCAATACGGATGCCCTGATGCGGGCGAATGTGCTTATAGTGGTTGCCGGTATGGAAGGCGCTTTGGCCAGCGTAGTGGGCGGTCTGGTGGACAAACCTGTTATTGCCGTGCCTACCAGCGTTGGCTATGGTGCAAATTTCGGAGGGCTTTCAGCCCTGCTTACGATGCTCAACAGCTGCGCCAGCGGCATTGGTGTGGTGAACATAGACAATGGTTTTGGCGCAGGTTATCTTGCCAGTATGATAAATAAATTATAGTGAAGCGGAGGAAATCGGAATGAAAATCCTTTACTTTGACTGTTTTTCCGGTATCAGCGGTGATATGGCGATGGCAGCTTTGCTGGACCTGGGAATAGACAGGGATAAATTTTTAAAAGAACTGGGTAAGCTAAAATTAGACGGATATGAGATAGTAATACGGAATACGCAAAAAAACGGAATCACCGGAACCGATGTGCAGGTGGTGCTGAACGACGGGCATGCGCATGGGCATACCCACGATGACACAAAAGGGCATGCAGAAGGACATTCCCATGGTGATACTCTTGGATGCACCGATGGACATTCCGGTGACAGCTCATGCAGCCATGTACGCCAACACAGCATTGAGCATGCTCACGAACATAATCATGGTCATCCTCATGACCATAACCATGTACATTCCCATGAGCATTCGCATGGACATCTTCATGGGCATAGTCATGAACATGCTCACGAGCATGACCATGAGCATCCTCATGAGCATTCCCATATATCCCGCAATCTCAAGGATATTGAGGAGCTTATAGACGCCTCTGAATTGAATCAAAGCGTGAAGGAGTTCAGCAAGAAAGTATTCCGGGAGATAGCCCGGGCAGAAGCAAAAGTACATAACAAGGATATAAATGAAGTTCATTTTCATGAAGTGGGAGCTGTAGATTCCATTGTTGACATTGTAGGTGTGGCAATTTGCCTTGATATGCTTAAGGTGGACAAGGTTTTTTCATCTCCCCTGCACGACGGACATGGCTTTATTGAATGTCAGCATGGCACGATTCCGGTCCCGGTGCCTGCAGTTATGGAAATGCTGTCCGGAAGCGGCATACCGTTGATTTCTGAGGATATAAATACTGAGTTGGTCACACCTACTGGAATGGGCATAATCAAATGCCTTGCCTCCGGTTTCGGCAGCATGCCTGCCATGACTGTGGATAAGGTTGGCTATGGCATGGGAAAAAGGGATACCGGCAGATTCAATGCGTTGAGGGTGGTCCTGGGTTCCGTTGTAGATGGTGGAAGGGTGGAGGATAAAAATACCGAGAATGAAATATCCGTCCTGGAAACCAATATTGATGACATGAGCCCTGAAATACTGGGTTATGTATCAGAGCTTCTCCTGGAAAGCGGAGCTTTGGATGTTTTTTATACCCCGGTCTACATGAAGAAAAACCGTCCTGCCGTGATGCTGACGGTGCTGGCTGAAAAAGGACAGGAGAGCAGGATGGCGGAGCTTATAATGAAAGAGACATCCACGCTGGGGATAAGGAGCAGAACTACAAAGAGATACTGCATGCAAAGGGAAATGGCAGTTGTGGAAACCGGTTATGGTGAGGTAGGCCTAAAAATTGCAACCAGCGGCGATATTCGGAAATTTTCTCCCGAATATGAGGACTGCAAAAGAATAGCAAAAAAGACAGGAATGCCTCTTCGGGAAGTCTATGAATTGGTGCTTAGGAAAGCATCGGAGCTTTTGTGATGCTGCTGAAATATGCCGCTGCGGCTTAAAAGGGTGTAAAGGATGCTATATAATAAATTTTCTGATTACCTTAAAAAAAGATACGGATCAAAAGTGTACAAGCTGCCGGTGAACATCCCTGTCACATGTCCAAACAGGGATGGAAGGCTAAACAGCAAAGGCTGTATATTTTGCGGCGAAGAAGGGGCAGGTTTCGAAAACCTGCCTTGCTCCATGGGTGTGAGGGAGCAGTTGGAAAAGAACTCAAAATATATAGGTGGAAAATACAATTCCGATAAGTTCATAGCATATTTCCAGAATTATTCCAACACTTATCTTCCTCTGGAAGCCTTTGAAAAATATATTCTTGAGGCCTGCCTGGACGATGTTGTGGCTATTTATATATCTACCCGGCCGGATTGCATCAATGAAAGATATCTGGATTTTATGGCAAGGGTGAAAGATGAAAAGCATATTGACATTGTAATAGAGCTGGGCCTTCAGACAGTAAACTACCATACTTTGAAGCAGCTTGGCCGGGGTCATGGCCTGGCTGAGTTTATCGATGCCGTGTTCCGTATAAACCGGTACGGGCTGGAGGCTTGTGCCCATTACATTGCCGACCTGCCGATGGACGACCGGGAGGATGTGAAGGAAGGAGCCAGGATTCTTTCGGCGTTGGGAGTAAAGCAGGTGAAATGCCATTCCCTTTATATACTGGAAGGTACCGTCATGGGCGACATGTATTTGAGAGGGGAGATTTCTCCTGTTGATAAGGAGGAATTTATCGAACGGACAATAACCTTCCTGGAATATCTGAATCCGGAAATAGTGGTACAAAGGCTCTTAGGCCGGGCGCCCGAAGAGAGGACATTATTTTGCAACTGGGGGACCAGCTGGTGGAAGATAAGGGATGAAATTGAGGAAAAGATGATGAGGGAAGGCCGATATCAGGGCAGCAAATTTAACTACCTCAATGGAAGCGCACTTATGGCGGATATATGATTGTCATGAATTATGCGGGTTTAATTTAAGTTTTGTCATCCATTTCAGCTCTTTAGCAAGTAACCTATCTTAGAAAATGCCAGCACAATGGGTTGAATTGCTATCACTGGCAGGGCAATGCCCCTTCTCTTAAATTTGCTTTACAATCCGGCATAAATTTATATATAATATTGCATTATATTAAAAAGGCTCAGGGTCAAACCAACTTCAGCCGGTTTTACATGGAAGGCCGGTTTAGTGTGTTGCATGGGCGATGAGAAATACGGATAATTTCGTTTAATTTTGGATAAGAGGTGTATAAAGTTGAAAAATGAGTTAGTGCTGGTGCTGGATTTTGGTGGGCAGTACAACCAGCTTATTGCCAGAAGAGTAAGGGAAGCAGATGTTTACTGCGAAGTTCTCCCATACAATACTTCAATTGAACGTATAAAATCCATGAATCCGAAAGGGATCATATTCACCGGAGGGCCGGCATCGGTTCTGGATGAAAACGCTCCTTTCTGCGACAGGGAAGTGTTCAATCTTGGAGTGCCGGTACTGGGAATATGCTATGGTATGCAGCTTATGGCTGTAATGCTGGGCGGAAGTGTTACCAAGGCTCCCCAGAGGGAGTATGGAAAGGTGGACATCCGTATTAAAGGAAATAGCCTTTTGATGGATAGGGTGGACTGCGAAACCACATGCTGGATGAGCCATACATATCATGTTGAAAAACTTCCGGAAGGCTTTGTGGCGATTGCAGGTTCCGACAACTGTCCGATAGCAGCCATGGAGAATACTGAGAAAAAGTTCTACGGTGTACAGTTCCATCCTGAGGTTGTCCACACTCCCAAGGGAAGGGAGATGCTCCATAACTTTCTCTATAAGGTTTGCGGCTGTTCCGGGGACTGGAAGATGTCTTCCTTTGTGGAGCAGTCGATAAAATCCATAAGGGAAAAGGTAGGGGACAAGAAGGTTTTGTGCGCCCTTTCCGGCGGTGTGGATTCGTCGGTGGCTGCCGTGCTTATACATAAAGCGGTAGGAAAACAGCTGACGTGCATATTTGTCGATCACGGGCTTTTGAGAAAATACGAAGCCGACCAGGTGGAACAGGTGTTTAAAGAACAGTATGATATCAACCTGATCAGGGTGAATGCTCAGGATAGATTCCTGGACAAGCTTAAAGGTGTTTCCGATCCTGAGAGGAAAAGAAAGATAATCGGAGAGGAATTCATAAGGGTTTTTGAGGATGAAGCAAAGAAAATAGGCAAGGTGGATTTTCTGGTACAGGGCACCATTTATCCCGATGTTATAGAAAGCGGCACCGGCAATGCGGCAGTAATCAAGAGCCACCACAATGTAGGCGGATTGCCGGATCATGTGGATTTCAAGGAGATTATCGAGCCCTTGAGAAACCTGTTTAAGGATGAAGTAAGGAAGGTAGGGGAAGAACTGGGAATACCGGCCCATATCGTATGGAGACAGCCTTTCCCGGGTCCGGGTCTGGCGATCAGGATAATTGGTGATATAACCAGGGAGAAGCTGGAGATACTGAGGGATTCGGATTACATTTTCAGGGAAGAAATAGCGAAAGCCGGTCTTGACAGGGAGATCAACCAGTACTTCACCGTGCTCACCGACATGAGAAGCGTAGGTGTCATGGGGGATGAGAGAACCTATGATTACACCCTTGCCTTAAGGGCTGTTACCACTACTGATTTTATGACTGCGGACTGGGCCAGGATACCTTACGATGTGCTGGAAAGAGTATCCAACAGGATAGTGAATGAAGTTAAACATATAAACAGGATAGTGTATGATATCACTTCGAAGCCGCCGGCTACCATCGAATGGGAATAACAGCAAAAAATCCGGAAACCAGCATAAAAACTGGTATTCCGGATTTATTTTTATGAAGGAAGTTGTTTCCGTGGATGATTTTCCTGTCATTCTCCTGTTTGGGTACGGTACATGGATGCATACTTTCCACCGGCAGCCATGAGCTCGTCGTGGGTGCCTTGTTCTGCGATTTCTCCGTTTTCAATCAAAATGATCAGATCAGAGTCGCGTATCGTGGACAGTCTATGGGCAATGATGAAAGATGTCCTGCTTTTACAGATGTTCAGCATGGCACGACGGATCTTTCGCTCGGTTACCGTATCCACGGAACTGGTTGCTTCGTCCAGGATCATGATCGGCGCATCGGCCAGAACTGCTCTGGCGATGGTCAGCAGCTGGCGTTCGCCTTGAGAAAGCTCTTGTCCGCCTTGTTCCAGGATGGTATCATAGCCTTTAGGCATCCGTTCTATAAACCCGTCAGCACCGGCAATTTTGGCGGCTTCCCGGATCTGTTCCATAGTTGCACCCTTGTGACCATAGCTGATATTGTATTTGACCGATTCGGCAAACAACGCTGTGTCCTGTAAAACGACACCAAAAGCATCCCGTAGATCGCTCTGCTTGTATTCCCGCAGGTCATGGCCATCAAGAGTAATGCTGCCACTGGTCACATCATAAAATCTGGTCAGTAGATTGATCAGGGTTGTTTTACCTGAACCGGTGGGTCCTACAATGGCTACCTGTGTGCCTGCCGGTATTTTCAGGCATATATCTTTGAGCACAGGTCTGTTAGGGTCATAGCCGAACCAGACATGGTTGAATTCGAAGTCGCCCCGTGGCCTTTTCAGACTGTATGCATTGGGAATATCCTCCGGCTCCGATTGCTCATCCAGTATTTCAAATATGCGTTCTGCACCGGCGACTGCTGTCTGAAAGCTGTTGTATATATTTGCAATATCTACAAAGGGTCTGGTGAACTGGCGCATATAGAGAAGAAAGCTAGTGATCAGACCTATGCTGCTGATGCTGCCATTTACAAACATTATGCTGCTGATAACCGCAATGAGCACAAAACACAGGTTGTTGATGACATTCATCAGTGGCATCAGATATCCGGACCAGATCAATGCTTTGACAGAGGCCTGATAGAGGGCGTCGTTCCTCTCTTCAAAATCAATTTCCATCTGTTCTTCCCGGCAGAAGGCTTTTACAACCGCTAATCCTGAAATGCTTTCTTCCACCTGACCATTCAGCGAGCCAAGGTTTTTCTGCTGCATGGCAAAGAGCTTTCTTGTCTTTCCTGTCACAATTTTTGTCAGCATAAAAATCATTGCCACGCCCAAAAGGGATACCAGTGTCAGCAGAGGGCTGAGGTAGAGCATCATGACTAGGATTCCAACGACGGTAAAGCAGTGGGTCATGAGCGATGTCAGAGAATTTGATATCGTTGTGCTGATATTGTCGATATCGTTGGTCAGACGGCTCATCAGTTCACCGTGCTGGCGCCGGTCGAAAAAAGAAATGGGCAGCTCGCGCATCTTTTCAAAAAGCGTACTGCGTATATGATGAATGATGCGCTGTACAATGGATGCCATCAGATATTGCTGCAGGAACTTGACCAGCCAGTCGCAGAGATATAAGCCCATCAGACAGGCGAGAATACCGCTGATGGCACCTCTGGTGCTGATAACAGTCACAGCTTTACCTGTGACATAGGGGGAAAGAATGGCCGCTGCTGAGCCTAAGGCAGACAAAAGAAAGATAAAACCGAGACCATTCCGTTTTCCTCGCGTTAGCTGCCAGAGCCGGTACAGAGTTCCTTTCATGTTTTTGGGCTTTACAGCAGCGCCGCCCCGTCCTGGGCGGAAGAATCCGCTGCTGTTTGCCGGAGGAACGGAATAATTCTTATCTGCCATGGCTATCGCCTCCTATCTGAGAATCATAAATATCACGGTAAAGCGGGCAGGATGCCAGCAGCTCTTCGTGTGTTCCGAAGCCTTTCATCTCTCCCTGCTCAAGGCAAAGGATGCGGTCAGCCTTTCTCACTGTTGAGATGCGCTGGCTGATGAGCAGTATTGTCATGCTGCCGGAGAGACTGCGAAGACCACGCAGAACAGCTGCCTCAGTTTCAGCGTCAAGGGCGCTGGTGCAGTCGTCAAGAATCAATATTTTAGGATTGCGCACAAGCGCTCTGGCAAGAGACAGACGCTGTTTCTGCCCGCCGGATAGATTGACACCGCCTTGCCCTAATACAGTGTCATAACCTCGTTCTGTTTTTTGAATAAAGTCGGCACAGGCAATCTCAGCAGCTTTTTGCAAAGCTTCATCATCCGCTTTGCTGTCGCCCCAGAGGAGGTTTTCACGGATTGTGCCACTGAATAGGAGCGCTTTCTGAGGAGCTATAGCCACAGCACTTCGAAGCCATTTTTTATCGATCTGCTTGACATCACAGCCATCTATCAGTACCTTGCCTTCCTGTGCATCATAGAAGCCTAGGATCAGGTTGATCAGTGTAGTTTTCCCTGAACCGGTGGGTCCTATAATACCGATGGTCTCCCCGGATTTTATGTGAAAATCAATGTTGTGCAGAGCGTCTTTTCCAGCATTGGCGTAAGCAAAGGACACATGTTCAAAGCAAATATCACCCAGAATCTCGGGCCTCTGTGGACGATCCGGCACCACCTGAGCCGGCTTCTCGTCCAGCACCTCCTGAATGCGGCGGGAAGATGCTATTGCACGGACGGCAACATTGATGACATTTGAGATTATGGTGACGGAAAAGAGCACTTGAGTCATATAATTGATTGAGGCCATCAATTTGCCGATCTGAGAGACGTCCTGGCTTTTGGATATCCAAAGAAGGATTACTATGCCGAAATTTACGCTTAAGTTGATGAGTGGGAAAAACACCGACATAACCTGCAATGCTTCGGTGCTGGCAGTTGCCAGTTCGTTTGATGCCATGTTGAATTTTTTTGCCTCTTCGCGCTCAGCGTTGAAAGCCTTCACGACTCTTACGGAGGTCAGAAACTCTCTGGCTACGCCATTGAGCTTGTCCAACTTATTCTGCACCTTGGCAAAGCGAGGATAGCCAATTTTAACATTTCCGAAAATAAGCGCGGCAACCACCATTATGATCGCGATCATAATGGGGGCCTGCCTGGGGGTTTGAACGATGATCAGTACGATGGCTCCAACACATGTAATGGGAGCTTTGGCCATTATGCGCATCATGCCGTTGATGAACTCCTGGATTTGCGCCACATCATTTGTGATGCGCGTAATGACGGAAGCAGGCTGCAAACGGTCGATATTTTCCAGAGAAAGGGTCTGCACCCGGTGGTACATATCCCGGCGTAGTTCCTTGCCGATGGCCTGGGAGGTACGGCTGGCAAAGATATTCCTCATTACCGCTGAAACAGCGCCTAACAGAACGATACAGAGCATAACTGCACCATAGGAAAGTATTTTTCGTATATCTGCATTTTCAACGCCTTTGTCTACGATATACGACATAAAGGTTGGCTGCAGAAGATCTGCCACCGCTTCCAGCGTCAGAAACAAGGTGGAAATCAGAAAAATATAGATATGCCTGCGTAAATATTGAAAGATCAGCTTCATTTTCTACCTCTTTCCGCCTGCCGAGCATAGCGTGTGTTCCAGTCTGCCATCAGCTTTTCCAGCAGGGCAAGAAGCTCGGCTTGCTCCTTTTCAGAAAGAACTGAAAACATCTCTTTTTTTGCTTGCTCGCGCTGGGCAAGGGCGATCTCTGCTTCTGCTTTGCCTTTTTCTGTCAGGCAAATATCGATGGTTCTCCGATCGGCTCTGTTTTCCTCCCGATGTATCAGGCCGGAGTTTTCCAGTTTTGATAACACCTCACTGGCCGAACCAGGATGAATTCCAAGGTGCTCCGTCAGTTCCGCCTGGGTCACTGTTCCGTTCCGCAAGAGTATGGTAAGAATGCGCTTCTGACCAGCTCTTCCGCCCGATATACTGCACATAACATGATGGATAGCCCAGAGGTTATGTATCAGCTTACCGGTGATATCATTTTCATTATATGAAAGCATAGGATTCTTTCTCCTTTCGTTAGGTACCTTGATATTATAGTAGGGTATTTTGAAATTGTCAAGGTACCTAACGTTATTTGTAAACGCAGAGCTTCACTGCAATTATAAGCAAACTTTCTGAATTCAATGTTGACACTGCATGTTTTTTTAGCACATATTGACAGTCTCAGACTATTATGATAGTATAGACTACAGCAATAGTCTGAAAGAGGTGTTGGTCGTATGCAGAAATTATTTGACAGCGAAATTAAGGTCATGGAAATCATATGGGAAAATGAACCCATCAGTGCCAAGCAGATCAGTCTGATTGCCGCGGAGCAGATCGGTTGGAACAAGAACACCACATATACAGTTGTTAAAAAGCTTGAAAGCAAAGGATATATCAAAAGAGAAGAACCGGGCTTCATTTGTTCCTCTCTGATATCCCGGGAGGATGTCTGCAAAGCTGAGGCCCAAAGCCTTGTTGACAAGTTCTTTGGTGGTTCAAAAAAGGCGCTTTTCTCTGCTTTGCTCCAGGATGAAAAGCTCTCTTCCGAAGAATTGGATGAATTGAGAAAGATGATTGAAGAGAGGTGACGGCATTGCTTTCTGAAGCGTTCTATTGGTTTTTCAATATGAGCATATCGGCATCGGTTGCCGGCATCATCATTTTGCTGTTAGGGAAGCTCAAAAAGCTCCCACGGCGCCTGGTTCATATATTGTGGGTAATTCCTTTTCTTAGGATGTGGATTCCGGTGGGAATACCAAGCAAATACAGCCTTATGACATTGATTTCGAAGTTTACCACAAAGGCTGTGGTCGTATATGACGGGGCCTTGGATTTTACCGTTACAAATCATTTAATGGCCGCGGACAGCTACTTTCCGATTAACTATAAAGTGAGTTTGCTGGATGCCTTATTCAGCGTCGCTTCTATCGTCTGGATTGGTGTTGCTGTTGCCTTTCTTATTGTTTATGCAATCCTTTATGCTGTTGCAAAATCTGAAACAAAAGATGCCATTCTGTTACGAGATAACATATATGTTTCAGACAGGATAACCTCACCGGCAGCATACGGTATTTTTCGCCCGAAGATCATCATTCCCAGGGGATATGAGCTGCGGGACCTGCGATACATTCTGGAACATGAATCTGCCCATATTCAACGCAAGGACAATTTTTGGCGTATCCTTGCTGTCATCTCCGCCTCTGTTCATTGGTTCAATCCATTTATCTGGCTGTTTTTAAAGAAGTTCCTAGAGGTAACTGAACTGGCCTGCGATGAGCGAGTATTGGCAGGCTGCGTAGAAGATGAGAAAAAAGCTTACGCATTAGCCCTTGTTGACTGTACCGAAAGCAGGAATGCTTTTGCATCGGCATTCGGTGGAGCAAAGCTACGGGTGCGCATTGAGCATATTCTCTCATATAGAAAGCTGTCAGCCATTTCAATCATTGGTTTGACTGCATTTGCCATTGCGATTGGGTATGCGCTTCTGACAAATGCTTCTTAGGACAGAGTCAAAAGCTCTACAAGAACTAAAATTGCAGTAACCAGAAACCCGGAAGGTGGAAAAAGCTATGATTTGACCTTTGAAAAGCTTTTTAATAAGGAGGGGAGAGTATGAAAAGAATCCTTTGTGCTTGCTATGCGGCAATGCTGCTTGTTCTTTTCCTGTCCTGCTGCGGTAAAGCAACAGCACCGGATGAATGGAAGGACTTGAAAAATGTAACTGATAATTTTACTTTGGAGGATGCAAAGCGTGCGGGTTATGTCGTGATAGAAGACGGCAGCGTCACCTGCGGAGAAGACGCCTGGCAGGACTTTGTTGCCTTGTCGGCCAAAAAAACACCTTGCAGGGTCCGAGTTGTCCACTATTACAACATCGGTGATCCGTCGCATTATGATCCGGAATACTACGAAAGCATAAAAGACGATTATCCTAAGATGTATATCTTTGAGCTTTCCTATGACGGAAATAAATTCGTTGTAAGCCACTATGAAGAGGAAAAACTGCACCAATCGGAATACAAATACCTGATGAGGTATGAGGGAGAAGCCGAAACCAGCGATGCCACCTACGCTTCGTATGTGAGATATGTGCTGGTAAACGATAATAAAGTTACCTGGAGCGATATTTTCCATGGTATGCTGAGTTCTAAGCTTGGTGATTATATACCCCACAGTCCAATATACACAGATTTGATTTATAAGGAGGGAGAGCAATGACCAGTTTTAAAAGATTCTGCCTATTTTCTGTGATTGGAGTGCTTATAGCATCATTTTATCCACTGTATATGGGGGTTAGGGTTGTTGCCGATATGGTCCGGGATGGAGCGGTTTTGGCAGAGAATTATCCGAAGTACATAATTCCTTATACCCCCATCAGTTTGGCCGTCATAATTGCTGTTTTTATATTGCCGGCATTGATAAAATATGCAGGAAAATACGCATTGGCAGCGGCATCCGCAATATCTCTCGTCATCTTTTTTGCATCGGAACTGTTGCTTGAAAATATGGTTATTGTTACGGAAAATGTTAAAACAAAGCTTGAAAGCTGGCAAATGTTTATGTGTTATGTTTCGCCGGAAAACGTTCAGACGAGGACTTGGCGGCCAATTGATGTGCTGATAGGCGATTACAGTCCGGCATTCAAACTTCATTTTTACATAATTTCCGTGGTTTTGATAGTCGCTCTTTTAAATTGCTTTTACGGCTTTGCCCATATGATTGTCACAAAAAATAAAAGCAGGATAAAGGCACTGGTAGTTCAATCGGTGCTTGCTGTTTTATTTCTTGGCCTTTGCATTTTTGCCTGTTTTACCGCATTTTTCAGGGACGGAGAAATTACGGTATCAGCTCTCTCTGCGGTTCTTATGAGTATATTCTTTGTCGTGTTCGGTGTAACATCGGGTGTATATGTTGGCTCCTTTTTTATTGACAAAAAGAAAACTCTTTCGGTATTGCTGCCTTCAATCGTGGCATCAGCCGTTACGCTTGTCATGTATATCGGTGAGATGATTCTGCTGAGCGGCCATCTGTACCGTTTCGGCTCCGGATTTTTATTTGACGGACTGGCAGGCTTGGTGCTTGCCCCTATAGATATACTGGTTATTATAGCATCAGGATGTATAAGTGCTGCCTTATGCCATGCTTTCAGCAAGCCGGTAAACTCCTCGGAAGATTAAGCGCAAGATAAAATAAGCGCAAATTAAAAAAGAAAGACTTTGAGATGCTTAATAAGAGTTTGATAAAGCGCATGGTTTTCTACGCATGGATTGATGGAAATCAAATGAGATTAAATTAAATGTAATGAAACTATATAAAACTAAATAAAACTCCTTGAGATGTCAGCTAAAGATATGGAGATGTTTCAAAATCAAAAACCAATAAAGCGGTCATTTAGCTTGGCAACATCTTCTTGAAATCCTGTCGAACGTGCTGTTTGAAACAGCAACGTTCTTTTTTTGCAGTTCATCAGCGGAGTGCTGGATGATCATCGTCCCGGTGAAAAACTGAAAGTACGGATATAAATACGAATATTATTTAAAAAAATTAAAAAAATGTTCGTATTTTTTGCTTTCTCCAATTGACAAAGACAGGTTAATCTGATACTATAATTTCGTAAACTAAATATTGCGAAACCTCATATAATTTCGGAAATACGGTCCGAGAGTTTCTACCAAACAACCGTAAATTGTTTGACTATGAGTGAGACTGGTTAATGCTTTTATGCGTGGCTGATCCGTACAGAAAGTTCGGTTATTGAATTCAGGTGGATGTGACAGCGGAAGGTCGGCAGGTATTGTCAGCTTATTTAGTTGTACGGCTACCTACTGCAGCATAAATGACGTTCACTTTCTGAATCATAGGCAAACAGATTTTCAAAAACTGTATGCCTTTTTTAATTTTGTGCGGATAATATATGGAGGTGATAGTCCACAAAGTAAGTAACTGGTTGCAGTTCATAGCACGTTATTTAAGTTTGATTAAAATGAGGAGGTTGTTGTAAAGTGGACAAGTTTTTCAAATTGAAAGAAAACGGCACAAATGTACGTACTGAAGTTGTGGCAGGTATAACTACATTTTTTACTATGGCTTATATTATTTTTGTTAATCCGAGCATCCTTTCCCAGACCGGAATGCCTTGGGACGGAGTGTTCGTAGCAACTATCATTGCAGCGGTTATCGGCACTTTGATTATGGCTCTGGTTGCCAATGTTCCTTATGCACAGGCTCCGGGCATGGGTTTAAATGCTTTCTTTACCTATACGGTCTGCTTTGCTTTAGGGTTTAGCTGGCAGCAAGCACTGGCTATAGTATTTATATGTGGTATTATAAATATAATTATTACAGTTACTCAGATAAGGAAGTCCATCATAAAGGCGATTCCTGTATCTCTGCAGCATGCGATCGGAGGAGGTATAGGACTTTTCATTGCTTATATAGGTGTTAAGAATGCTCAGTTTATTAAGTTCACAGCAGATGCTCCCTTCCTTTCAGTAATCAAGGATGGTTCCGGTGAAGTTGCTACTGTTGTTGCCGGTGGAGGAGCTGTTCCTGCGTTGGTTAACTTCACTGACAAGAATGCGCAGCTGGCGCTCATCGGATTGGTAATAATGATCGTGCTCATGCTTCTCAGGGTTAAAGGTGCTATACTTATCGGGGTTATTGCAACAACACTTATAGGTATACCTATGGGAATTACCAGTTTCAGCGGAGACAGCCATTCAGTTAAAGCTATATCCGATACTTTCTTAAAATTGGATTTTTCAGGACTTTTCAGTGACACTTCCCGCATATTCGTAGTGCTTTCAACCATTCTTGCTTTCAGCATGTCCGATACTTTTGATACAATAGGAACCTTTATAGGAACCGGTAGAAAGAGCGGAATATTTGATGATAAAGATGAAGCTGCCCTGTTCAGCGGCAAAGGTTTCAAATCCAAGCTGGATAAAGCCTTGTTTGCAGATGCGACCGCTACATCCATAGGCGCATTGTTCGGTACCAGCAATACCACCACTTATGTTGAGAGTGCTGCAGGTATAGCAGAAGGAGGAAGGACCGGACTTACTTCAGTAGTTACAGCAATTCTTTTCCTCGCATGCTTGTTCCTTACTCCGATTGCAGGAGCAGTTCCGTCTGCAGCTACAGCTCCGGCTCTTATAATAGTTGGTATACTTATGGCAGGTGCTTTCAAGAAAATAGACTGGGAAGAATTTTCGGAAGCTCTTCCGGCATTCCTTACCGTAGCTGTTATGGCATTCAGCTACAGCATATCCAACGGTATTGCCGCCGGATTTATAGTTCATGTAATAGCTAAAGTGGTAACAGGAAAAGCAAAAGAAGTACATCCTATAATGTATATAGTTAGTGCACTCTTCCTGATTAACTTTGTAATAGCAGGAATTTTAGGACTCTAATCGAGTCAAAACGAAGTCCGGCTTTTTCTTTCGAGCCGGGCTTCGGACTTTCAAAGCCCGTTTTTTAACAGACGGGTTTTGAAAATCCGAAGCAGGAAAAGAGGAGACCGAAGAGCCATGTGGCTTTTGTCCCTCGAACCGAAAGCTGAAAATGCCGTCTTAAGGTAGTTTTCTGATAAAGCCAATCTGCAAAAAAAGTTACCGATTGAATACAGCATGAATAACAGACAGCATTAATGGCGTGTAAGCGGCATTAATGGAAAATGAGCTATGGGACATATGAATTGTGTAGGGAATGAATGTTAAAAATACGGATACAGGAGATGATTTGAGTGGAAAAGAAGCCTAAAGTGGCGGTTGTAATGGGCAGCGATTCGGATCTGCCGGTTTTGAAGAGCTGTTTTGGCATATTGAAAGAATTTGGAGTGGAAGTGGAGGCAATGGTTTGCTCTGCTCACAGAACACCCGATAAAGCTGCTGAGTTTGCAAAAAACGCAGAAAAAAACGGCATTGACGTAATTATCGCCGCTGCAGGAAAAGCGGCGCATCTTCCAGGGGTTCTGGCAGCCTATACCACCCTTCCTGTAATTGGAATTCCAATAAAATCATCAACGCTGGACGGCATGGATTCTTTACTTTCCATAGTCCAGATGCCCAGCGGCATCCCTGTGGCGACAGTTGCCATAGATGGTGCCGACAATGCGGCACTGCTGGCAATCCAGATTTTGTCCGTAGGGTATCCGGAGTTTAGGGCGATGCTGAAAGACTATAAGAAGAAGCTGGCAGACAAGGTGGAGGAAAAGAACAAAGCTTTGAAAAGCAAACTGCAGGATATTGATTAAGCAGAATATTGAATAAATAGTATGAATTCGTTGAAAGATTAGCGTCTTTATTTTGTGGCATTGGCCATAGGTAGGGGCGCAATAGGACAGGAGCTGTCCGAATTAACGCCTGGGGAGGCTGCATATTGTGCGGTTGATGAAGCAGGAATACAAAAATCTTAATCAAGAAGAATTCATAATTGGATAGAGGTAAGTCAAATGAGAAAAGGTTTCAGAAGGGACAAACTGAGAGAAGAATGCGGGGTATTTGGCATTTTTGACAAGGATGGCCATGATGTTGCGCGGATGTCTTACTATGCATTATATGCACTGCAACACCGTGGACAAGAGAGTGCGGGAATAGCTGTGAATGATAATGGTACCATCTTGTACCATAAAGATATGGGCCTGGTTCCTGAAGTGTTTAATGAAGTGATATTGAATCACCTAAAGGGCAGGATTGCAATAAGCCATGTGCGTTATTCAACGACGGGAGCTAACTCCAGGGAAAATGCCCAGCCCATGGTGATTAAGTACAGGAACGGACAGCTGGCTCTGGCCCATAACGGTAATCTGGTCAATGCGTCTAATTTGAGAGAAAAGCTGGAAGAAGACGGTCTAATATTCCAATCTACCAATGATTCTGAAGTCATATTGAATCTGATATCGAGATACAGCCTGATATGCGGAAAAGTAGAAGAAGCGATACAAAAAATGATGCAGGATGTGCGTGGCTCTTATTCCATCCTGCTGCTCACACCGGATAAGCTCATAGGAATAAGAGATCCTCTGGGGATAAGGCCCCTCTGCATAGGGCTTTTGGGCAACTCCTATGTGCTGGCATCGGAAAGCTGTGCCTTGGATGCTATAGGCGCCAAATTCATCAGAGATGTGAAACCGGGAGAAATCGTCACAATCAGCGAAGAAGGCATAAGCTCCATAGAAATGGATATAAAAGAGGAGTCACGGCTTTGCATATTCGAATTCATCTATTTCGCCAGACCGGACAGCTTTTTGGACGGTGCAAGCGTATATCAGGCGAGGCTGGAAGCCGGAAGAAGACTGGCTATAGAGCATCCTGTGGAAGCTGATTTGGTCATCGGTGCGCCTGACTCGGGGATCACGGCAGCAATAGGTTATTCCATGGAATCGGGAATTCCATATGGGCAGGGTCTTCTGAAAAACCGGTACATAGGAAGAACGTTCATACAGCCGGATCAGGAGCAAAGGGAAATGGGCGTAAAAATCAAATTGAACGTAATGAAAAATGCGATAGAGGGAAAAAGGCTTGTCATAATAGACGATTCCATAGTAAGGGGAACGACCACCAAGAGAATTATCAAGGCTTTGAAGGATGCGGGAGCAAAAGAGGTGCACATGAGGGTGAGCTCACCGCCTATGAAGTATCCATGTTATTTTGGAGTTGATATACCATCCGGCAAGCAGCTGGTGGCTTCCATCAGCTCAATAGAAGAAGTCCGGCAGCTGATAGGGGCCGACAGCTTGGGTTATCTCAGCCTTGAGGGACTTCTCAAGACACCGGTGGGAGCAAAATGTGGTTTTTGCAGCGCCTGTTTCACCGGCGAATATCCCATGGAGGTTCCCGGGGAAGGAAGCAAATATTTGTGCGGTGGAAAAAGATAAAGCACCTGCCGATGCGGTGTGGAACTAACAAAATGAAGATTGGGAACTTAAGCCGTGTTGCCGCGCTGCAATGGCACAGGAGCCTATTTTGAGATGCGGCGGATGTTTTCAACCCAGTTATATTAAATTTGATTTACTGTAAAATTGGCTTTTACAGCAGGATTTATCATCAGGCTGTAAAATAATGCGGACAGGAGTGATCCAATGACAACATATAAAGAATCCGGAGTGGATGTGGAAGCTGGCTATGAAGCAGTCAGGCTGATGCGAGATCATGTGAGAAGGACTTTCAGACCTGAAGTGTTGACGGATATAGGAGGATTCGGAGGTCTGTTTGCCCTGGACAAGGCTAAGTTTAAAGAGCCGGTTCTGGTGTCGGGAACCGATGGAGTAGGTACGAAGCTGAAAATAGCATTCCTTATGGACAAGCATGATACCATAGGAATAGATTGTGTCGCCATGTGTGTGAACGATATTGCATGCAGTGGTGCTGAACCTCTGTTTTTTCTGGATTATATCGCAGTGGGAAAAAACAGGCCTGAAAAGGTGGCCAATATCGTAAAGGGTGTAGCCGACGGATGTGTAATGGCCGGATGCTCGCTGATAGGAGGCGAAACTGCTGAAATGCCGGGATTTTACCCGGAGAATGAATATGATGTGGCAGGATTTGCAGTGGGCATAGTGGATAAAAGCAGGATAATTGACGGAAAAAGCATAGAGGAAGGAGATGTCCTCATAGGGCTGGCTTCGTCCGGTATCCACAGCAATGGTTATTCCCTGGTGAGAAAGGTATTTAACCCCACCCGGGAAAAGCTTAATGAGTATGTGGAATCCCTGGGCACAACCCTGGGAGAGGAACTGCTGAAGCCTACACGGATATATGTCAAGACGGTGGCGGATTTGATAGAAAGATTTGAGATAAAGGGTATTTCTCATATCACCGGAGGAGGCTTTATAGAAAACATACCGAGAATGGTGCCGGAAGGCCTTAGAGTAAGGATAAACAAAGGAACCTGGCCGGTGCTTCCCATTTTCAGCCTCATACAGAAGATAGGGGACATTCCGGAGAAGGATATGTTTAATACCTTTAACATGGGAATCGGTATGGTAATGGCAGTGGATAGAAATATTGCCGGGGATGTGGCTGCATACCTTAATGAAAAAGGTGAGAAGGCATATATAATCGGCGAGTTGATTAAAGGAGATTCAGGAGTGGATATATGTTAAGAATTGGAGTGCTGGTTTCAGGTGGCGGCACAAACCTTCAGGCAATAATTGATAAAATAAACAGCGGGTACTTGAAGGACTGCTCCATAGTGACTGTTGTGTCCAGCAGACCGGGAGCATATGCGTTGGAACGGGCAAACAGGCATGGCATACCTGCTGTCTGCATACCCAGGAAGGATTATGCAGGGGTTGACGAGTATGACAGAGCATTGATCGAGCATTTCAGCAAATATGATGTCGATCTGGTGGTGATGGCAGGCTTCCTGTCCATCCTGGGAGAAACCTTTATTACAAGATATAAAAACCGGATAATCAATGTTCATCCTTCCCTCATACCTTCTTTCTGCGGAAAAGGCTATTATGGACTGATCCCGCATATCAAAGCTCTGGAGTACGGAGTAAAGGTGACCGGGGCTACAGTGCATTTTGTTGATCTCGAGGCCGATGCCGGTGCCATCATTCTGCAGAAAGCCGTCTGCGTCAAGGATGATGATACCCCGGAAACTCTTCAGAAAAGAGTTATGGAGGAGGCTGAATGGAATATACTGCCGGAAGCGATAAAGCTGTTCGCCGAAGGCAGGATCACAGTGGAAGGACGAAAAGTCAGAATTAACTCCGGCGTATAAAGCGGTTTCGGTGCTTATAAACTAAGGCAGCCGCGCCGGATTTAAACAGGATATATGGATAATATGTCAGGAGTGTGAAATATATGATAAAGCGTGCATTGATAAGCGTATCGGACAAGACCGGGATTATCGGTTTTGCACGGGAATTGGAGAAGCGTGGAATTGAAATCATATCCACGGGGGGCACTGCCAAGACCTTGATGGACGCAGGGATCAAGGTGGTTAACGTATCGGATATAACAGGCTTTCCTGAATGCCTTGACGGTAGGGTAAAGACGCTGCATCCCAAAATACATGCCGGGCTGCTGGCTATAAGAAGCGATGAGGAGCATATGCGCCAGCTTAAGGAACTCAATATCGACACCATTGATATGGTGGTCATAAATTTGTATCCTTTTAAAGAAACCATATTAAAGGACAATGTGCAGTTGGAAGAAGCCATCGAAAACATAGACATCGGAGGACCTACCATGCTCAGGGCGGCTGCAAAAAACTATCAGGATGTGGTGGTGATTGTGGACCCGTCCGATTATGACGCTGTGCTGAAGGAAATGGATGAAACCGGCGATGTTTCGGTAAAAACCAAGTTCAAGCTGGCTTACAAGGTTTTTGAGCTTACCAGCCATTATGACACCTTGATTTCAAAGTATATGAAGGAACAACTGGGAGAGGAATTCTTCCCGGAGAACCTCACCCTGACCTTTGAAAAGGTGCAGGATATGAGATATGGAGAAAACCCTCATCAGAAAGCCGTTTTCTACAGAGAAGTGGGATCAAATTCTGGATGCATTTCATCGGCAAAACAGCTTCATGGAAAAGAGCTGTCGTTTAACAACATAAATGATGCCAACGGCGCTCTGGATTTGATAAAGGAATTTGACGAGCCTACGGTGGTGGCGGTCAAGCATGCCAATCCATGCGGTGTGGCCAGTGCCGACAACATATATGATGCATATATAAAGGCCTATGAAGCCGACCCGGTTTCCATTTTTGGAGGTATAATAGTGGCCAACCGGGAGATTGATGAAAGGACGGCCTCAGAAATCAACAAGATATTTATAGAGATTGTTATCGCGCCATCTTACACAAAAGAAGCCTTTGAAATACTTTCCCAAAAGAAGAACATCAGGATATTGCAGTTGGACAACATTTCTGCAAAGCTTCCCGAGGGCACATATGACATGAAGAAGGTGGCGGGAGGACTTCTGGTTCAAACCTACAACAATCAATTGATCAATATGGATGATTTGAGGTGCGTAACCGAAAAGAAACCCACTCAGGATGAGCTGGAAGACCTGATATTTGCGATGAAGGTTGTAAAGCACAGCAAATCCAATGGAATAGCCTTGGCCAGGAACAAGCAGTCGCTGGGGGTTGGCCCTGGACAGACCAATAGGATAATGGCTGCCAGAATTGCCATTGAATATGCTGGTGAAAGGTCTAAAGGCGCAGTTATGGCATCGGATGCCTTCTTTCCTTTTCCGGATTGTGTGGAGGCTGCAGCCAAAGCCGGTATAACTGCAATAATCCAGCCGGGAGGCTCCATAAAGGATCAGGAATCCATCGATGCCTGCAATAAATATGGTATTGCAATGATATTTACCGGGATAAGGCATTTTAAACATTAATGGGACATTCAGAAAGCAGGAATGGCTTTAAAAGCAGAGATTAGTCCTATGCAAATTACGGAGGAGTATATGAAAATACTGGTAGTAGGCAGTGGAGGCAGGGAACATGCCCTGGTATGGAAAATCGCCCAGAGCCCACTGGTGGACAAGATTTATTGTGCGCCGGGCAATGGTGGAATAGCATCCATTGCTGAGTGTGTACCCATAAAAGCAATGGATATAGAAAAAATTGTGCAATTCTCGCTGGACAAAAGTCTGGATATGGTGGTGGTCGCACCGGATGATCCTCTGGCAGCAGGGATGGTGGATGCGCTGGAAGAGGCAGGCATAAGAGCCTTCGGTCCTACGAAAAAGGCCGCCATAATAGAAGGGAGCAAATCCTTTTCCAAGGCTTTGATGAAAAAGTACGGCATTCCCACTGCTGAGTATGAAGTTTTTGACAACAGCAGGGATGCAGTGGAATATCTTAAAAACAGCAAGTACCCTATAGTTGTAAAAGCTGATGGCCTGGCTCTGGGAAAGGGCGTCGTCATAGCGCAGAACTTTGAGGAAGCGCGGGATGCAGTAAACAGCATTATGGAAGAAAAAATCTTCGGCGCATCCGGCGACAAGGTGGTAATTGAAGAGTTTCTTACCGGTCAGGAGGTGTCGGTGCTTTCCTTCACCGATGGCAAAACTGTGGTCCCCATGGTGAGCTCCCAGGATCACAAACGGGCGCTGGACAATGACCAGGGACCAAATACCGGAGGAATGGGAACCTTTTCTCCCAGCAGGATATATACTCCGGAAATTGCTGAGTACTGCATGGAGAAGATATATAAGCCCACCATAGAGGCAATGAGCAAAGAAGGCCGGAAGTTTAAAGGAGTGCTGTATTTCGGACTGATACTTACCAGTGACGGTCCTAAGGTGCTGGAGTACAATGCCAGATTTGGTGATCCTGAAACCCAGGTGGTTCTGCCCAGGTTAAAGACGGATATTGTGGAGATATTCAATGCCGTAATCGATGAAGAGCTGGATTCCATTAAAATAGAATGGGAAGATAACGCAGCCGTATGTGTGATAATGGCATCGGGAGGATACCCTGGGAAATATGCTACGGGCTATGAGATTACCGGCATACAGAATGCTGAATCCGATGGGGATATTGTAGTATTCCATGCCGGAACCAAAAAGGAAAACGGAGCATATTTTACGGCAGGCGGACGGGTTCTGGGAGTTACCGCTACGGCAGGCAGTCTGGATGAAGCTATAAAGAAAGCTTACCAGGGGGTTGGCAGGATAAGCTTCAAAGATATGCATTTCAGGAAGGATATAGGGTTAAAATAGTAGTTAGTTTGCATACCAGCAGGGGGTGTAACACCCCCTTTTTTATATGTGAACTTTCAGTGAAGCTGGATGCACCACATAAAAAGGAGCTGTCTCAAATTCTGTTTTGAGACAGCTCCAACCTGCTCTACCATGGTGTGAAGCGCAGTCATTTCAGTTTGATTTTCATGCAGCATTTTCTTTTCCTGCTTACCTATGGAAAGTGGAAAGTAAAGTTTGATTATTTGCAACATTGCTGCCCTTTAGAGGCATCAGGGATACCTTACAGTAAATTTAGCCGGAAGTCCATGACTTTAGCCACTGGAATGAAGGCTTACCCTGATATAAAATTTAACCTTTATGAAAAAATTCAATTATGCTATAATATTTTTCAGCTGTGGAGTACAAATATAGTACAAATATAGACAAATGAAGGTATGGTAAATGGCTGAGAAGCACAAAAGAATTGGTATTTCAGGAGGAACATTCGACCCTGTGCATCATGGGCATTTGATAGCCGCTGAAACCATAAGGGAAGAGTTTCAACTGGATGAGATAATTTTCATACCGGTGGGACTAACACCGCACAAAAATATTTCAAGGGTTACCGATGCTGAACACAGGTATAATATGACCCGCCTTGCGGTAGAAACCAACCCATACTTCAGGGTATCACGCATGGAAATAGACAGGCAGGGATACACATACACGGTGGATACATTGTCCCAACTGAAGCAGGAGTACGGCTGGGATGTCCAACTGTTTTTTATAGTCGGGGCGGATGTGATACGTGACCTGCTGACCTGGAGGCAGTATGAAAAGGTCTTTCAAATGTGCGAGTTTATCGCTACCCTAAGACCAGGATTTGAAGAGAAGGATTTTACCCATGAGATTGATAATTTGAAAAACCGTTATGGCGCCAGAATTCACATTGCAAAGATGCCTCTTATTGATATTTCTTCCACAACTATAAGGAGCAAGGTGGGAAATAATAAATCAATAAAGTATCTTGTTCCTGAAAAAGTGGAGCAATATATTATGGAGCACGGGCTTTACAAGGATTTTGCGTAAACAGCGCTCCAAAAACCGGCCGTACCAGGCATGGCGTCGTTAAACCAATCTTTGGACAAGGCGCGAAAAGCTGGAGCATCCTTCTGATGAAATCCAGTGCCGGGCTGAGCAACCGGTACAGAGATGAGCAATATATGGAATGCCGGTGCCAAGAGGAGATATTATGACGATAGACGAGATCAAGCGTGAACTTAAAAAAATATTGAAACCGGGAAGGTTTAATCATACAATAGGGGTTATGAACACTTCGGTGAAGCTGGCTCAAACGTATGGAGCAGATGAGAGCAAAGCGGCTATGGCAGGACTGCTTCATGATTGTGCCCGGGAAATCAAGGGAGAAGTATTGTTTGAATTATGTGAAAGATATCATATTCCAGTGGACGATGTGTGCAGAACGCAGCCGGAATTGCTTCACGGGCCTTTGGGATCAAAGCTTGCCGAGGAAGTGTATGGAGTAAGCGACAGGGAAGTGTTGGATGCCGTATGCTACCACACCACAGGCCGGGAGAATATGAGTCTGTTGGAAAAAATAGTATTTGTGGCAGACATAATAGAGCCTTCAAGAAACTTTAAAGGTGTGGATGAAATACGGAAGGATGCTTTTGTCGACCTGGACAAGGCGGTACTTGCCGCTCTGGACGGCAGCATAAGGTATGTGCTTTCCAAGGGAGCGCTGCTCCACATTGATACTGTTAACTCAAGAAACTATCTAATCAATGAAATCAATAAAAGATGGTAACAAACCAAGGATGGATTTTACTATTATATACTGAAGGGATTTCAATATCCTGACTCAGGGAATGAAGGCCAAAAGCTTACCTGAATAGGATATTGCAGTGAAAATACAATTTCATGTGTTTATGGGAAAGGAAGGATTATTTATTGGACTCAAAAAAACTTGTTGATATGGTTGTGGATGCTCTCCAGGACAAAAAGGCTAAGGAAATCAATATTATAAACATTGAAAACATATCAATCCTGGCCGATTATTTTGTAATATGCAGCGGAACATCCAGCACGCATTTGAAAGCCCTTGCCGACAGCGTGGAAGAAAAGGCTGCAGAGGCAGGGTACACTATGCTTCACAAGGAAGGTTATAACAGCTTCAGATGGATACTGTTGGATTATGGTGAGGTAGTAGTCCACATATTCCATGATGAAGACAGGAAATTCTATAACCTTGAAAGGCTTTGGTCCGACGGAATCATCACTTATAAATAACTTACGGGATATAAAAAGTTAGGGGATCAATTGTGCATAAAAATCAAAAACCTTATATCAATGTGTTAATATTCGACTTTGATGGAGTTATCATAGATTCCAGGGACGATATAGCCGGTGCGGTGGAGTACTCTCTCAAGCACTTTGGCAGGCCGCCTCTGCCCAGGGATGAGATTATAAGCTATATAGGATGGGGCGCGGATAACCTGATAAGGTCGTGCTTTAAAGGCTGTGATGATGAAGTCATCCGTGAAGCGATATCTTTTTACAAAAAATACTATCTGGACAACAGTGTTAAAGAAACAAAGCTTTATAAAAATGTTGAAGAGACGCTGGATTTTTTTAAGGGTAAAAAGATTGCCCTGGTGACTAACAAGCCTGAGGATATCAGTTTGAGCATACTGGACAAGCTTGGGGTTGCAGACCGCTTCAACATCGTGATTGGCCCTGAGTCGCTCAAAAAATTAAAGCCTGATCCTGAAGGGATCCTTAAAGTTTTGGATGCTTTCGGAGAGGACCCGAAAAAGACTATTATGATAGGAGACACCTACACCGATGTTGAGGCCGGTAAAGCAGCAGGAACTTATACCTGCGGTGTCACCTACGGTATAGGCTCCACCGAGGATTTGCTTAAAGCATCTCCCGACTATATAGTGGATGATATTATAAAGCTGACTGATATCATCATTTAATTTGCTGTGCAGCTAATTTGAGACAGAATCGTGGGGAGTTAATTGAGACAGTTGGTGCAGGGAAGTATAAGGCAAATCCTAAACGAAGGGAATCGATTTGTCCCGCAGCAAGCATATTAATTCCTTAACTGGGAGCTATACTGTTGAAAATGCTAACGAAATGAGTTAATTTCAGGAAAGACTGAGTCGATTATTCATAAAAAGCCGGCTGTTCCATTGACGGACAGCCGGCTTTTTAATCAACCTACCTTTTCGGCATAGCGTTTAATCTTCTTGGTGGTAGTTTTAGCGAACTCGTTTTCGCGTATGGTAAATCCGCGCACATGCTTGTATAACGGCATGGAATGATTTACGGCCTTTATTTCGGCGCTGATTATCCTGTGAATGTCTTCCTGGCTTACCTCATTTGTCTTTAATTTTTGCTTTATCGCCTCTAAATCGGGATAAATCTGCGCATTTACGAAGGTTTCACCCGTAATCTGGTCGTATTTGCCCCATACCAGAGATTCTTGTATATACGGGCTTCTGTTGAGGTAGGTCTCAACCTCCTCAGGGAATATGTTCTTGCCGTTTTTGGTGACGATGACATTTTTCTTTCTTCCGGTTATATAAAAGAATCCTTTTTCATCAAGGCGTCCCAGATCGCCGGTGTAAAACCATCCATCCTTCATAACCTTTTGTGTGGCGGCTTCATTCTTGAAATAGCCGAGCATCACATTATCACCTTTAACAATCAGCTCGCCCACACCATCGGGACCGATATCCGCCAGCTGCACTTCTACTCCCGGAAGCGGCAAACCTATCGAGCTATTGATATGGGCTTCTTCCCGGTTAACAGTCACTATAGGGGAGCATTCGGTCAATCCGTAGCCTTGCAGCACATTAAGACCGAAGGACCTAAGACCTTTCAAAGCCTTCGGATCGATGGCGGCAGCTCCTGATATGACGAGCCTTAAACGGCCTCCGAAGTTGTCATGAATTTGCTTGAAAAGCTTTTTCCTTATATCAATTTTAAGGACATGATAAAGGAAATCACTTATTGCGACAGCTGCCTTTAACTTATATTTATGTACCGGATTCTTGGAAACTTTGTCCCATATTTTTTTGTACATGCCTTCCAGGATAAGGGGCACAGCCATTATTATCGAAGGCTTGGTCTCCTGCATGTTCTTGACTATATGCCTCAGGCCTTCGATGAAGGATATGGTACAGCCATTATATATCATAACCAGGAACCCGCAAGTGCACTCATATGTATGATGTAAGGGCAGTATGGAAAGGGCGCTGTCCTTGTCATCTATATAAAGGGAAGAACATACAGCCATAATATTTGAGCATATATTTTTATGGGAAAGCATTACTCCCTTGGCAAGGTCGGTAGTACCGGACGTAAAGAGCAAAATGCTCATTGCCTCATCATCGATTTCTGCATCGATAAAAGATGTGTCACCGGCCTGAACAAGCTGCTTTCCTTTCTCGATAAGGCGACGGTATGAGAGGAAACTCCCATCGTCCTCCTCGCTGTCCATATTAATAAAATACTTTACCGACGGTACTGATGCCTGTACCTTCCTAAATTCATTTTCCAGCTTGCCGGAGAATATTACCGCACTGGCGCCAGATCTTTCCAGGAGGTTTTGAAGTTCCTGCAAAGGAAGGTCCTTGTCAAGAGGTACGACTACTCCCGTTCCATTCACTACAGCCAGATAAGATACAGTCCATTCATATCTGTTTTCACCGATCACCGCAATGTATTTGTCCTTCAGGCCAAGATTGATGAGAGCGGTTCCAAGACCTTCAATATCACTGTTATATTCCTTATATTTTACACCCCGGTAATTATTGTTGTCGTCTTTCAGAAGAAAAGCATTGTTTTCACCATAAAGCCGGACACTCTGTGCGAGCATGTCCTTCAGATTCCGTATTGGCCTTACGCTATAGCGTGGTTCCGAAGTCATATTCTCACTCCTTTAATATAACTGTAAAAGCTGCATAACTATTATATAATAAAAACATGATTAATTAAAGAAAGGTTTTGTAACGATACAGACAAAAATTATGTGTACTCATAGGTTAAAATGCAGGGCTCCATCTACAGGGGCATAGGTGTCAAAACCGTCAATCAACATAAAATGCCGGTTGACGGTTATTTTATATGGTAATGATTCCTATAATATTTCAATTTCTATAATGTTTTCTGCTTTTTGTGGAATATCTGGATGAAAATCTGGCTCTGGAAATCCTGCGAAGTATGATTCTCAACAGCAGAAAAGCAACCAGAGCTGTAGCAGTGCCGATGAGAAAATTTTTCAGCCTGGGTCTTGCCGATGCTACTTCTTCACTAAACTTCTCTATTGCTTTAGTGCTTTTGTCAATCGACCGGGATGCCACAATATTAGTCTTGCCAAGAAGAACACCATCCTGCCTAAACTCGACATAGCCCAGAACATCACCCTTAGAAACAGGGGCACTGATGGTGGGGGAAATTAAAACTATGTTTTTCTCCAGAAGGGAGAGATCCTGGTCTGAAGGAAGGATAGCCGAAATGTCCGACTCTGCCACCAGATCAAGGCTTGGGTTGTCAGTTGCATCCTCCACATTTACGCTCTCTACTAACTGATTGGATTTTAAAAGCTTCTTTCGGGAGAAATTTTTAAATCCATATTCGAGAAGCTCTTTGGAGAAATCATAAACATCGGAGTTGTTGTTGGAGCCTTTTGCGCCAAAAACCACAGCAATCAGCTCCATCCCGCTATCGTTTACCGCAGCTGACACCAGAGTGTTTCCAGCCTGGCTCGTGTATCCCGATTTTATACCTATGGGTGTAAAATAATCCGACTTATATTCCTGAAGATTGGTAAGGAATCTGTTTATGGTATACAACCTGTCCCATTCTTCATGCTTGTTTGTAGGCTTCATATCGTAATAGGGCTTTTTAACGATTTCCCTGAACTTGTCTATTGACATGGCGTAACGCGCAATTGTCGCCATATCGCAGACCGTGGTGTAATGATCATCATTGTGCATTCCATGGGGATTTACGAAATGCGTATTCGTAGCCCCCAGTTCGCGGGCCTTTTTGTTCATTTGCTCGATAAAATCATCATAGGAAGCTCCCACATTTTCGGCGATGATATTTGCAGCATCATTGGCAGACCTTACCATCATGGCATTTAGCAAATCTTCCAGTACAATCTGTTCACCTTGCATAATTCCTATATGCATTGAGCCATATTCCAGATCAATAGCTTTTGCGCTGGCCGTAGCCATCTGATTTAAATCGCCTTGCTCAAGGGCGATTATTGCAGTCATGATCTTTGTGGTGCTGGCAGGATACATTTTTTCATCGGGTTCTTTTTCCGCCAGCGACCTGCCTGTTTCAGGATCTATCAAAATGTAAGAAGGTGCATCTATATTTAGTTCTTCTGCATGCACATTGGAAATACATGCGCTTAAAACCGAAATTGCCAATAACACTGAAAATATTTTCCTCATTGTGGTCCTCCATACAATGTCAAAATACAAGAGCAAAGCATCTTAAGCCCGCCTTGCAAAATAAGCGTGGCAGCACTGCTGAACACGCATATAAAAGTATATCAAAAAAAGCATTAAAAGAGTACTATCTTTTAAAAAAAGATAATTTATAAAAAAAGGAAAAAGATGTTAAATGTAGAATATAAATATACAAATATTTTCATAAAACAACATGATTTTACATAAAACTTAGCCTAAAGTCCATGGCGTCAGTCGCTGGTATGAAGGCTTGTCTTGACCATGGATAAATACTTCAATGTTTGACATAAATGGGTATGAGGAGGAATGGTCTTGCTTATTAACTTATTTGGCAGAGAAATCTACATAAAAAAGAGCCTGGTTGTTATTGCTGCATTGGTGTTGCTGGCGGCGGCACTGGCAATTGGCTATGCTGTGAACAGCAGCGGCGCGGATATAATTATAAAAAATGACGATGATTTTTCCATGGCGTGGGAGGAAAGTAAAGGAACATCGGATATACCCACGACAGACAGGAAACCGGAAGCGGCAAACCAGAAGGCCGAATCGGAAGGCGGGCAAAACGTGGCAGAGCCTGAAGCCGAGGTTGAGGAGATCAAGGTTTATGTGGTGGGGTGCGTCAAAAATGAAGGGATAGTAACGCTGAAAAAGGGCCAGTTGATCGATGATGCCATAAAGGCTGCGGGGGGAGCCACTGAGGACGCCGACATAAAGAACATCAACCTCGTTTATGAGCTGACGGAAAATGTCATGCTGAGAATCAGATCTGTTAAGGAATCCCAGGAAACATCGCAAGGCAGCTCCAATAATAATGCCGGAGCCCAGAGCAAATCAGGAGCAAAGTCTTCCGAAAATGAGGGAGCTGCAGGATCAGGGATTGAAATTATCAAAGACAGCGGTGGAGCGGTGGTAATCGGCAATAAAGGGTCGAGCGGCATTTCCGGCGGAAAAATCAACATAAATACCGCCACCCTGGAGGAGCTGGATACTCTTCCCGGCATTGGCGCTGCTACAGCGCAGAAGATCATTGACTACCGCCAGAAGAACGGAAAATTCAAAAAAATCTCAGATATCATGCAAGTTTCCGGGATAGGTGCGAGCAAATTTGACAAAATTAAGGATATTATTACAGTTGATTAACAATGTTGCCATAAAACTGGATATGGGAAATAAGAGGAGGTATAATTAAACTGAGGGCGGGATTTATGTGAAAATATGAAAAACTGAGGAGATGAAGCAGAATATGAAAAGGAATATTACTCTGACGATAACGCTGGCAGTAATTATTACGACAATATCCGCTTGCAGTTTCATGAAAGGTAAAGAAAGCGATGCCCCACAGGATACGGATTTACCTGCATCCACCACTCAAACCTCCACTTCTGATACCGCTCCGGATGAGAGCAATACAACCGGTGAGAATAAAATAACATTGAGCCTTTATTTCGCAAATGAAGATAAAAGCGCTGTTGTGAAAGAAATGAGGGAGGTTGCCGTAGAGGACGGAGACATGGTCAGAGCGGCAATTGAAGCCTTAATTGAAGGTCCGTCGGAAAAGAACCTTAAAAGAAGCATGCCGGAGAATACAAGGCTGATTGAAAGCAGTATTGACGGTGATACAGTGATAGTTAATTTTTCAAAAGAATTTCTAAATGCAAATGGAATGGCAGAGGTCATAGCAAGAGCATCCCTGGTCAATACTCTGACCGATATGGAAGGAATACGGAAGGTGAAAATATTGGTTGAAGGGGAAGCTTTGATAGGACCCAGCGGATTGCCCTTCGGAGAGCTGGAAAGATTTGAACTGGATGCTCAGGGCCAGCCGGTTGAAGGAGAAACTCGGGCGGTAACCCTGTATTATGGCAATGCCGAAGGGGAAGCCTTAATAGCTGAAAAGAGGGAAGCTTACATATACAAAGATGAACCCATAGAAGCCGAAGTGTTTTATGAGCTGACCAAAGCTCCGATAACCCGGGGCTTGAATCCCACAATACCTGAAGGAACGAGGGTTTTGTCGGTGGAAACAAAGGACGGGATATGCCACCTCAATCTTTCGAAGGAGTTCCTGGAGAATTCCACCGGTGGTTCGGCAGGAGAATTGATGACCATATATTCAATAGTGAATACCCTTACGGAACTGCCGGGCATCGAAAAAGTCCAGTTTCTTATTGAAGGGGAAATAAGGGAAACATATATTCATATGGAGCTTGGTGAACCTATTGAAAGAAATGAGGATGCTATAGCAGAATAATCTACAGGTGGGCTTGATGCCCACCTTTTCTGCAGGCTTTGGCCTGTCCTCCGATGAAGCCGCGAATAAATAAACCGCCTGCTGTTCAGGTGAGGGAAGGATGCTAGATTGACGGATATCAATTTTTTGTTACTGTAAAGTATTAAGGAATTTTACCACGGCTATTGCGGGAACCGGCTGATTAAAAGCTATGGTACAAGCCTTAGTATAGGCTGTAGTACAAGTTGTAGTACAAGCTGTAGTACAAGCTGTAATCCAAGCTATGATCCAAGCTATGATCCAAGCTGTAGTCCAAGCTATAGTCCAGGCCGGAGCCTTATTTCGACATTACCGGCAGAATGATGAGGGATGTCAGCAGATACCCTACAAAGACAGAGGCAAAGGGTATGACCACAACGAATAGGAAGAATTTTCTGTATTTTCTGTATCTGTACTTTCGGAACTTGTCCAACCTTTTAGTTCTCATGAAGAGTACCTCCTGCTAAATGGAATTATTTACCATTATAGCACAAGCCTGCAAAGGATTGGTATTGCCCGGAAATATAGGGAGAGGGAAGTTGTGATGGATTACTATAAGGAAAAAGCTCCTTAGTATAAAATGAGATAAAACCCATAATATTGACATAAATAATATAAATGATATAATATATATGGCATTTACAACTTGATATGAGGTGAGTTTATTGAATGGTACCAACGGACATCTATATGAGATAATATACAATCATGTTATTAATGAAATAAAATCAGGAAAGTATGAAAAAGGAGATCGTTTACCTACGGAAAAGGAACTGACAGAAAAATTCAATGTGAGCAGGATAACCACCAAAAAAGCGCTTGAATTGCTGGCAGAGGAAGGAATAGTTAAGAGAATAAGGGGTAAAGGTTCATATATCACAAAGGATTTTAAAGAAACCACGGACAAAACGAATGAAGGCTGTGTGAAATCCGGTTCATTAATAGGTTTTGTCCTGCCCGATTATTCAGATGGGTACGCTACCGAATTGTTTAAGGGAATCGAGGAAGAAGCGACAAAGCATGATCTGTATATTGTTCACAGACGAACTTTTGGCCTTCAGGATTTAGAGGAAAAAGTAATGGATGGCTTGGTGAACCTTGGAGTAAAGGGTATTATTATAATGCCTGTGCATGGAGAAAACTATAATCCAAAGGTGCTTAGATTAGTGCTGGACGGTTTTCCTGTGGTCTTTGTCGACAGGTATCTGAAAGGAATACCTTCGCCATGTGTATGCACGGACAATATAGCATCATCAAAGATGGCTGTTGACTATCTGCTGAAGCTGGGACATAGGTATATTAGCTTTGTTTCACCTCCATCAATTGATACTTCCACCATCGAGGAACGCATGGAAGGGTTTATAAAAAGCCATGCGGAAAACGGGGTTCCGGTAGAAAGCAGCCTGCACCTGATGGGCATCAAGAGCACAATACCCGGCATGAATACTGAGGAAAACATAGCAAAAGATATAGAAAAGATAATGGATCATTTAAAGAGAAATCCTCAAATCACATGCTTATTTGCTACGGAGTATAATATCGCATTGCTTTGCAGGAAGGCAGTTTTAACCCTTGGCAAAAAAGTTCCCGATGATATATCCATAATATGCTTTGATGAACCCCGCAGCTATACAGGGGATTATTTATTTACCCATGTTCGCCAGAAGGAAAGAGAGATGGGGGCAATTGCAGTGCAGCTGATACAGAAACAGATTGAAAATGGAGACTATAATAAAAAAGTCTTTCTGGAGTCAGAACTGATTATCGGACAAACTACCAAAAAAATTACTTAATTCTGATACTTACGCAAAAGTAATATTGATATAGGAAAACCCATATCGGCTCTTTAAAAACGGAATACTGTCTTGCATCCTCTCCCGACAGCCCTTTGGGATGAACAAAGGGCGTGAAATCTTTTATTTCCGGAACAAATTGCTTGTGCAAAAATGCAAATTGGGTATAAGAATTAAATAAACGGCATAATATGTATCGTTGAATATGATATATGTTATACCGTTTTTATATTTTTTATGCTAATAAAAACTAATTTTGCTATTGACAATTCATCTGATAACTGAATATAATATAAATGTAATAAAAAACATATGAAATAAAACATGATAAATCAGAAACACATATATGTTATTATATAAATATCATATTAATGTGAGGCTGATAATAATGAAAGAAACTCCAAAGTCAACAATACATATTCCATATTAAGTGCAATCCACATTATATGCAAAACGTATTAAAGAAGATACTCCAAAGAAGCCAGTTGTCTTCATGCTTTTAAACCTGTATCACATATTAGTATTGATATGCAGATACTGACATCTTTTTCTCAAAAAAGAAGTTGACATAATACAAAATGTATTTGCGATAAACATATGCCAATGCAGGGTTTATACATGAAAATTTTGGCATTATTAACCCGTCGAAGCACACACCATCTGGTTTGCCTGAGTAATTTTCTTGATTGCTGAGTTCACTATCAGAATTAAATAATGTCTTATGCCATTTGAAAATAAAAGCATTTTATCCGGGCAGCGAAAGGTAGAATAGCTAAAATTCCTGATTTATAGGCACTAAAATTTATTTATGTGCAAATAAATTAACATAAAAAGGAAAAGGAGAGATTAAAATGAAAACGAAAGTATTAAAAACGCTATCTTTACTCCTTGCCTTGTGTCTGGCTTTGTCTTTAGTGGCTTGTGGATCTAAAAATGCAGACTCTAAAGACGATTCGGCCAAAACACAGGAACAGACTTCTGCAGGAGGAACGGAAAAAACTGACAAAACGGATAAGGCAGAAAAAAAGGAACCCGTAGAAATCATTTATTGGGGAGACTGGGCAGGAGAAGGACAAAAGCAATTTGAAGCTATGCTGGAAGAGTTCAATAAATCACAGGACAGAATTGTAGCAAAATATGTTGTTACCCAAGATATGATTACTAAGTTTTTGACAGCATCCGCTTCCGGACAATCTCCCGACATCATGTTCTGGGATCGCTGGAGAACCTGCCTTTATGCACCAAAAGGCGTATTGGAGCCTATTGATGATTTCATGCAGAGGGATAACGTAAATAAAGAGGATTTTTACCAGGAAGCTCTGCGGGAGCTGTCATATGGCGGAAAAACCTATGGTTTGCCTTTAACTGTGGATTGCCGTGCTCTCTTTTACAATAAGAAGTTGTTTGCTGAAAAGGGACTTAATCCTCCCAAAACATGGGATGAATTGCGGGAAGCCGCTATAAAACTGACGGAATGGGATGGAGACAAACTGGTGCGTGCAGGCTTTTCACTGAGTGATGTAGGACTTTTCAGCATGTGGATAAGGCAAGCCGGTGGAGATATGGTTACTGAAGACGGAAAAAAGACAGCCTTTAACAGCCCTGAAGGATTGATGGTATTGAATTTCTGGGACCGCTTGCTGAATGAAGATAAGGTATACAAGGTTGGCTTTGAAAGCGGATTGGGCAACGATGTAGACGCTTTTGCCACAGGAAAGGTTGCCATGACTTATACCGGCCCATGGATGCTCAGTACATACAAGGAATACGGAAAAGATTTAGAGTTTGGAATCGTTCCTCCTCCGGCAGGACCAAACGGACATAAAGGTGGAATGATAGGAGGATTTGGTCTTGTAATACCTTCCGCTGCAAAGCATAAGGAAGAGGCATGGGAGTTAATGAAGTGGTGGCTGGCGGTGCCTGAAAATGCAGCAATGTATGGTAAGATGAGCCTTAATATCCCAGGATCAAGAATTGCGGCACAGGATGAGTTTTTCTCTGCTGAAGATTCACTATATAAGCCTTTTGTTGAGACCTTTGAGTTTGCAAAAATAAGACCTCCCTTTGAGCAGTACTCAAATATGGAAGTAAAGGCTTTGATACCTCAGCTTCAGTTGTTCGTAGAGGGCAAGCTGACAGCAGAACAGGCTCTGCAGAAAGCTCAAGAGATGGGTGACAAGATACTTGCAGAGACATCAGAAGAATAAGCTTCAAAATAGTTTAAATAAAGTAGGTTCATAACATTTGTGAAAAATCTCATCCCAAAATCGAATTTCTTATATATCACATTCAGATTTTGGGATGAGATATTAACTTGTACTAAGCCATTAGAAATCATAGTGTCTGATTTGGGGTGAGAAACTAATTTCACTAAATTTATTAATAGAGGTCATAATGTCTGATTGGAGTAAAGCGTTAATTGCATAAGGCAAATAGAAATCACAGTGTTTGATTTAGGATTGAAAAATTAATTGTACTAGTTAATAGAAATCATGACGTCCGATTTTGAGGTGAGAATTAACTGCGCTAAGTCATTGGAAAACGTAGTATTTGACTTTGGATGAAAAATAAATTGCATTGAGCTAATAGAGATCAAGTATCCGATTTGGGGTGATAACTAAATTGCACTAAGTTAATAGAGCTCAAAGTGCTTGACTTTAGGGCTGGATATTAATTGTGCCAATTAATAGAGACCAAAATGTTTGCTTTGGGATGAGATATTAATTGTGCCGGTTAATAGAGGCCAAAGTGCTTGGCTTTGGGTGAGAAATTGATTGCACAAAGTTAATATGCATCAAAGCGTTTGACTTTTGGAGTGAGATATTGATTGCACTAAGGTTAATGGAGATTAAAGCGTTGACTTTTGGAGTGAGAATTAAATTGCACTGGTTAATAGAGATTAAAGTGTTTGACTCTGGGATGAAATATTAATTGTACTAAATCATTAGAGAATATAGTGTTTGATCTTAGGATTTTTATTTGTTCAAATTTTGCTTGTATTATGTACATGGGGGGTTGGAGGATGCTTTTGACTTATGGCACAGCACAGACCGATAAGGGTATAAAAGCCGTAAAAAGACACAAGTTGGGACGTTATCAAGCCATAATGGGATACTTGTTTATTGCCCCAAGTGTTGTTCTATATATTATTTTTACCGGCATACCCATTATAAGTGCATTTTATCTAAGCTTTACCAATTATGACGTTTTATCAACAGCGAAATGGGTAGGGCTGAAGAATTACAAAAAGCTCTTAGATGATGAAATATTTATTACGTCTTTACTAAATATTTTATTCTATGTGGTTATGTATGTCCCATTGATGGTTGTATGCTCATTGCTCATCGCTCTCTTATTGAACCGGAAATTGCCGGGTACTAACCTATTTAGAACAATTTACTACATTCCTGGCTTGACTTCGTCAATTGCTGCAGCCACAGTATGGATGTGGATATTAAATCCCGAATACGGACTTCTGAATCAGATTTTGAGTTATGTCGGTATAACCGGACCTGCCTGGTTAGCCAATACAAGCACAGCTATGATATCCATTGTGATAGTCACCTTGTGGCAGGGAATAGGTGGCAATATGGTAATATATATGGCTGGATTACAAGGAATACCAGCTACGCTTTACGAATCCGCTAAACTGGATGGAGCTAATAAGTGGCAGTTGTTTTTTTATATAACACTACCAGGCTTGAGACCTACTACTTTTTTCATATTTATCATGTCGATGATAGGTTCATTCCAGTTGTTTGACCAGGCATTTGCCATGACCCAGGGAGGCCCTGGATATGCGACAACTACTCCTGTCTATTTGATATACAACGAGGGGTTCAATCAATTGAACATGGGGTATGCCTCTGCTATGGCATTTGCATTATTTGTAATAATCCTGGTATTTTCAATTATAAACTTTAGATTAAACAGTTCTGAACAGGAGGAATAGTTGATGCATAGAGAAAGTGTCGGTAAGAAATACATGGAAGGCATCTTATACTATATTCTGCTGATTCCTATCGCAATCATTATGATACTTCCATTTTACTGGTCATTGATAACATCCTTTAAGTATAATGAGGATATTTTTGCCATACCCATCATATGGATACCGAACAGAATTACTTTACAGCATTATATTGATGCGTTTACCACTGTACCGTATGCCAGATATTTTGCTAACTCCTTTTATCTTGCCTCTTTGGGCGTTATTTCGAATCTGTTCTTTGGCTCCCTGGGAGGTTATGCCTTTGCAAAGCTGAGATTTAAGGGAAGAAACCTGATTTTCAGAATATTGCTTTCATCCTTTATGGTTCCGGGTATTGTAACCATGATACCTCAATTTCTTGTAGTAAAGAATTTTCCGCTGGTGGGAGGAAATGACATACTGGGAAAAGGCGGTACCGGTTTGCTGAACACTTACTGGGCGATTGTCCTTCCTGGAGCTGCAGGAGCCTTTGCGGTATTTTTCATGCGACAGTTCTTTGTGACGCTGCCCACTGAACTGGCTGAAGCCTCCAGAATAGAGGGGGCCGGTGAATTCAGAATCTTTTGGAGCATATACATGCCCTTGACCAAGCCGGCACTGGCTGCATTAGCCATATTTACCTTCCAGGCCGGATGGAACAACTTCCTGTGGCCGATGATTGTGTTGAACGATCCTCAGAAAGCCACAATACAAATGGGACTTCAGGCCTTTTCATATAACCGGAATACGGAATATGGAGCTATGATGGCAGGTTCTCTGATAGCCATTATTCCGATATTAGTGCTGTTTGTTTTTGCACAGAAGTACTTCATCAAGGGTATTGCATTTTCAGGCATGAAAGTATGAGCAATGCTGAGAAGGGATCAAATGAAAAAAGCAACATTTTTGATATTTTTGCTGTCCTCTTTGATGTTATCCGGTTGCACAAATAAAACAAGTACAGAAAAAATAAGTACAGATAAAGTAAGTACAGATAAAACAAGTATAGATAAAGTAAGTGCAGACAGCGCAAATAACATTAATAATCCCAGGGAAAAGGAAGATGAGACAGTGATGGAAAATATGCAAATTACATATCAGAAAAAAGCAGAATCATTATATGAAAAGATATTGGAGCTTTATTCCGTAGAAGGAACCAATCTGTTTCTCGAAAATTATCCTCCAAAACCGGAAGATAATGCAGTTTCATATTTATGGCCGTATTCAGCTATGTTTTCTGCTGCCAATGCCATAATTAAACTTCCCGGAAACAAAGAGAAATATATCGACTCATATGAAAAAATATTGGCAGGATTGGAGCATTATTATGACGATATACGGAAACCTGCGGCATATGAAGCTTATCCCGGTGAATTTGGGGGCTCTGACAGATACTATGATGACAATATGTGGTTGGGTCTGGATTTTATTGAGGCCTATAGAACTTTTGGAGATAAAAAATATCTGGAAAAGGCTGAAAGGATATTTGAGTTTGTAAAAAGCGGATGGACTGATGAGTTGGGAGGTGGTATATACTGGTGTGAACAAAAGAAGGAATCAAAAAACACATGTTCAAACGGACCTGCTGCGATACTGGCTCTGATGCTGTATGAAGAAACTCAGAAAGAGGAGTACTACGAGTGGGGACTTAAAATATACAATTGGACAAAGGACAACTTGCAGTCACCGTCCGGAGTTTATTGGGATAACATTGACCTTAAAGGAAACATTGACAAGGCTACATATACTTATAACAGCGGTACTATGCTCCATGCCTCGGTTTTACTGTACAACATAACCAAGGAAGATAAATATCTTCTGGAAGCGCAGAAAGTGGCCAAAGCAAGTCTTGAGCATTTTACGGAGAAAAAACAGGATATTTGCTTTTATCCTGCTAATAATCCGTGGTTTACCGATATTCTTTACAGAGGTTATATAGAGCTTTATAAGGTCGACGGAAATCCCCGTTACATCAACTCCATTATAGACAATATCGATTACGCATGGGAGAATGCGAAGGATGAAAACGGACTTTTGGAAAGTGACTGGAGTGGTGTTGTAAAAAACCGGAATAAACCATTGCTTGATGTAAGCTGCATGGTGGAAATGTACGCCAGAACTGCCTTGCTTAGGGACTAGGCAGGGGACAATGAAAAAATAAAAATGGGGAGGCTATTTGTATGTTGAAGGGTGTTAAAGGTAAAAGATTGTTTGCAATGGCCCTTATTTTCAACTTCTTGTTTTCTTCTGTGGTGTTTTTTGCTGACAGCAGTAATGTTCATGCATTTACAGCCGCAAATGCGGAAACAGCCATGGAGGATTTTCTTAACGTATTTTATGACCCGGTAAAAAAATACTTTTATACAAATAGCGACAGACAAATTCATGAACACGCAGCTGGTCCGGAAAATGGGCTTTATACGGATTACTGGTGGGAGGCACAAATATGGCAAACAATAATGGATGCTTATGAAAGGACGAATGATCCCAAATATCTTAACTTAATACATGATATCTATGATGGATTTAACTCTGCATATCCGAACTGGGAAAGCAATCCCTTCAATGATGACATTGCCTGGTGGGCGCTGGGTTCAATCCGCGCCTATGAGATAACGGGAGATACACGGTACAAGACACGGGCCAAGGAGATGTTTGATCATATATGGCAGTCATGGTCCTCGGATTTCGGAGGCGGAATATGGTGGAACACCATCAATTTCCTGCCGCAAAAGAACGTGGCTACCAATGCTACTGCGGCTATTATTGCTGTCAGGCTTTACAACGCATATAACGACCCGAGCTATCTGAGCAAAGCCCATGATCTTTACAATTGGCTGGAAAACACTTTGTACGCAGGAAACGGATATGTATATGATCAATACAGGCAGGGTGAAGGCCTCATAGATTGGGAATTCACATATAATTTTGGCGGTTTTGCAGGAGCATCTCTTGAGCTTTATAAAGTGACGGGCAACTCAAGGTATTTGACCAATGCCACCGATTGTGTCGATTGGGTATTTAACAACATGACTGTTGACGGAACAACATTATTATATGAGGGAATTGATGATGTGCCGGCTTTTAAAATGATATTTATGCGGAATGTAAAACGCCTGGTATACGAAGCGAACCAAACCCAGTATTTGAAGTTCCTGCAGGACAACGCAACCCAGGCATGGAATCATAGACGTACTTCCGATGGAATCATAGGACCTGATTGGTCGTTGACGCCTGACAGCGGGTACATACAGAGCATTGCTGCTGCGGCGGGCGTGGATATTCTGTTTCTTTCCGACCCAGACAACTTTACAGGAGTAGTTGTCGGTTCCGGGACTTATGAGGCTGAAAATGCCAGACGTTTTAACGTACCCGTTGAGGACAATGACTATGAACGTCCCGGATATAGCGGTCGAAGTTATGTTGCAGGCTGGAACCAGAATGGTTCTTCGGTTCTGTTCCCTGTAAACGTTCAATCTAACGGCATTTATGCCATAACGTTCCGATATTCTGCAGCAGCCGGGAATGCCGTCAGAAAATTAACTGTCAATGGTGTATCGATGGGCAACGTTGCTTTCACTCAAACATCCAGCTGGTCAGACTGGAGCAGTGTATCGGTTTATGTGCCTTTGATTCAGGGGACCAATAAAGTGGAACTTATTTTTGACAGCAGTTCAGGCAGCACAAATTATTTAAATCTGGATAAGATAACCGTAGCAGAGGCTTCCGGTCGGATTTATGAAGCAGAAAGCGCTGTGCTTCACAATCTTTCAACCGAATCAACCTATGGGGATTATTCGGGCAGCGGATATATTGCCGGGTGGAACAGCAACGGGCAATGGGTTGACTTCAACGTCAATGTGGACACCGCAGGATATTATAATCTGATATTCCGTTATGCTGCAGGCGCGGGAAATGCAAGCCGCTACTTATACGTTAACGGAACGGGAGTGGTGGACAATCAGGCATTTTCAGCAACCGGCAGCTGGTCCAATTATAGTATCGTTACTGTTTCAAACGTATATTTGCATAGTGGAAGCAATACGATATCCCTTATTTTTAACAGTTCAAAAGGAAGCACCAACTGGCTTAACCTGGATTATCTCCAGATTGTGCAATAAAAGTCCGGTAGCTGGTACACTAAGTACCAGCTACTGATTATATAAACCAAAGGAGGGCTAGATGTGCGAATTGACTGGGCTACAAGAGCGCAAACAGCGCAGGAAGAACTGAAATATAATTTTTGGAATGAAGAACTGGGAATAATGAATCAAACCTGTCCCGGAGAAAACATCAGCAAGGACAATTTGATATACTGGTGGCACGCCCATGTGATTGATGCTTTGATGGATGGTTATGAAAGGACCAAGGATTTTGGTTATATTGAGCTAATCGACACGATTATTGCCAACGTGAAAAGAATAAATGGAAATACGCTGCTGCACAATTATTATGATGATATGGAGTGGATGGCCCTTGCGCTTCTAAGGGTATATGATGCAACAAAGAATGAGTTTTACAAAGAACAGGTCCTGATACTATGGGAGAGCATTAAGACGGCGTGGAATGATCACATGGGCGGGGGTATGGCCTGGAAAAAAGATCAGCTGGACTATAAGAATACGCCTGCCAATGCGCCGGCTTCAATACTTGCATCCAGATTGTACCAGAGATTTAATCGGCCGGATGATTTTAAATGGGCGCATAAAATCTATAACTGGAATAAGGACAACCTGATGGACCCCAATACCGGTTTTGTATGGGATGGAATAAACCGCCTGGGAGATGGGAAAATTGATTATGACTGGGAGTATACTTATTGCCAGGGTGTTTTTATAGGAGCTGGCATTGAATTGTACAGGATAACCGGCGACATAATGTATATCAATGATGCTGTACGCACGGCGGAGTTTGCGTTAAAACGCTTTATCGATGCTGAAAGCGGTATGCTGCCCGACGAAGGAAAGGACGATTGCGGGCTGTTTAAAGGCATATTTGTACGATATTTGTGTGAACTGGTAAAAATGCGTCCTGATATGCTCAATATCAGAAAGATGTTGATTCATAATGCAACGGTCATGTGGGAGTCCGGAAGAAATGAACGCGGTCTTATCAGCAGGGGGTGGAAAGGCAAAGTCGAGCCTGTTGTGCAGCTATGTGCGCAGCTCAGCGGTCTTATGCTGCTGGAGATGGTGGCCTTGCTTGATCCTGATCCCGGCATTCTCACGGTGGAAAGCGTGTAACTGCCCATAATGTATCATGCGTGGAATCTTTACGGGATCAAAGGCTTCTGCCGTTATTGCAATTTTGGATGGATAATCTTGAATAGGCTTAAAGGCAAAATAGAGATAAAAAATGATTTATATGCAATGGGAAACTGCTGTTTGATATAATATTTTGCCTTGACAGAGGTATGGCAAAGGGTTATAATAAAATTTAATCATATTACCAGCAATCCATTTCAGCAGCAATTCGATGGTATTGCTTGCTGGCTTTGATGTGGCAGGTTGCTGGATTAAAACAGAGGATTTCAATCAGCAGTGACGAGAAGAGTAGGCCGGATATTTCTTTTAAAGAGAGAAGGCACCACAGGCTGCAAGTGCCTTTAAAGAAACCCGGTTGAAGACCACCTCCGAGCTGAATCGGTGATTCCGTTATAATCGCAATGAGAAGCAATTAGGGTGGAACCACGGGATATAACTCTCGTCCCTTATAGGGATGGGAGTTTTTTAGTGCGCATAATAAGGAAAGGAGAAAAGATTATGATTAAAGTCATGCTTAAGGATGGCAGCAGCAAAGAGTTTAACGAAGGCATCGCAATAAAGGAAGTAGCAGAAAGCATAAGTGCAGGACTGGCAAGAGTTGCTCTGGCAGGAGAGGTCGATGGTGAGGTAAAAGACCTTAATTACAAGCTGGAAAAGGACTGCAAATTAAACCTGCTCACTTGGGATGACGAAGGAGGAAAACGGGCTTACAGGCATACAACCTCCCATATCATGGCACAGGCCGTAAAAAGGCTTTATCCGAATGTAAAACTGGCGATAGGCCCATCCATAGATAACGGTTTTTACTATGACTTTGATACTGACAAGCCTTTTTCAGTAGAAGAACTGGAAGCAATTGAAAAGGAAATGGCCAAGATAATCAAGGAGGACTATCCCCTGGAGAGGTTTACCCTTCCGAGGGATGAAGCTATCCGTTATATGGAGGAAAGAAACGAGCCCTATAAGGTTGAGCTGATTCGTGACCTGCCGGAAGGCGAAGAAATATCCTTCTACAAGCAGGGAGAATTTGTAGACCTCTGTGCCGGTCCGCATCTGCCTTCAACAGGCAAAGTAAAAGCTTTCAAGCTTTTATCGGTAGCCGGTGCATACTGGAGGGGCGATGAAAAGAATAAAATGCTCCAGAGGATATACGGCACTGCCTTTTCAAAGAAGAGCGAGCTGGATGAATACCTGTTACGCCTGGAAGAGGCTAAAAAGAGGGATCACAGGAAGCTGGGCAAGGAGCTGGATTTGTTTGATATACTGGAGGAAGGCCCAGGGTTCCCGTTCTTCATGCCCAAGGGTATGGTGCTCAGAAATGTGCTGGAGGAGTACTGGCGGGAAGAGCATCGCAAGAGAGGCTATCAGGAGATAAAAACCCCGATAATACTGAACGAGGATTTATGGCACCGTTCGGGACATTGGGACCATTACAAGGAAAACATGTATTTTACAAAAATAGACGAAGGCAACTTCGCCATTAAACCCATGAACTGCCCTGGCGGAATGCTGGTGTATAAAAGAAGGCTCCACTCATACAGGGATTTGCCTCAGAGGATGGCGGAACTGGGTCTGGTGCACAGGCATGAGCTGTCCGGCGCCCTGCACGGGTTGATGAGGGTAAGATGCTTTACCCAGGACGATGCCCATATATTCATGACTCCGGACCAGATAAGGGATGAGGTTCTGGCAGTAATAGAACTCATAGATGACTTTTATAAGGTGTTTGGCTTCAAGTACCATGTAGAGCTTTCCACAAGACCGGAAAATTCCATGGGTTCCGATGAGGATTGGGAAATGGCTACTGATGCATTGAAAAATGCGCTGGAAGCCAAAAATATGGATTATAAGGTGAACGAAGGAGATGGAGCTTTCTATGGACCAAAGATTGACTTCCATCTTGAGGATTCCTTGGGACGTACATGGCAGTGCGGAACAATACAGCTCGATTTCCAGATGCCTGAGAGATTTGATTTGACTTATGTGGGAGCAGACGGTGAGAAGCACAGGCCTGTAATGATTCACAGGGTTGTGTTTGGCAGCATTGAAAGGTTTATAGCAATACTTACGGAGCATTTTGCCGGAGCTTTCCCCGTATGGCTTTCACCGGTACAGGTAAAAATCCTCGCTCTGGTGGAAAAACACCATCCCTATGTGCTAGAGCTTAAGAGGGCCATGGAGGAAAAAGGAATCCGCGTTGAGGTGGATCTCAGAAATGAGAAGATTGGCTACAAGATAAGGGAAGCTCAAATGGAAAAAGTTCCGTATATGCTTGTAATCGGCGACCAGGAAACGGAAAACAGGACAGTTGCCGTAAGATCCAGGAAGGAAGGGCAGCTGGGCTCCATGAAAGTTGAAGAGTTTATAAGCAAGGTGCTGGATGAAATAAAAAGCAAGGCAATGTAAAATCACGGTTGAAATCCGGTGAAATTAATCGTGCGGCTAAAGCCAATACAGGTAATAAATATTGTGAGGTTAATACCAGTGCAAATAAAATCGCACGGCTAAAGCCTGCACAGACAAATATTGTACGACAAAACCGACACAGATAAAATCGTGCAGCTAAAGCCTGCACAGACAAATATTGTACGACTAGAACTGACAAAGATAAAATTGTGCAGCTAAAACCTACACAGACAAGTATTGAACACCTATAATTGGCACAGAAAAAATCATAAGGATAAAATCTGCTCAGATAAGTACAATACGAAAAACCGGCACGAATAGGTAAAAGCAATTAAGTTGGCACGAGCAAAATGAACCAATTGATCCAACATATAAAGACCGCTTGTGATAGGCGGTCTTTTATATGCTGATTGGAAACATGCCGTTTTCTGCCAGATTTCGAAAGCTGCAATAGTAAATCATTTTTGCAGTTTACATCATTCTTTAAGTTATTTTTAACTTTAGTTATTTTTAATTTTACTTTTACTTATTTTTAATTTTTGTAGTTTGCATCGTTCTTATAGTTGTATTTGATTCTTGAAGCTATACTTGCTTTTGCAGCCGTGGGCAACTGTACATAGAAGTTGTACTTGGCGGCTGCTGCCCGCGGTTTATTCTGCTTGCTGTTATGATTCGACGGTTTTGTCTTGCTCTGCCATCGGCAGGCATTATTCAGCCCTCAATGCCTCCACAGGGTCTTTTCTGGCTGCTATTTTTGCAGGAATAGTACCACCCAGGACAGTAAGCGCAAGGCTTAACAAAACCAATGCAGCTGCATGAACAGGGTTAAGCTGGGCTACATTGGGCAAGGTGGTCATTCTTTTAATAATGGAGTTGATGGGGAAGATCAGCAGTCTGGCGATGACAATGCCCATAACTCCGGAGCAAAGCCCAATGATAAAGGTCTCTGCATTGAATACGCGGGTGATATCCTTTTTGCGGGCTCCCAGAGACCTTAGCACTCCGATTTCCCTGGTCCTTTCCAGCACTGAAATATATGTGATTATACCCACCATTATGAGGGATACCACCAGGGAGATGGAGGAGAAGGCTATAAGAACTATGGTGATGGCGTCCATTATGCCTCCGGAAAGCTCGGTCACTTTTCCGGCCAGATCGGTATATACCACCTTGTCGGTTTCCGACTTGCCTTCGTTATATTTGTCCAGATAGGTCAGGATATCATCCTTTGCACTGAAGCTGGCCGGATATATGGATATCATGTATGGGGTATCATTGGCGCCCAAAACGGACAACACCGCTTCTTTTGATGATACACCGTTAAAATCAAGGTCACTTTCATCAAAGGGTGCGCCGGTCAGCACATTAAACTCAGAGTCCTTCTGTTTTAACACTATCTCCGAATTAGCCGCATCCTTGATGATGAATTCGGCCAGTTCATCGGAATAGGCAAAGCCTTCAGGAAGCAGGGGTATTTTTATGTGCTCTTTAGGCCTTAAAATACCGACAACTTTAAGCGGTATGGCATTTTCATTATTGTACAAATCAATTAGATTGGTGGGATCACCGTTAATCATAAAAAAGCTGTCGTTTGCCTTGTAAAAATCGTTATTGAGAATCGCCCGGAACTCATATCCGATGATATCCTCAAAGGGGATGCTGTCAGATTCATATTCCAGCCCGAAGTTTTGCAGGATGGTTTTGTCTATCTGGTTCTTATTGTCCACAATCAGAACAACATCGTTCATACCCTTAGGATAGGAACCGGCCAGCACATCGTAATTCAGCTCCAGATATCTTGTGTTGTCTCCTCCTAGCGATTTGGGATAGGAGGTAAAGCTCATGCTGTCTGCGTTTATAATGGTTGCTTTATCATCCTGCTTTTTGAGAAGATTTATCTTGAGCATTCGAGTATAAGATATACCAGATACCAGTTCGGGATCGATATTCTCTATATGCTCCATATATTCGTCGGTCAGGATGTTGGTATGGGTGATCTTTTCTATAATAGGCTCAGTAGGATATACCACCTTTTCATCCGGATAAGCGTCTTCATCGGTAGCTCCCATCATAGCGCTTTGCCGCTCTTTGAGCATATCGGCATCTATCTCTGCTGCCGACTGGCTTATCATGATGGGGAAGTTGGATAAGGTCTCCGACTCATACTCCGCTATTTTTTTATCAAAACCGTTGGACAAGGACAAAATCAGAGCTATGCCTATGATGCCTATGCTGGAGGCAAAGGCGGTGAGAAAAGTCCTTCCCTTTTTAGTCCTGATATTGTTGGCAGACAGCTTCAGCGCTGTAAAAAAGCTCATTTTTGTCTTCTTAAGCTTGTAATTGGGGCTTATCTCCACGTCCGGCAGGGGACGGGAATCCGATACCACTTCACCATCCTTGAATTCAATGATCCTATCGGCATAGGTCCGTGCGATTTCGGGGTTATGGGTAACCATTATAACCAGCTTATCCTTGGCGATTTCCTTGATTAAATCCATAATCTGTTTGCTGGTTGTAGAATCCAAGGCTCCGGTAGGCTCATCGGCCAAAATTATATCCGGATCATTGGCCAGGGCTCTGGCGATGGCAACCCTCTGCATTTGGCCACCGGAAAGCTGGTTTGGCTTTTTGTGCATATGCTCCTTTAAGCCTACCCTCTCCAGAACTTCCATGGCTTTTTTCCTTTTGGCTCCTGCAGAGACACCGCTTAACGTCATGCCCATTTCTACATTGTCGATTATGTTCAAATGGGTGATAAGATTATAGCTTTGAAATATGAAACCGATACTGTTGTTGCGATAGGCATCCCAGTCCACATCCTTAAAGCTCTTTGTGGATTTTCCGTTGATGACCAAATCGCCGCTGTCGTATCTATCCAACCCGCCGATTACATTGAGGCAGGTGGTCTTGCCTGAACCGCTGGGGCCGAGAATTGCGACAAATTCGTTTTCACGAAAATTCAGGTTGATGCCGTTTAATGCAACCTGGGTAAAGCTGCCGGTAGTATAGCTTTTTTTAATGTTCTTAAGTGCAAGCATTATTACTCTCCTTTAACATTCCTCTTTTTAAAATGTTTATTTTGTTATTATATTCTTCCAGAATACTGTCCTTATCTTCAATGCTCAGGAAGATATCTGCGATAGCTTTCTTGGTGATGGTGGCCAATATGTCAATCATGGAGTATAAATCCTCCGGTTTGTGCAGGTTCAGTTTTCTCGTATTAGCATACCGACCGAACCAGTCAGAAAAATCACTTCTTCGCCTCCTGTTTGCGAACTTCAATAAGATATCGCTTTGAAGCCTTTGGCGTGCAAAGACATTCATGCAAAAGTCGATATTTTCCTTTTTTGTACCGAATTCTGCAGTAAATTTGAGTATATCCGAAAATATACTGAATAAATCCCCGTCATTTTGACGAGCGCTTTCCTCAATCGTTGCCAAAAGTCTGTCACGAAAATCGGAAAAAATGCAGTGCAGCATATCCTTCTTGTCTTCAAAATACATATAGAAGCTGCCTCTGGAAATACCAGCATCCTGTATGATTTTGTTGATGGATATTTCTTCAAACGGCGCCCGGGCGAGTTCTTTTTTTATTGCAGCTATAATCCTGTCCCTTTTTTCCTGGGGCAGATTGTAAAATGTCTCTTTTGGCAAGCCATCCCCTCCTTCATGAATCCTGCAATCTGGATGGTAAGTCCCGTTTTGCCGGCCTTTAGCTCTATTAGTCGCCTATGCGCGGCATGCTTCCCTAAGCTTGGCAAATCATGCATCATAAAAATATGACACATTGTCATTATTTTATATGACAGGGTGTCATATGTCAAGCTTATATATCAATTATTTTATCTTTAATATTTTGAATTATATTTAGGCTATGCAATATGGATGATTTAATACCCAATTTGACGTTTATATTTGTACAAGCTTCATGAAAGCGTAATGAGGATCTGGCGGGTATTCTGCTGCAGATAATTATTCAATTTTCATGCCTGTAAGCTTTATTGACTGCCAATTGTAAATTTAAAAATAGTCTGTCTTATTATTGATCAGCTGTCGAAAATCATTATCCGGAAGATGTTATTATCTGCTGAGCCTTACTCACCCTTCCATTTAAATGTAGCCGCGGCTTTTCCGGGGAGCTTATAGCTGAAAGACGAATTCCCGTATTTTACGTCAAGGGTCTTGTCCTTGGTAGTGCGGTTGGATACGATCAGTACAATGGAACCGTCAGGATTTTTAAAGGCGACGGATTCCACGTCATTCATATAGTTATCGGAGTCAATCCTATAAGCTCCAGGCTTGACAAACTTGCTTATATGGCCCAGGGTGTAGTAGTCCACATTGTAGGTAACCTCTCCGGTGGAAGTATCAATCGTTACTATACCCCTGCATATGCTGTTTTTGAGCACCGTGGGGCCGTTATTCTGGTCCAGGGCGATATTCCACCATGCTACAGTTTTTGAATAGTTGCGGGTGGAACGTATGACATGCATCATCTGGTCGGCAAAGGCGTCATTGAAGGGTGGAACCCATTGCCCGCCGGAGGCTTCGGTAAACCATATTCCTTTGTCCGGGAATTTCTTGTAAACTACCGACATGGCATCATGACTTCCGCCATAGCAGTGCCATGCTGAGCCTGCCACGTATTTGCCTGCTTTTTGGAGGACCTCCATGGCGTAGGTCACATTGTCCCAGTTGTGATCATAGACCAGGATCTTTGTATTCAAGCCGTTTTTTTCAAATTCCGGTCCCAGGTGGTTGTTTATAAACTCTGCCTGGGCATAGGGCTCCATTTTCATGCCCGTATATTCGGTAGGCACGTACAGAGGCTCGTTTTGCGGTGTAACTGCGTAGATGGGGATGCCTTCTTCCTCATAAGCCTTAATGAATTTTACAAAATACCGGGCATAGGCATCATAGGCTTCCTTTCGAAGAGAACCTCCGATGAGATGGCCGGAAGTTTTCATCCACGCCGGAGGGCTCCATGGGGATGCCATCACCTTCAGCATGGGATTGAGCTCCAAAGCATCTTTTATGCAGGGTATTATATACTGCCTGTCATGTTCTATTGAGAAATGTTCAAGCTCATAATCCTCGGTGCCTGCCGGCACATCGTCATAAGTATACAACCTATGGGCAAAGTCGCTGGCGCCCATGGGCTGCCTTAAAAAGGAAATACCTATCCCATCTTCGTAACTGAACAGCTTTGTCATGAGGTCCTTCCTCGATGGCTCATCCAGCTCGTTGTAAACAAGCCATGCCGATGCGTCTGTGAAAGATGCTCCAAAGCCGTCCATCATCTGGTAAGTTGCATCGGGGCTTACTGTGATGGTGCGCATTATACCGTTTCCGTCTGCCGGGATTTCCTCGCCCGGCAGTATGGGAGCCTGGGGGGATAGAAGATTCGCCTGGTTGGTGGTAGTAAGCCAGCAGTCGACGTTTCCTATTATTTCATGCCCCTCATTTGCTTCTGTTCCGCTTTTTGCACCGCTGTTCACTTTTTTATCCGTATTCTTATTTGGAAATATGTTGTTTATATACAAAATTCCGCTGAAGGAAAGAAACAGAACAGCTCCGGCAATGATGCGCAAGATTAATGAATTGTGTTTTCTATCCATATTTCACCACTCCCACTCTGATTATATGAATTGATGAAACTGCTGTAAAGCGTGTTCCGGCAATGTCATAAAAAATGGTACCAAATCGTAAATGATGATACTTAAATCGTAATTTTCCCTTTGTATAATGAAGATACCAAAAATAAATCTTGTGAGGGGGATGTACCAAAATGAAAAGCACAAGAAAGATTGCAGCATTTGTCCTGGTGGCGGTAATGGCCATGATGCTTTTGACAACAGGCTGTTCCGGGAGCAAAGCTGATCCGACCAAAACTTCGGGTACTGTAGTATATGCAACTTATAACTGGGATGTGGAAAGAGCACAAAAAATGGTGGAAGGCTTCAACCAGATTTATCCGAACATAAGCGTTGAAATAGTCGGATTTGAAGGAAACCTTAATGATTACCTTACAACTCAGGCTGCATCCAATAGCCTGCCGGATGTGACCTGGGGGTGGGAAAACCTGAATTATCCAATATCCCAGGGCTGGCTTTATCCGTTGGACGAGTTCCTAAAAAAGGATGATGAAGCAGAGTATTTGCCCAAATCGGCTATGGACAGCTACAAATTCTTGGATAAAACCTATGCCGTACCTTATGATGTCCAGTTCAGCGCAGTACTGGTAAACCTCGACCTAGTGGAACAGCTCAATATGGATGCACCATCCTATGAATGGACTGTTGACGAATTCAAGGAATATGCTACGAAGGCGACCACGGACAAGTATTCCGGAATAAACCATCTGTGGGACTTTGATGTCATGATGGCCGGAGTGATGAGCAAGAACCTGGCTCAGCTCGCTTTTGACCAAAAAGAGGGAAAATTCAAATTTACGGAAGGAAGCTGGGAAAAGGCATTGGCTTTGCAGAAGGAATTGAAGGCCGTGCCGGGTCTTGTCTCAGATGACTTAAAAAATCAGGAGTTAAGAGATGCAGGCAAGGAAGATGACTACCAGAAGAAATTCGGAAAAGATGCGGATGCCCTCAGGGAAAGCAAGGTGCTCATGGGTTTTCACGGCACATGGGATATGAGCTGGATCAAGACTATGAATTACAGGTTTGACATGTATCCGCTGCCCAAGGATCCTGAGATGGGGTATCGCCAGGCAGTCCATTACAACCATGCTTTCATGATGTCCAATGCCAAATATCCGGAAGCGGCTTTCCAATTCTTGAAATGGATCAGCTATGGCAAGGATGGTACTCTTACAAGGTTTGACATATACAAGAACCTTGTGGATGCCGATGGCAATCCGGCTCCGGACTATTATATCCCTGCGACTACCCATCCTGATGTCGTAAAGGCCTTTGAAGCCATTGAAATCGTGCCGGAGGGTGTAAAATACCTGTATAAAAACATAGACAAAACATTCCGGGGAGATTTCTATAAATTTGTACCGGGATGGGATAAGGTATGGAATGAGATAATATTACCGAAGAATGAGGAAATAAGGCAGAATAAGGTTCAGGCCTCGGCTGTGGCCGCAGAGCTGGAAGATAAAGCAAATGAAGCTCTGAGTGAGGCAAGGTCGGAATTCGAAAAGCAATTGCAGGAGGTTCAGAAGAACTTTTCCGAGTTGAGGAAGAAGATTGAACAGGAATTGAAAAGTCAAAGCAAATAATAGAGCCTAATCATATCCGGCTCTTTGAGAATAGGAATAAGGAGCTTTAAAATGGTGGGAAGCCATGCTCCTTATCCTTGCTTATAATGCCTTGATTTGCAAACTTGTTAGTATTTGTGAGGTAATGGCCGTGAAAGGATTTACCAGGAAATTGTTATCGGGTCTTTTAGTGTTTAGTGTCTTGATATATGCCTTTCCCAGTGCAACTATGGGCGCCGAGACAGCATGGGAGGACAGGCTTGATGCGGTGAGCCGCTGGATTGGATTGGAACCTTCCTCTGTAGTGGGGAAGGTGGAATTGTCAGGGTTCACACCGGTTTTAGGAAGCGGTGTGCAGATGACCGAAGAAGGATTGCTGCTGCCGGTGGATGGTGCCGTCGAGTTTACGTTGGATGCTCCCCGGGAAGGCGGCTACAATCTCGTGCTGGAGTACCGTCTGGAGACCGGGAAAGTATTGAAAAATACTGTTTCCATCCACTGGGAGGGAGGAGATATCCTGGCCTGCATACCTGCGCTTTGGAGTGATGAATCCAAAACTTATGCGAAGGACAGGTATGGAAACGAGGTGATTCCCCGACAGGTGATGGTGGAGGGGAGCCATCTGGAATATGTAAAGGCATATGCCGATCTTGACAAATCTCCTGTGTCTATAAAACTCGCGGCAGGAAAGACCAGGTTTGTTTTAAAAAACAATACCCAGCCCATCATACTGAAGGCTATATATCTGGTATCAGAACTGGAAACACCCGGATATGGCGAGTATCTGGAAACATATGCAGGAAAGACCGAAGGAAGCGGGATGGTAATAATAGAGGCGGAAGATTATGCGATGAAATCCGATTCCTTTGTAAGACCGGCCAATGACCAAAACCCGGCCCTCTATCCCTATAAAAGTGATAGCCGCCTTTTAAATGTTATAGACGGTTATTCCTGGAGGGAGGCAGGGCAAAAAATATTATGGGAGTTTGAAGTAAAAACCCCCGGCTTTTATTCCATAGGGTTCAGATATGCTCAAGGTTACAAGGAGGGCATGCCTGTTTTCAGGAACATCGAAATAGACGGCTGCCTGCCTTTTGAAGAAGCAAGGTGCTATCCTTTCAGATATACGGGTATGGATTACGAGAACAATGTGCTGATGAAATCTGGAAAGGAGCCCTTAAAAGTGTGGCTGGACAGCGGGAAGCACACAATTGCCATGGAGGCTGATGCAAGGCCGGTCAAAGAGGCTGTGGATACCATCCGCGCGATAATTGAGGAGATCAATGATACCGGCACGGATATTAGAAAACTGTCCGGGAGCAGTCAAGATTCCGGCAGGACATGGGATATCAAACAGTATATGCCCGATGTGGAAAATAAACTTGAAGAATGGGCAAACCGGCTGGATGAGGTGTATGACGAACTTTGGAAAATAAGCGGGAGCAAACCGGCCTTTGCCTTGAACATCCAGCTGGCGGCAAAAAATCTCCGGGATTTGTCCAAGGAGCCCAAAAAAATTCCCTCAAGGCTTTCCAAGTTCAGCGAAGGCTCGGGATCGGCAGCTCAACTCCTGGCGGATTTGCTGGTTGAACTCTCCGAACAGCCTTTGAGCTTGGACAGGATATACATTTTTTCCGGAGAGAAGCTGCCTTCAGCCAATGTGGGTTTTTTAGCAAAAATCTGGGAAGGTATAAAGGCGTTTGCCAGGTCATTTTTGAAAAGCAGCCGCAGCTACGCCGTATCCTCCGGTAAAAATGAAAATGAGCTTTCAGTCTGGGTAAATCGCCCGATACAGCTTGTGGAAACTATGCAGCAGATGATCGATAGGGACTTTACGCCGGAAAGCGGAATAAAAGTAAAGCTTTCGGTCATGCCAAACGAGCAGAAATTGATTTTGGCCGGCGCGTCCAGAACGAATCCCGACGCGGCTTTGGGGATAAGCGCTCATATACCTTATGAGCTGGCAATCCGGGGTGCTGTCAAAGATTTGACGGAATTTGATGATTTTCTGCCATACGTGGGGCGGGAATACAACCTTGAGACCCTGGTGCCCTTCTATGTAGATGGCAAAATATATGGAGTTGCGGAAACGCAGGACTTCTTTGTGCTGGCTTACAGGAAGGACATACTCCAGAAGTTGGGAATTTCCATACCCCAGACCTGGGAGGACGTAAAGGAGATAATGCCTGAGCTTAAAAGGCATTCAATGAATTTTTATGTTACTATGGCAGGATGGTCGGGGCTCAAGCCCTTCTATACGACATCCCCTTTCATTTTCCAAAATGGAGGAAGCATATACAGCCCTGACGGGCTAAGGACTGCAATAAACAGTCAGGAATCCATCAAAGGATTTGAGTTGATGACCGAGCTCTTCAGCATATATAGCGTGGCTCAGAATGCCCCTAGCTTTTACAACAATTTCAGATATGGAACCATGCCTATAGGAATAGCAAATTTCGGCAACTATGTTGCTCTCATGAATGCGGCGCCTGAAATTGCCGGACAGTGGGATATAGCTCCGTCTCCGGGGGTGAAGGATGAAAAGGGTGATATAGTCCGCTACCAGGCGGCAGTGGACCGTTCCGACATTATATTTTCAAACAGCAGCAGGCATGAAGATTCATGGAAGTTTCTTAAATGGTGGCTGTCGAAGGATGTCCAGCTGGAGTTTGCCTATACCATGCAGACCAAATTCGGACCTGAATATATGTGGAATACTGCCAACATGGAGGCTTTCCAAGATCTGCCCATACCGGAAAAGCATAAAGAGGTTATCCTGGAGCAATGGAAATGGATAAAGGAAATGCCGAGGCACCCCGCCGGTTATATGGTGGAGAGGGAAATCAGCAATGCCTGGACAGACGTTGTTATGAACGGCAGAAGCCTCAGGGCATCAGTTGATAAGGCGGCCCTGGTGGCCAATCGCGAAATGGAACGCAAGCTTGAGGAGTTTGGATACATAAAGGATGGCAGGGTGGTCAGAGAATATGCCATACCTGACGGGGATGATATCAGAAAGAAGGTGAAGGAAGCTGAATGAACAGGATAAGGGAATTTTTAAATAATCAGTCCCACTGGATACTATTATCGCCTTACATTGCTATGTTTCTCATATTTATAGTCATACCGGTGGCCGCAGCAATAGCCCTTTCTTTCACATACTTCAACACCATACAGTTTCCGGAGCCAACCGGACTAAAGAATTATATCACGCTGATTACGCAGGATTCGGTTTTCATGCAGAAGGTACTGCCCAATACCATAAAATATGCGGTGATAGTAGGTCCGGGGGGATATGTTCTTTCCTTCATCCTTGCCTGGATGCTGGCCCAGATTACCAAAGGGCCGAGGACGGTACTGGCCATAATAATTTACTCGCCTTCCATGACGTCCGGCGTGATAATGTCTACGGTATGGAGTGTCATATTCAGCGGAGATGAGGTGGGATACTTCAATAGCCTGCTCATGCGGGCGGGGATTGTGAGCGAACCGGTGCAGTGGCTCCAGTCTCCCAAATACCTTATGACCATAATGCTGATAGTAGCATTGTGGAGCAGCATGGGTGTTGGATTTCTCGCCATGCTGTCCGGGGTGCTGAATGTAAACGAGGAGCTCTATGAGGCAGCCTATATTGATGGTGTCAGAAACCGGCTGCAGGAAATCATATATGTCACCATCCCGTCCATGAAGCCCCAGATGCTGTTTGGCGCGGTTATGGCAATTGTGAACACGTTCAGCAGCGGAGGCATAGGAGTGGCTCTTTCAGGGTCAAATCCGACGCCCCAATATGCAGGGCAATTGATTGTAAACCATATTGAGGATTATGGCTTTATCAGGTACGAGATGGGATATGCTGCAGCCGTATCGGTGGCTCTGCTGCTTATAATATGGGGATCATCCAGGGTTTCCTGGAAACTGTTCAGTGAAGGATAAGGGGGTGCTGCCATGGCCGGTTTAAAAGGAAGGGGTATCAATCCCTCCAGGTTTCATAAAAGCCAATTGAAGTTTTATGCGGTTCTTTTGCCGATTTCCGCATTTATGCTGCTTCCGATAGTATATATATTTTTCCATGCCTTCAAACCCTTTGATGAGCTGTTTGCCTATCCACCCAGGTTTGTAACATCCCGCCCGACCCTCAAGAACTTCGTCTCATTGTTTTATGCGGCAGGTTCATCCGGTGTGCCGGTTTCCAGATATCTGTTCAACAGCATAATTTCAACCTTGATGGTGGTGATGCTTATTATATGGATTTCAGCGGCTGCAGGGTACGTTCTTTCAAAGAAGAATTTTAAAGGCAGGGATGTCATATTTTCCATAAATACATTGGCTCTCATGTTTGTCCCGGTAGCTGTAATCATACCGAGGTATCTTGTCGTGGTCGGTCTTGGCCTTATTGACAATTTCTTTGCCCACATATTGCCTTTGCTGGCCATGCCGGTAGGGCTGTTCCTGGTCAAGCAATTTATAGACCAGGTTCCGGATGCCTTGATTGAAGCTGCGCGGATTGACGGGGCTAGCGACTACTATATATTGATAAGGATAGTTATGCCGATAATAAGGCCGGCATTGTCAACGGTAGCTATTTTGTCTTTTCAGACAGCATGGAACAGTACGGAATCCTCATCCCTGTTCATTAATGATGAATCACTGAAAACTTTCGCATTTTTTATGTCAACTCTGACATCCACTACCGGAAACACGGTGGCCGGCCAGGGAATGGCAGCAGCAGCTTCTATGATTATGTTTCTGCCCAATCTGATTCTTTTCATAATACTGCAGTCAAAAGTCATGAGTACCATGGCCCATTCCGGGATCAAGTGATGCAAAAGGCAGGAGGAGGTTTGTTGAAAATTATGCGGTCTGCCATTAGGAAAGGCCTGAAACTGTTAATAATTCTTTTTTTGGCGTTGGGGATCATGCCCATAAATGCTGCAGCCCAGAATGCAACGGCATATACCTATACCTTATCGGTGGACGGCCGGTGGATGCGGACGCAGGATGCGTATCTGGCGGGAGGTATACTGCTTAAGGATATCGGTATGCAAAAGCCGGAGGATATTTTTATAGATAAAAACAGAATATATGTAGCCGATACAGGAGGCAGGCGTATTGTGGTAATGGACAGAACCACCGGCTCCGTAGAGTTTGTGGGTGAAGGCTTGCTGAGCTCTCCTACCGGAGTGTTTGCCGACGGGGAAGGCAGAATATTCGTTGCCGACTCTGGTCTTGAAAAAGTAGCATTGTTTTCGCCGGACGGGGATGTGCTTCGATGGTACGAGCGGCCGGATTCCCCTATTTTTGGCAAGACTACTAACTTCAAGCCAAGAAAGGTGCTGACGGATAAAGGAGGAAACCTTTATATAGTGGGTGAAGGCTCTTTTGACGGTATTATCCAGCTGGGCAAAAAGGGGGAATTTCTGGGCTATTTTGGGGTCAACAGGACAAATGTATCGCTGCTGGAGGTTCTTCAGGATATTTTCTTCACCGAGGAGCAAAAGGCTAAATTGTTTAACCGCATACCTAAAACCTTTCATAATATCGCTATTGACAATAAAGGGATGATATACAGCATAACCCAGTCCATAAAAGGGGATGCCGTTAAAAAACACAATGTCTCGGGGGAGAATATACTTTTTGAATCGGGGAATATGATGGATGAAGAGAATTTCGTCGACATAGCAGTGGGAAGGTACGGACAGATTTATGCGGTGAGCGAGACCGGGCTCATATATGAATATGATTCTGCCGGCAGCCTGATTTTCTCTTTCGGGGGCAGGGCTATTTCCACCGAGAGAAACGGGCTTTTCACCGTGGCATCCGGCATTGCCGTCGATGAAAATGATTTTGTATATGTGCTCGACCGGGAACGGGGCATGGTGCAGGTGTTTTATCCTACCGCTTTTGCAGGAATGATGCATAGGGCTGTTGATCTTTTTGAAAAAGGAGAGTATTCCGAAAGCCACAGAATATGGCAGGAGATACTTCGCCTTAGCGGCATATCCCAAATTGCCCATGATGGCATGGGAAAAGGCTATTTTCAAGCCGGAAATTATGAGGCTGCAGCGAAGCATTTCAAGATTGCCCAAAACCGCGCTGACTATTCCGAAGCATATTGGGAGATAAGGAACTTATGGCTCCAGGAAAATCTCGGATATATACTGATTGCTCTGGTTTTGATAAGGCTAGCTTTAAGGCTTCTTGGCTACTATGACCGGAGATATGGGATTTTGACCCCTGCAAAGGGATCAATAAAAAGGGTGCTGGATAGCAAGATTGTTGCCGATGTCCTCTATCTAAAGAATTTCATCAGGCATCCTATAGACAGTTTCTATTATGTCAGAAAAGATCAGAAAGGCTCGGTGCTGTCGGCTACGATTATATATTTTATTGCTCTGCTGGTGTTTATAGCCGACTATCTGTTCCGCGGATTCCTTTTCAATTTCCATGATGCCCGGGATACTTCCTATACTTACATCGTATTGCTCTTTTTTGTCCCTTGTGCTTTGTGGGTGGCCGGAAACTACATGGTCAGCTCGATAAATGAAGGCGAAGGCAGGCTCAAGGACGTTTATATAGCTACTGCGTATTCCTTTGCCCCATTCATAATGTTCATGCCTGTTGTAATTGCCTTAACATATGTGCTTACGCTGAATGAGAGGTTCATTATAGATTTTTTGACAGTTATAATATGGGTGTGGAGCGGAATCCTGCTTTTTATTGGCCTTAAGGAGATACACGGGTACGAAATCCGGGATGTGGTAAAAAATATTTTTCTTTCAGTTTTCTTCATGTTCATCGCCGTGCTGGCTTTTTCCATAATATATATGCTCTGGGACCAGGGCGCTGAGTTTGTAAACTCCATTCTGAAGGAGGTGTCATACCGTGTTGCGTAATGTTAAGCGCTGCATTGCCGCTGTATTGCTGCTGGCAATAGCAGCTGTAACCTGGACCGTAAAGACAGGGGCTTTTGTTGATGATAAAGGAGGTCTGCCGGAAAAGGGTGATGCCTTGGCTGCGATAGCGGATGTGAACTCTAACCGTCATACCAGGACCGAAACCTTTGACAAGGTCCCAAACAGGCTGAATCTTGACGGATATGCCAAAATCATGGAAGACAGCAGGCTGGAGGTCTGGCACAGGGAAAAAAATGCTTCCATCAGGGTGGTGGATAAGGCGACGGGGTATGTATGGGGAGGCCTCGCGGAAGAGAAGCCGGAGGATATGAACACCACGTGGTCCGGCGTAGGCAATGCCCTTGTCTCCATAGATTATTTTGATGCCAAAGGTCTCGAAAAAAGGTTGAGCATAGCAGATAAAAATGTTAAAAAAAGCTTTAAAGCTCAGGGCAATATACTGAGGTACTCGGTAAGTTATATTACCCTGGACATTTCCTTTGATTTTGAAATGGAGCTCCGGGATGGAAGCCTTCTTTTCAGGATGATCGACGACAGCATAAAGGAAGGGGAAGACTATTCCCTGGCAGCAGTATATTTTGTACCTTTCTTAGGCTCAACCCGGGCGGATGAAATAGATGGGTACATGCTTGTACCTGACGGGCCGGGTGCCCTTATAAGGTATAGCAAGCCTTCCCAATACCTCGTAAATTTTGACAAGAGGATTTATGGGAAGGATTATGGCATTGACCACCTGTTCGAGGTAAATGATCTGAAATCCAGCCGGCCTAATGATTTCTCCACCGAAGAACCCCAGGTGCTGATGCCGGTTTTCGGAGTGGTGCATGGTGTGAAGCAGAACGCCTATTTCGCAAGGGTGGAAAAAGGTGCGGAATACGCATCCATTGTGGCCACACCCAGTGGTATTGTTACCAACTATAACTGGATAAGCGCCCGGTTCATATACCGCCAAAAGTACCTGCAGCCGACAAGCAAGAGCGGTGCCGGCGTCCAGGTGGCCCAAAAGGAGAGAAACAGGTTTGAGGCAGAGATAAGCTATCGTTTTCTGAGGGGAGAGGATGCCGACTACATTGGAATGGCAAAGCTTTATAGAAGGATTTTGCAGGAGGAAGGCAACCTGCCGGCGGGAGAAAGGATTGATGCCGACATTCCCCTGCAGCTTGACATCATCGGCTCCGATTTGGAAAGGGGATTCATATTTAACCGTGTCCTTCCCATAACCACCGCAGCAAAAGCGAGGCAGATTGCGGAAGATATTGCAGGGCAGGGTATAAGCAATATAACCATGGTCTTTAAAGGATGGCAAAAAGGAGGGCTTAATGGTTCAAGACCGTCGAATTTCAGTTTTGAAAGCAAGGTCGGGGGAAAGAAGGCGCTGTCCTTGCTGGATGAGCATATATCTTCAAAAGGGGGACGGTTTTATTATTACGAGAATCCTGTAACAGTAAAGGAAACACAGATCGATTTGAGGCAGGAGGGTGGAACTGCCCTTTCCCAGGCGCTGATAAAGGTGGAGAGGGATAATGATGCCATATGGCTTAAAGACACTTACTTTGTCAAGGCGGACATAGCGGCAGACTATGTTGCCGGGAAAGCGAAGCTGTATGCTGAAAACGGAATGAAAGGCATGGCCTTGGATGAATTCGGTCAAAGATTGTATGCTGAAAACCAGCGGGACAGGGTGACTTGCAGGCTTGATATACGCAAGAAGCAGGAGGAGACGGCACAAAAGGTCCTGGTGGATATTGAAAACTTGGCAATGTACAGGCCAAACCAGTATTTATGGAAATATTCCAGTGAGATATTCAATGTGCCCGTTACCAACAGCCAGTGTCTGTTTGAAACCGATACGGTGCCTTTTATGCAGATTGTATTAAAAGGCAGCGTGGATTATTACGCGCCCTATTCCAATATGAGCTTCTATTCGAGGACGGACGTTTTAAGGATGATAGAATACGGAGCCTATCCGGCATTCCTGCTGACCGGACTGGATAATCACGAGATGGAGCATACACCTATTTCTGAATTGTATTCTACCAAGTATGAAGACTGGAAACAGCATATCCTGGAAGTCTACAATGATGTCAATGCTGCCCTGTCAAGGGTTGAGGGCAGGAAGATCACAGGAAGGACTGTAGTTTCCAGCGGAGTGGTTAAGATGGATTATGAAGGCGGTGTATCCATCTTGATTAATTATACAGGCAGCAATTACAGTTTCGGATCGGTAAATATACCTGCTCAGAGCTATGCTGTGCTGGAAGGAGAGTGATAACTGTGGCAGGAGCAAGGATGAAAGGCAAAAAGCCTGGCACAATCAGCATACGGCAGAAGAATGCCATAACCGGATACCTTTTCATATTGCCATGGATTCTGGGGTTTATATTGTTTACAGGCTTTCCCTTTTTTTATTCCATATTCTTAAGCTTCAGCAGCGTAAAAATAGCACCCACCGGAATCCAGACCCGTTGGATAGGCATCGGAAACTATGTTCAGGCGTTTACCAAAGATGTGAACTTTCCCGTGGCATTGTCGGACAGCTTCATATTTGTACTCCTCTCTACCCCCATGATTGTCGTCGCTTCGCTGATAATGGCGATGCTGCTCAATGGCAAGTTCAGAGGCAGGACTATATTCAGGGCCATATTTTTTCTTCCTGTCATCATCATAAGCGGTCCGGTTATCTCTGAGCTTCTTACCAACAATGCCGCCCAAATAGTAAACCCGTCCAAATATACGGTTTACAAGGTGTTCAGCACGCTGCCCGAGGTCATAGGCGCGCCAGTGCTCTACGTTTTTGATAATCTGGTCATGATTTTATGGTTTTCAGGGGTGCAGATATTGATATTCCTGGCTAGCCTTCAGAAGATAGACGGTTCCATATATGAGGCTGCCCGTATTGACGGAGCTTCGTCCTGGGAGATTTTCTGGAAGATAGTCCTCCCTTATTTAAAACCTGTCATCATGGTAAATGCAATTTATACGGTTGTGGAGATGTCCGGATTTCCCAATAACAGGGTAAACATGGAGATTTCAAAAAACATGTTTCTAATAGGCAATGTTTACAGCTACTCGGCAGCCCAGTCGTGGATTTACTTCTCAGCTGAGCTGCTGCTTTTGGGAGTTGTATTTCTCCTGTTCAGAGAAAAGAAGAAGAGGTGGAAGCGATGAATGTCGGGAGTTTTAACATAAAAGTGAAGGAAAAAGCTCCAATTCATGGGTGGAATATTGACCGGATCAAAAAGAAGCTTTTGGGGGCAGGAAAAACCGATGGCCTGCTGAAGAAGCTGATAACATACGCGCTTTTGCTCGGCATAGGCTTCGTTTACCTGTATCCTTTGATGTTTATGATAGTGAACAGTCTCATGGACGTGTCGGATCTTGTAAACCCCACGGTAAGATGGGTGCCCACAAGGATGTATTTCGGCAATTACAGGATAGCATATAAAGTTCTGGATGCTTCGAAAACTTTTGGGGTTTCCCTTGTGATGGCCGGATTGCCGGCTTTGTTCCAGACGGCCTGCTGTGCGGTTGTGGGGTATGGATTCGCACGGTTTGAATTTCCGCTGAAGAGGCTTTGGATGCTTCTTCTCGTCATAACCTTCATTATACCGGGGCAGGTGACCATGGTGCCGAGATATATGCTTTTTGATGCCTACGGCATGATCAATACGCCGCTTCCTTCCATGATTCCGGCCCTGCTGGGCCAGGGAATAAAAAGCACCATATTTGTCCTGGTGTTTTATCAGTTTTTCCACTCTTACCCGAAGGTGCTGGATGAGGCGGGGGAGATTGACGGCGCAGGCAAGCTCAAGATTTTCCTCAAAATTGCACTGCCCATGTCAGTGCCAGCCATAGTTGTCGCGTTTCTGTTCTCTTTTGTGTGGTACTGGAATGAAACTTATCTAGCGGGTATATTCTTTGGTAAGACTATACAGACGCTGCCGATGCGTCTTCAGTCTTTTGTGGATTCATACAACAGGCTTTATCCTACCTCCGACGGCAGCGCTGTAAACCGCCTGAATGAAAGCATAAGAATGGCCGGTACCATGCTGACCATAGTTCCGATGCTTCTCATGTACACCGTATTGCAAAAACAGTTTGTCGAAAGCGTTGACAGGGCAGGCATCACAGGGGAATAGAGCTCTATATGGCTTAAGGATGGAGGCTTGATAATTGCATGGTTATAAAGCTTACGGACTGGAAATACGAAGTCCTATATCATAGTGGTTCTCAGCCATATGCCAAACTGTTTTTGCTGGGGAATTCAGTGTCCTCCGGCGCCGGTTCTCAGCTATATGGCGAGTTGGATTTGCCGGAGACTCCGGTGGGATATTATAATCCCTGCCAAACAAGATCGCTATTGGAGCAAGACAGCAAAATGCCGACCATTATCAATAAGTGGCGGATACCGATTGTTTTACGGCGGGAAGTGAGCATATCTTCCACCCTTTAACCATGAGCTGGTATGCGAGTACAAAAAATGCTCAGAATAAATTTTCCACCTTTTAAGAAACCATGTGCAAAGATGGCAAGTCCAAATGAATTCTCTAAAATTAAGTAACAAACTGCACTTAATATATGTGCTTACTATGCATTTAAAAAATGTACTTAAAATATGTTTCTAAGTGTATTTAGGATTTGTGTTTAAGATATGTATTTTTTGAGATATGCACTTAAGATGCTATGAGGTACTATGAGATACTATGAGATACTATGGCATGCCATCACTGGGGATGATATAATTTATGTAAGTTCAGGTGATTATGGAAAATTATTCAAGATTATCTTGCTCTTAAAAAAATAGAGGTGCCTTTAAAATTTTAATAAAAAGACCAGCTAATTAAAGTCAAGAGCTTTTTTTGAAAAATAAAAGAATTTTTCAAAAAACACATGAGCTAAAAAAGGCATGACAACAAGACCACCCAGGTGAAGTAGACATAAAATAGCTGGTCCAAAATAGTAAGTTGCTCTTTGAAAACTAAACATCAAGTAACAGTACTATTAAGCTGCTGTATGCTTTGCTGCAAGATTCTTCGCATGTTCCTGAGGGCTACGTAGCTGATAAGGCTTTCTATCCCTAAGAACAGCAAAAATATAATTAACAAGCTTACGCATAACAGCTCCTAAGGCCACTTTTTTAGGCTTGTTCTGGCATTTGTTTTTGTAATATTCCATCAGTACAGGGTTGCAAGCTGTTTTGTCACGCTTAGTGCGGATATTAGCAAGAGCAATTGTGAAAAGTACCCTGCGAAGCAGCCTTGACCCCCTTTTTGACATCTTGTTTTGTGTGCCGGTAAACTCTCCGGACTGCATTACAGAGGGGTCAATGCCGAAATAAGCAACTAGCTTGCCTGGCTTTGAAAAAGCTGAAAAGTCGCCAATTTCAGCCAGAATGGTAACAGCAGAGATAAGTCCTATACCTGGAATGCTTTGTAGAAGCTCGAGAGTCAGTGCCAGCATGGGTATGTCCTTTGCCATATCTTCAGCAATCAATGAACGAATGGCTTTGAGGACTTTCTCAAGGTTTTCCTCCAAGGTTTTAATCATAGAGATATACACCCCAAGCATGGCAATATTTGAAGAGTTATTAATGCTCAAAGGTGCAAATTCTCTGGCCTTGGAGACCAAAAGCTCATACTTTGCAGTTGACCACTTAAGGCTTCTGCGGGAATTCTTTTGTATCAGTGCAATCAACTTGTTTCTGTTGGCTTTAAGAATATGCACAGGCGTAGGATATTTTTCTAATACTGCGAGAGCAGCCTTTGAAAAGATGTTAGGGAATACATCCTTGAAGTTTAGCATGAGTTGGTCAACAATACCTGTAAGCCTGTTTTTGTAGGCAGTAAGTTCGTCAGAGAGCTTGTAGTACTGTCGGCAAAGGCTTCGCAGACATTCAATATCTTCATCTGGGATATTAGTAGTTTTAAGCTCCTGAAATCTGTATAGCAGGGCAATTTTCCGGGCATCAACTTTATCATTTTTCACTTTCCTGATTCCAATATTTTTGATAGAATCAGTTTGGATGGGGTTTATGATGGAAACCTCAAATCCAGCTTTACAAAGTGAATGGAAAAGGATTTTGTGATAGTGCCCGGTGGATTCCATGACGACGAAAGGCCTAGAATCAAAGTCCTTTTCCGTTTTTTTCAGTAATTTAACGGCTCTTTCAACGTCAGAACTGGAATCATGGCGGATCTTCATGCGGGCAATTACTTCATTGGATGGAGAAAGAATTGCCATCTCACTAAAGAATTTACCTACATCGATTCCTGCCATAGGTCTGAAATTCATAAAAAATGCCTCCTTTACAAGATGAATGGACTTAAAAGTCTCCATTCCTTCCCATGTAAGCAAACAACCTTGCATGTGACACGAGGAACCAGCTTTAAGCTGGCCTCAACCAGCCAAATCATGTAGACTTACCGGAATGGATAAATACTCTTTTTTACGGGTAATCGGCCCGCTAAGGTCCGTCCCAGGAGGTGAAACACACACCTTCCAAGTCCGGAAAATATTATACATGATTGTCAAAGTTCAGGCCAACAGATGCTGGCATAATGGCTAAGATGTGAAGCCGGATGATGTGCTTGATGTTTGGAAAAGTATGAAGCTTAAAATGTTATGTTAACTATAAAAATTGATGGGTCAAACAGTGGCTTTGGTCACTGATTTAATACAATATTAATTGTACAAGGAGGATGAGCAAATGGCAAAAATCAGGGGAGTGAATATTGGAAACTGGCTGGTGCTGGAGAAATGGATGAAGCCTGCCCTTTTTGAGGGATTGAAGGCTGAGGATGAGACAGCCTTTTGTGAGGAGCTGGGGGACAAAACCCTGGAAAGGCTAAAGCCTCACAGGGACAGCTACATAACCTTTGAGGATTTTAAATGGATTGCCGAAGCCGGGTTAAACTCAGTCAGAATACCTATCCCCCATTGGATTTTCGGGGATGTCAGGCCATATTACGGATGCATCGAGTATCTTGATTTAGCAATGGAGTGGGCTAAAGAGGCAGGTATAAAAGTATTGATCGACCTGCATACCGCCCCCGGCTGTCAGAACGGCTTTGACAACGGAGGGATTTTAGGGGTATGCGAATGGCATACCAAGGAGGAGTATGTATCGAGGACCGTACAGGTTATCGACAGCATCGCAGAGCGCTACAAAGGGCATTCTGCCCTCTGGGGCATACAGCTCCTGAATGAGCCCAGATGGGATGTGCCCATGGACATACTCAGGGATTACTATATTCGGGGATATGAGGCATGCCGCAGGCATGTGGATGAAAATGTGGCAATAGTTATCCACGATGGCTTCCGGCTCAATCAATGGAAGGACTTCATGCGTGGGCCTGAATACAGGAATGTGATTTTGGATACCCATTTTTATCAATGCTTCACGGAAGAGGATAAAAATCGTGACATGCCGGGGCACCTGCATCTGGCGTCGGTGGTAAGGGCGGAGCAGATCCGGGAGATGGCTGAATATTTCCCAATTATCGTGGGTGAGTGGTCCTTGGGGTTAGATCCGACATACACCATGAAAGATATGAATGAAATGCAGCGGGATGCCGCCTCCAGGGCTTATGCCGGAGCACAGCTTCTTGCTTATGAAACGGCGGAAGGTTGGTTCTTCTGGAGTTATAAGCTCCAGAACGATGGTATGCCTACCTGGGATTACAGAAAGTGCGTTGAAAACGGATGGTTCAGAAAATAGGAAATGAGAAAGGGGATGCAATCAAGCATCTCCTTTTTATTTAATACAAATATCAAATTTTTACATAAATTATATATTAGTTAAGTTTTATATATGTCAAATAAGCACTATAACAATTGACAAGACTACCTTAATATGTTAAATTATAAATATAATATTAAACTATCCAATACATAGCATGAGGAGATTATTATTCATTTTTAACCAGTTATTATTTGAAAACTATTAAATTAGAGGTATGTATATGAGAAAAAGAGTTATGTTTACATTATCAGTTATACTAACTGTAACAGTTTTCATATATTTATATCTAAATTTCACATACCATACGCAATCGCTAGATTTAGGATACGGTGACGAATTTCCACGCATAGATATATATAATTATAAAGGTGAAAAATAAATATTTCGACAAATAGTAAGAAATATACTGTAATATTTTATCTTTCCAGTCATTGTCAAGCATGCTTGAATGACCTCCCTGCTATTAGTAGAGTACTCAAGTTGTACGAATCAACCGATTTTAATTTTATGCTTATATGGGACGATAAACTTGCTGAAAATAAGATTACGAAAGCAGAAATACCTATTGACATAAATTATACCTTAAAAAACAAAGTCAGATTATCTAGCTTAACTCCGAGAGGTTTTATTATTGATAAGAGCAATAAGATTGTTTTTACATCTGATGCTAATCTTGAAATATTGGCAGATAAAATATGGGAATTGCAGGGTAGACCAGACTACAGGTATAAGGCTTTTAATCAAATTGTAAATGATTTTAGTAAAAGGGATTCAAATATTCAAAGCTCAAATAAATCAACTATAATAATGTTTTCTGCTGACAGATGCGAAAGTTGTAGCAATGATAAAAAGAAAATCATCCAGACTCCAAAATTAAATAACACATTTGACATTATTTTTATAGAAGGAAGCAATACCACTGATGGAAGCTTATATAATGAAAAAAGCTTTAATTTTTATTCTGGTTCTAGCACTCATGATTATTCCAACAATGAATGTATTTGCAGCAGGTTGCGGTAATTGGGAGATTTATTCTTTCGCTTCTCCAAAATGCTTTTCTAACAAGTGTTACAATATACCATTTAATCCTTATGAATCATGGGGACAATATGTTTATTTAAAAAGGCAGTGTGTTAGAGATAATAACACTTCATACTGGGAGTATGATAGTCGTATTGAGTGGAGTGGCTGTTGTGAACTGTAAAAGATAAGTTCCATCTATTAGACAATATGCATTTAACGAATTGTTAAACATTCCTCTATAAAAAATATGACATTGTATAAGAAACAAGTCATAGGCGTAAAGTTAAGCCATTAAATGTAAAAGGCAAAAGCACCATTGAGAATAGGTAAAAAATATGAAACGCTCAAAATAAAAACTGTGAGGTTCCAAAATCAAAAATCCTAATCTCAGTATAGTTGTAATATTAAAGATAATCAAGTTGTTTACATCCTGGCAAATAGAGGAAGTTCTTAAAGAAGTGGGCTTTGCCCTGCGGGAAAGGGGGCTTACAGCAAATACATTTTTTAAAGTATTTAAAGTAGGAGCTTGGAGCCTTCATGAAATAACATTAGATACGCTTGCCTCAAAATATTGTGAAATTTAGCATGGCCTGAAACTTTCAAAGCAGGCATTGTTCCAAAGGCTTAAAACAGGCTCTGTCTTGTTAAAGGAAATGCTGCCCTGGGTGGTAGCCTATGCAGCAAAGCATTCTGTAACAACTGAAACAGTTGAGGTTTTGAAGCAGGTCAAGCATGTCTATATATGTGATAGTACATTGTTATCGCTTCCTGACAAGCTTCAGACTATATTTAAAGGGCTTGGAGGTATAAATGCAAAAGCTGCAGTAAAAATACAATTGATGTTCAGCCTTATGGAAAGAAAGTTTAGAAGTATTGAATTATGCACTGCAACTGGGAATGACAGCAATTATACAGCTGATATTGCCAAAAACCTTTCTCTCATGGATTTGATACTAATTGACCTGGGATACTTTAATGCAATAGCTTTTAGAGAAATTGCATAAAAAGGAGCATTCTTTCTAAGCTGGGTTAAGACCAATTCAAAACTTTATGTAGACTGGATGAAGAAGAAAGGACGTTATACAAAGCTTGACATAATCGAAATGCTCAAAAAGTCCGGAGGCACGTTGGATCGTGAGATATACATCGGAGGCAACCGGAAGAACAGGATGAAGGTAAGAATTGTAGCAATAAGGCTGCCAGAGGAAGTAGTTAAATGAGTGTAGGAGGAAAGCTAACAAGAAAGCACAGTCTTCCAATAAGACTCTGACAGCTGCTAGCTGCTGAAACTGAACTTTTGGCATGGAATATATTTATAAGCAACATACCGGAAGATATGCTGGCTTTGAAAATAATCTGCGAACTATACAGGCTAAGATGCCAGGTGGAGTTGGTGTCTAAGAGATGGAAGTGTCATTTTGATATTGATAAAGTGGAAAATGTAGGAGAGAAATATTTTGAATGCTTGATATATGGCAAACTGATCGTTATTGCATTAATGACAGCCGTGTTTTCAACAGTATTTGCGGTGATGTTTCGAGAGCAGCGAAGGCTCTTGAGCATGCTGAAGTTTTTTAAAAATCTTCGGGAGAAATCCGAGATATTGCTGACAAGCCTTCATAACGTCCGGGGAAATGCAATAAAGCTGTATGACGCTTTTGTTGATGTAATTGGGCGAAGCCTAGACGAAAAACGCAAAAGAAAAACTACCCAACAGGTACTCATGGAACATAATATACCTGAGATAGTTTTACAAATGTTGGCTTAACTTTACACACATGAGAACCAAGTAAAATATACTGTGAAGGATTGATAAATGTGAAAAAAGCTAAATTATCATTTTTTTTGAGCTTCATGGTCATTATTATTTTAGTAATTGCTTTCTTTTTATACAACAATTTTATAGGTGCTGAAAGTATTTTTAAAGGTAACTCTGTTTCGCAAAATGATATAGACAGAGCACCGGATTTAAAATTAAACATTATTGCTGATGAATATCGGTTATCTGCAAAGATTGGTGAAGGCTTGGGATTAAAACAACCTCAAGGGATTGCATTAATAGACGAAGATTTATTAATTGCGGATACATCAAATAACAGACTAGTTTTAATCGATGTAAACGGCAAAATGAAAAAAGAGATTGGTAAAATGGGAAATGGAGCAGGTGAATTTGTAAATCCTACAGGAATTACTGTTGATAATGAAGGCTATGTCTATGTTTTAGATTCAGGAAATTCCAGAATACAAGTTTTTGATAAAAGTTTTAAGTTTATAAAACAAATTGCTATAAATGTGTTTGATGGAAAAAGTGTTAATTTGATGGATCTTGTTGTAGATAGTTCAAAAAACATATATTTTTCGGTTGAAACTTATGATAGGAAATTAGGAAGCATTTACATTATTTCTTCTGATGATAATAAGGTAAAAAAAATAGGAGAGGGACTTTTAGGGCATCTTGCAATAGAAAACGATATTGTTTATTTTGTCTCTGGAGGTGAGTATTATAACAGTGGAAAATATGAGGGGGTAAGGAGTGGCAAAAATGAATTATTGCATATTATAGATAAAGAAATTAAAAAAGTTTATGAGTTGCCTTATAAATATGTGCCTAAAGGTATTGTTATAGATAATGATAATATGTACCTTGTAAGTGGAGCTTTTATAACTGTTGATAGATTTGATTTGCAAGCAAACTATATTGGTACGGTATACAAAGGTGATTTTAAAGAACAGCAAGGAATTACTTACATTGTTAAGGACAGCAAAAATGATTTATATGTTCTAGATACTTTTAAAAATGTAATATATAAACTTTCAAAAAATGACTAGGAGAAAATATGACTGTAGATAGAATACTTTTTAATTTCAAAACTGCATATGGCAATTTAAAAAGAAAAAAATTTGTTAGCTTATCAATCATATTATCTTTGGTTCTTGGATTGCTTTTTCCTGTCCTAGTTCTTGCTTTTGGTAGTGCCATTATAGAGTTTTTAAATAGCTCTGTCATTAAAGATTTTGATAAAGTTATTCTAGTAACTATTAAAAATGGGAGTTTGTCAGAAGCAGATATTAAAAAGATAATGATTGAAAACACCGGTATTGATACAATATCAAGATATAATTACTTTCAAGCAACAATAATTTTAGAAGGAGATTATACTCGTTCTAATGTTGTAGCTCTAGATTCAAATTACAGAGAATTATCACAAATGGCTTTATGTGGTGGGAAATGGCTTGATACGGATGGTTTAAGCTCTGATTTTGTATGTATTATCGGTAAGAACTTCGCCAAAAAATATTTCGCTAAAAATAGCTTAGGAAATAAGATAAATATACTTGGTAATGAATTTGAAATCATTGGAGTAACTGATAATATAAATTTTTTAGATTCGATAGCGTCTTGTCAAGTGGTGTAAATTAGCATCTACTTTGGTCTCTGATATTATCGCTAATGTGGTTGTCAAGGGCCAAAAACAGGCTTTTCCTTGACAACCACATTCCGCCATGCCCTGTTTTTAGTGCCGAGGGATGAAGGGAAGAAGCAAGCTTAAGTTTACCACATCCCCCGTAATTTTCCATTATAGCATGGCGGACGCTGCCTATGCGGAAGTCCGTATAGGAAAACCACCTCAGGAATCAGCTAAAAAAGCAAGCATTTTATTTGTGCAGCAGTGATGTCGACGACAGAGTATAGGGAGCAAGCGCTGGATTTACTACCTTGTTCATTGATTCCTTGCTGAAATATCTACGGCCAATCTGCCACTCCTCATGCTGCTCAATGAGTAATGTCCCTACCAGTCGTAGTACCGACGGGCGGTTTGGAAATATGCTCACAACATCTGTCCTTCGCCGTATCTCTCTGTTTAACCGTTCCAACGGGTTTGTCGAATGGATCTGTGCCCAATGCTCCGATGGAAAGGCCATGTACTGCAGCACATTCTCGCACCCATTCTCCAGGATTTCCATTGCCTTGGGGAATCGGTCCTTCAACTGGGAAACAACCGTGTATAGTTGTTCTTTTGCAGCCTTCTGATCAGGTGCAGCAAAAATAGTCCTAACAATGGCCGATACCATTCCTTGTTGTTTGCGAGGTACCTGGCATAATACATTACGCATAAAATGCACCCGACACCGCTGCCATGCACAACCGCTTAATACTTCGTTTATTGCCCCTTTCAGGCCTTCATGGGCGTCACTGATGACCAGTTTCACTCCTCTTAGGCCTCGGCTTACCAAACGGCGTAAAAAGTCTGTCCAAAAAGGACCACTCTCTGCCATACCTATATCAAAGCCCAGTATTTCTCGTTCCCCATTTTCATTCACACCTACTGCAACCACCAGTGCCATGTTTTCTACATGCCCGCCTTCACGGACCTTTGGAAAGGTTGCATCTAGCCGTAAATATGGGTATTGTAATGTCAAAGGGCGGTGAACAAACCCTTGGACATGTTCGTCCAGCTCCTGACTGATACGGGATACGGCGCTCTTATCAATCCCTTCCATCCCAAGCGCTTGAACCAGTTCATCCACCTTGCGAGTGCTGACCCCATGGACATAGGCCTCTTGAATTACATTGACCAGTGCTTTTTCCCACATGCGGCGAGGCTCCAAGAAACTTGGGAAATAGCTTCCCTCACGCAGCTTCGGTATTTTTAGTTCAATTGTTCCCAGACGGGTCTCGTAGGGTCTGGTACGGGTACCGTTGCGATGGTTGTTCCGTTCATCGGTACGCTCATACTTTTGAGCGCCGATTTTTGCCGTTACTTCAGCCTCCATCAGCTTTTGTAGGATGAATGCCATGGTCTCACGCATAAAATCTCCATTTTTTACATCTCCATAAACCTTGAAAATTTCTTCGATTAATGGCATTATATCTTTTGTAGCCACGATATGACCTCCTCTACCTTATTGATTTGTGAGACCTAATAAAGTAGATGCCATATCGTGGCTCGTTTGTCAAAGGACAATATTTACCACCGGAATTACGCTGCCGATTTTACACCACTACATAAGACTATAACTTAGATTCAATTATAATTCCTATGAACTGTTTAGATAAATTACACCTTAAAAATCATGACCTTACATATTATATTAAATTTAAAGATAAATATGAACTTGAAAAACAGGCAGTTTTACTTAAAGACTTTATTTCAGATAAGTTCAAATTTACTGCTGATATAAAGTTATATAAAGATAAACATAAGGATGACATTAATAGGGAGCATGCATTTACTACTGTATTGTTTGCAATTACGGGGGTCGTTTTACTTTATGCCTTATTGAACATAATAAATATTATATTCAATAAGGTCAATGAAGATAGAAAAAGCTACGGTATTAAGCTTGCTCTTGGAGCTTCCCAAAAGGATATATTTATGCAAAACTTTTTTGAGCTGATCATATTATCTTTATTATCTTCTATAATAGTTACATTAGCTACTTTAATAGTAATTTACATAATAAATAATTACATTTTCAGCTTTTTTTCTATAAGCATTAACATATACATAATATGTGTATTTATATGCATTATTTTCTCTTTACTGATAAGCTTTTTGATGTTAAGAAAAATTACAAAACTCAGTATTATGGAAATATACAGGTAGAGGGGTCTTTATGTTCTATTTGTTAGTAAAGGTGATAAAAAAGATTAGAAATAATGCAGTGAAATATTCTCTAGTAGCACTGCAGGTATTTATTGGCATATCGCTATTAACTGTATTTCTAACTATTAGTTCTTCCATAACTCATAAATATGAAAACCTCAAAAGCAAAGCTGAGAATAGCTTGATTAAGCTCAAAATCTACCTTCAACAGCAAAATTCCAGCATCGATTCTTTACGTATAAGTGATGATAATAACTTTCCGTTACCGTTCTCTATTGATGATTATAACTGGATTAAAGAGAAATACAAAAGCAATTTAGATATTTCCATTATAGTAAAAAAAAATATGAATTTTATTGTATCTTCAAAAGGTGTAGCTGATATATCTACAGTAAGCTTCTTATTTGTAACTGATAGCTTTTTTAATATATATTATCCAAACAAAAAAGTTGATGAGTTTAGCAGTACTAGCAAAGTTTATATAGGGAAGAAAGCACTTGAAACTTTAATAAACGGTAAATTACCTGAAGATTCTGTAAGTTTATATAAGGAAGTTCTGACATCCAATCAGATTGTTTTATTAAATGATGATGTATTGGAGATTACTCCAATGGATAACTTATATGAAAATTCAAGTAATCATTTGACTTTATATGTCACAGTTGAATCTGGCAATTTAGATCTTGATGAGTGTGTTATACTACCGATAAAATACCTTTCAGAAAAAACCGATCTTGCAACTATTGCAAATATGTTTGTTACATTCAAATTCATAAATTCGGATTTTGCTTCAGATATAGGAGCAGGTATAATTAGCTACCTGTATAAGAAGTATGGGGACTTATATGACTATAATTTTGATACAACGTTATCAGAATATTTAAGACAAACGAATGTTTATAAAGCATATTCGCTTGGATTAATGATATTATCCATATTTATTTTACTCATTATAAGTATTGGTTTGACCAGTATTATTCTAATAATAATAAACCAGAGGACCAGGGAAATTGCAATATCCCTAACATTAGGAGCAACAATAGAAAAAATATTTCTCGAAATTATTATGGAGTCGACATTTGTTACTATTCAAGGAGGTTTAATTGGAATTGTTGTTAGTATTCTGTTATTGAAAACAAAAGTACATTTTAGTCAGTTTGAAATAATTATTGATTTTAAAATCTTGTTATTTTCGTTTTGTGTTTCAATGCTGATTGGCATTATCTCTTCAATTTTGCCGATTAAAAAAATAAAGAATATTACACCAATAAAAATATTACATAGTTTATAGAAAGGAGCTATAAATGATACAACTGATTAATGTTCATAAGATCTATAAGGGTAATGGTGTTCAAACGTTGGCCCTAAAGGGCATTAGCTTAGAAATTGCAGAGTCAGAGTTTGTGGCAATAATGGGACGCTCTGGTTGTGGAAAAACAACACTTCTCAACATAATAGGTTGTATGGATGATTTCGATTCCGGTGAATACATGTTTAAAGATATAAATATAAAAGAATTAAATAGCAAACAGCTTGCTTTAATTAGAAATAAACGCATTGGTTTTGTCTTCCAAGCATTTAACCTCATTAATGAAATGACGGTGTTTGAAAATGTGGAAGTCCCGTTAGGATATGCAGGGATGCCAAGAAAGCAAAGAAAAGAAATCGTTCTGGAAATGTTAGAAAAAGTCGGTTTGATTGATAAAGTAAAGAATTATCCATCTCAGTTATCAGGTGGCCAACAACAGCGTGTTGCAATAGCAAGAGCTTTATCTAATAACCCTGAGATTATACTTGCGGATGAACCTACGGGAAATTTGGATAGCAAGAACGGAACTGAAATAATAGAGTTATTGCAGAGTCTGAATAATAAAGGAACAACCCTTGTGATTGTAACCCATGACGAAAAAGTTGCAAGTTATGCAAAACGTAAAATTATTCTTAATGATGGTATTATAGTAAAAGATACAGGAGCATATTAGTATGAAAAAAGCGATATTTGTATTTATAGCAATTTTTTTATGTTGCTGTTAAATTTTTCTACTCTTTCAGCTAGTGAAAATCAAGTGAAGGCTATTTACTTTTATACGCCAACTTGTAGTTTTTGTCAAAAGCTTACAAGCTTTTTCGATGATTTGCAGGACAAGCATAAAGATTTTATTCTTATAAAATACAATATAACTGATTAGTGTTGGGTATTGAAAAGTAAATAATTGTATTACCAATAAAATGGTAAAACAAAAGCATAAGTCGACCTAGTGTGGTAAAGTTTGAATTGTCCAGAAACAAACAGTTTCCACGGGGGTCAATCTTATGCCTGAGATAATAATAGAACAAAACAAAAATATAATCAATTATATAAATATGCTAAAATTACATAATTCTGAAGCCATACAAAATCATATGGTTCTTATGGTCTCAGGCATTATTACCACCGAGGGAAGCAAAAATGTTTCCAGGATCTATTCAAAGCATACCTGTAACCGGGATAGAAGCTGTGGTTCAAGATTCCTCGGAGAGTATAAATGGAGTAACGATTATGTGGACCACAAGAGAATTAACCATTCTCTAAATGTTGTCTGTAATAGCGTGAATGAAGATACTGTAGGCTTTCTCATCATAGACGACTCTTTGAGTAAAAAAGATAAGTCTACCAAAAAGATTGAGGGCCTTGATTTCCATCATTCACACAGTGACGGAAAACCCATGTGGTCTCATTGCGTAGTTACTTCTCATTATAAAATTTCCGAATACTCACTGCCACAAAACTTCAGGCTCTATCTTAGAAAGCAGTTCTTTGGCAATAAAGCAAAGAAGCATTTTAAGAATAAACAAGAGCTTGCAATGCAGCTTATTGATGAATTTATACCGGTTACAGAAACAACGTACTTGTTGTTGGATGCCTGGTATACATCGGGTAAAGTGATGCTCCATGCCTTAAGAAAAGGATATCACACCATTGGAAGAATAAATCCAATAGAGTGATTTACCCTGGAGGCATTAAAACAAGTGTCAGAGAATTTTCAACCTTCCCGATAGAAGGCGCACCCGGCCGAAAGAGTTTCTTGAAAGGTTCAGCGGGTATTTACATGCGGATGGGTATGAAGGGTATCATAAACTACCTGAAAACATAATGATTGTAGGCTGTCTGGCGCATCTTCGCCGAAAGTTCTTTGATGGGCTGAAGATCTTACCGGAAGAAAAGAAAAAAGATTCACTTTTATTAAAAGGCGTGGAATATTGTGACAGGCTGTTCCGATATGAAAGGGAGTTTGCTTTGCTTGAGACTGATGAACGCCTGGAAAGAAGACAACGGATATCGAAGCCTCTATTCGAAGAATTCTACTCTTGGATAGAAGGCTTAAATGTGTTGCCCGGAAGTACTTTGGGCAAGGCGGTGCACTACGCCTGCGCACAAAGGAAATACATAGAAAGATACCTGACCGATGGACGGCTTGAAATCAGCAACAATCGTGCGGAACGGAGCATAAAGCCATTTGTGATTGGCAGAAAAAATTGGTTATTCTTGTACACTCCTGCCGGAGCAAGAGCCAGTGCAGTTTATTACAGCATAGTAATAACCGCGATAGAAAATGGGTTAAATCCTTATGAATACGTGAAGTGGGTACTGACTCAAATGCCGAATCTTGGGAAGCCTGGATACGCATCGGTAGTTGAAGAGTTATTACCGTGCAGTGAAGTTTTGCCAAAAGAAGTTTATGCACCGTTTTCAAAGAAAGAACCGGAACAATATGCCTGGGAGGAAGAAGAATGAAATTGGGGAAACACACAAAGTTTATGATAGAGTTTATTAAAGATTTTATAGATGGAGAGATAGACAGCTGTTTTTTTGATCTGGATTACAGCGCATATGTAATAGAGCATTTTCCGTATATGGAGGAAGAAAATCCTGAACTTGCGAAACGTTTTGCTAATACCATAGATTATGCATATGAGTATTATGTAGACCGTGGGTTACCGGAAGAAGAATTCAGGGCCAAAATATCTAAGGCATTTGATCAATGGCTGGGCAAAGAAAAAAAACAGCTTTAGTTTTTTGTCCTATTCTATTTGACGCTTACAGTTATAACTGTTATGCTGACTGTCGATTTACTTGTTCGTTAAGGAAAAATAATGTTTTCTTACGTCTCTGGCAGAAATCATCCTTTCTTATCCGGTCCAATCAGCATAATCCCAAATTTCTGCAGTCAATCTAATGCTTTAGTGGCAACTCTGAAAAGCAAAAATTCTGATTGACATATATCCTTCAAAATAATAATATAATATACAAAATGTTCGATATATTGAATAAGGGCGAAAGATTATTTGTAGGGAGGCAGGTAAAATGAAGGCTTTAGTCAAAAAATACCGGGAGCCCGGAATATGGCTCGATGATGTTCCGATACCGGAGATAGGCATAAACGATGTCCTGATAAAAGTACATATGACCTCGATATGCGGTACGGACATACATATTTACAAATGGAATGAGTGGGCGCAGAAGACGATCCCGACGCCGATGACCATTGGGCATGAGTTTGTGGGAACCATTGTGGACATGGGAAGCAATGTGCATGATTTCAAAATTGGCGACATAGTGTCGGGGGAAGGGCATATAGTGTGCGGACGATGCAGGAACTGTCTGGCCGGAAGGAGGCATCTTTGCAGAGAAACCAAGGGTGTTGGCGTGAACCGTCCCGGAGCATTCACCGAATACCTTGCCATACCGGTGACCAATGTATGGCACTGCGATCCGTCAATACCGATGGAGCTTTTCAGTTGTTTTGATCCCTTCGGCAACGCTGTACATACTGCCCTGGCCTTTAATGTCCTGGGTGAAGATGTGCTCATAACAGGGGCAGGGCCTATAGGAATCATGGCTGCAGCGGTGGCAAAGCATGCAGGAGCGAGATATGTGGTTATTACTGATGTAAATCCTTACCGCCTGGAGCTGGCTAAAAAGGTCGGAGTCACAAGAGCCTTGAATGTTGCTACCGATTCCATCGAAGAGACAATGAAAGAGCTGGGCATGAAGGAAGGCTTTGATGTTGGCCTGGAAATGTCAGGCAGCAGCAGTGCTTTCAACAGCATGGTGGACGTAATGTGCCACGGGGGCAAGATTGCAATGCTCGGTCTGCAGGAACCCGGCACGGTGATAGACTGGGACAAGGTGGTCTTTAACGGGCTTACCATTAAGGGTATTTACGGGCGTGAAATGTATGAAACCTGGTATAAGATGACGGTCATGCTCCAGTCAGGCCTTGATATTACACCGGTGATCACCCATAAATTCAAATACACCGATTATCAAAAAGCCTTTGATATAATGGCTTCAGGTAACTCAGGCAAAGTAATACTGGAATGGGTTTAATAATACTGTTAATATGAATCCAAAAAGGACAGGAGGGTTTTGAATGTCGAAAAAGGCTTTAGAATTTTACAGGTCCGAGCTGGAAGACATAAAAAAGAGCGGGCTTTGGAAGGATGAGCGTCCAATACTAGGGCCCCAGGGAATGAGAATTGATGTGCAGGGAAAAAAGGGAATCCTCAATATGTGCGCCAACAACTACCTGGGATTTTCCAATCATCCCGATATTGTGGCAGCCGCCAAAAAGAGCTATGACGAGTGGGGATTCGGGCTGTCTTCAGTGCGCTTTATCTGCGGAACACAGGATATCCATAAAAAGCTTGAGAAGAAGCTGTCGGAGTTTTTAGGCACGGAGGACACAATATTGTACAGCTCTTGTTTTGATGCCAACGGAGGGCTTTTTGAGACACTGCTGTCGGAGCAGGATGCTATAATCAGCGATGAGTTGAATCATGCCAGCATAATCGATGGTATCAGGCTTTGCAAGGCTGCCCGGTACAGATATAAGAACAATGATATGGAAAGCCTCGAGGAAAAGCTTAAAGAAGCGCAGAATGCCCGTTTCAGGCTGATTGCTACCGACGGAGTATTTTCAATGGACGGAATTATTGCTAATTTGAAGGGTATTTGCGATCTGGCCGACAAATATGATGCCCTGGTAATGGTAGACGATAGCCATGCCGTAGGCTTCATGGGAGAAAATGGCCGGGGAACTCCCGAATACTGCGGGGTTTCCGATAGGGTAGACATAATCACCGGCACCCTGGGGAAAGCCCTCGGGGGAGCCAGCGGTGGCTATACCAGCGGCAGAAAAGAAATCATAGACCTTTTAAGGCAGCGCTCCAGGCCTTACCTGTTTTCAAATACCCTGTCTCCTGCCATAGTCTATGCATCGCTGAAGGTTCTGGAACTTCTGTCGGAATCCTCTGAACTGCGAGACAGGCTTAAGGAGAACACCATGTATTTCAGAAGAAAAATGACCGAAGCTGGCTTTAATATAACAGAAGGCGTGCATCCGATTGTGCCTGTCATGCTGGGAGATGCGGTGCTGGCGCAGGAAATGGCTAAAAAGCTTATGGAAAAGGGAGTCTATGCGGTTGGTTTCTTCTACCCTGTGGTGCCTAAAGGAAAGGCGAGAATAAGGACTCAGATCTCCGCAGCTCATTCCAAAGAGGACCTGGATTTTGCAATTCATGCCTTCCGTGAAGCCGCAGAGGAATTGGGCATTTTGTAATGCAGGACAATTGAAAAGATTGTAGAATATTAAACTCTGGATAGGACGAAGCACCCTGGTCTTTCAAGCAGGGTGCTTTTGTCGTTGTAGCCATTATGCAAAAGCGTACTCCTGACAATATTGGTATGATATAAATGATGTATACCTTGTCTGAACTCAGCAATTGAAATTGATGATTGATGCTCCAAAAGGATCCAAAACACATAATAACAATCAAATTAGTCCATCATCAGCTGAATTCATTTATGATTTACATAATATTAGACTTATTTGGGAAACCACACCACCAGATATGCTTCTGCTTCTCCCCCGGATATATTCTCTATGGCATGTTCGATATCCGCGCGATACCTGCCGGTATCACCCTTTTGAAGTATTGCGGAATATTCCCCGGAGGTGACTTTAAACTTTCCCTCAATCACGGTCAAAAATTCTTCGGCCTTTGGATAATGGGGCATGGAGACATTCTTTCCTCCGGGTTTGAATATCATCTGATACAGCTCAAGATTATCAGTCATGTGCAGTGGTGAGTTTATCCGGATTTTACATAGTTTGTCCTCGGAGTATATGATAGGCGCATCGTCGGACCGGATAACTTCAATAATATTGTCCGATGCGGATTCTAAAAGCTCCTGCATCGGCAAATCAAGGGCATGAGCTATTTTCCAAACGGTTACTACCGTTGGGTTTGCTTTATCCTGCTCAATTTGGGAGAGCATGGACTTGGAAACACCCGAACGTTTTGCCAGCTCATCCAGGCTATATCCTTTTTGCTTTCTCTGATTTTGAATATTTTTACCCACCAGGGGTGGCTGGTTTAAACTCATTCCTGCCTTCATCCTTTCATTGGCTGAATCATTCTAAATGCAATTATATCAGCTTATTATGAAAAAACACAATAATGTGCTGCATAAAAGCCTTATATAAGTCAGCAATTTAGGGGAAAGTCTGCGTTTAAAACCTACATGCAGCAATTTTTTTATATCACTTATCAATTTTCCTTAATGCTTTTGCAGTCATAAAGAGATATAATTGTTATTATATCCGATATTTAGGCTTTCAGCCTTTAGTAGAGATATTTTCTTGAGGGGAGCGATGAAAAATGGCCATTACACCTTGCAGACCAAAGTGGAAAGGTACTATGACCGACAGGGAAAGGTTTAACAACCAGATGCACTATAAAGCGGTGGACCGCTGCTTCAATATGGAATTCGGCTATTGGGATGAGAATTTTAAGGAATGGGACATATTTGTCGAAAATGGAATAAAGAACAATTGGGAAGCGGACTTGTTTTTCAACTTCGATAAAATTTCCGTAATAGGCGGGAATGTATGGATGAGCCCGGGATTTCCCAACGAGGTGGTAGAGGAACGGGAAAATACCAGGATAATAATGAATTCCGACGGTCTGCTGGCAGAGGTTCCAAAGGACGGCCATGATACGATACCCCATTACATAAAGCCTACAGTAGTTACTCCGGAGGATTGGAAAAGGTGCAAGGAAGAACGTTTTCGGAGGGATGACCCTGCAAGAAAAGTTGATATTGAAAAGCTGAAGAAGATCCATCCTGCCGATCGTGACTATCCGTTGGGCGTGGACTGTGGATCGATGATAGGAAAGATCCGGGATATGCTCACTTTTGAAGGCCTGGCTTATGCATGCTATGATTATCCCGACATGGTGGAGGATATGGTGGAAACCTGCTGTGTGCTGGTGGAGGATTTCCTGGACCAGGTTCTTCCTCATTTTGATTTTGACTTTGCATCAGGCTGGGAAGATATCTGCTTTAAGAACGGACCTATCGTTACGGTAGATTTCTTCAAAAACGTTGTGATGCCACGGTATAAAAGGATCAGCAAAAAGCTCCGTGAACATGGGATAGACATCTGGTATATAGATTGCGACGGCGATGTAAGGCCAATTCTTCCATACTTTTTGGAAGGAGGAGTCAACTGCCTGTTTCCTTTTGAAGTAAACGGATGTGCCCACCCGGCAGAGCTTCTTTCAAAGTATGAAGGTGAATTGAGAATTATGGGCGGTGTGGATAAAATACAGCTGGGTGCCGGACGGGAGGCAATAAAAGCATATCTGGAAACCCTTGTTCCGCTGGTGGAAAAGGGAGGGTACATACCGTTCTGTGACCACAGATGCCCGCCGAATGTAAAACCTCAAGATTATCTGTACTATCTGGATTTGAAGGAAAAAATGTTCGGAATGAAATAATAGCCTGGTGCTTTTAATTGGACATAATCAAAGCTGTAGGCAAAGGGGGAAAAGTTATGGATGCATGTGTACAATTTCCACGTACTACAGTAGAAAATCTGTCTTTATCACGCATGATTATCGGCACAAACTGGCTGCTTGGATGGAGCCACACCGGACCAGCAGCTGACAAAATGATCCGTGAGCGGTATAGTAGTGCCGAGTCTTTTTATCCGGTGCTTAAGGCATTCCTTGATTATGGTGTCGATACTATTATGGCTCCTGCAAGCCAGAATGAAATTCTTGTGGATGCTATCCGCTATACCGAGGATAAAACCGGCAAAAAAATGATAATAGTGGATACACCTATTGTGAATGTGGCGAACAACAAGAAATCAAGGGCGGAGACAGAAAAGATTATCAAAAAAAGTGCAGAAATAGGATCATCCCTCTGCCTCCTGCATCACTCGAGTGTTGAAAAGCTGGTAAACAGACAGAGAGAAACAATAGAAAGGATCAGCGATTATACTTATATGATTCGTGAGGCCGGCATGATACCGGGACTTTCTGCGCATATGCCGGAAATTGTTGTTTATTGCGATGCCAATAACTATGACGTACAAACTTATATACAGATATATAACTGCATGGGTTTCATGATGCAGGTGGAGGTTGAGATGGTTGCAGGTATCATTCACAATGCAAAAAAATCTGTCATGACCATCAAACCTATGGCTGCAGGAAGATGCACACCTTTTGTAGGCCTCAATTTTTCCTGGAGTACCATCCGGGATTGTGACATGGTGACCGTAGGCTGCCATACCGCAGATGAGGTATACGAGGATATAGAAATTTCACTGGCTGCATTGGAACGCCGGACTCCGAAATTGGGGCGCCGAGGCAGTCCGAACCAGAATCAGAGTGCTTTCGGAGCAGCAGAATCCCATAAGTGAGATATGATGATGCAAACCAGCTGAAGCATTTTCTATGGCATAGGAACACAAGCATGATTTGGAGAAAGCCATGGGGAGCAAAAATACGGAAAGGCATGATACACCATCGGGTAAAAAACCAAGGCCGTTAAAGATTATTTGCTCCAGGGATGCTCAGCTGGTTTCTTGCACGTCCTGCGGAATGAAAAGACTGAAACAACCACTTTTGTATGATGTAGATGGGATGTTTATCTCAAATTCAATGGCATATAGCTAATCCAGCACGATGCCAAAATATTTGCTCAATGCTACTTTGTATGCTTCTTCGGTTTCAGGAATAAAGGTCTTTACACCATCCCGGTTAAAAATACGAAATTCCTTTCCTGCCACGGTGTTACGTCCCTCCACAGTTCTTATGGAAATCATGGCTTCCTTTCTGAATATGGAATCGGGTGAGTTTTCACAGTAGTAATTGGTTGCTACAAAATCCACGGGAAGCTGGGGATCTTCAGTGAAGGAATAATAGGGCGACCACTCCCCATGACGAAATTCTTGCACTACCCATCCCAGCAGGGGATCTTTTTGGAAGCGGTAGGCTTCGTCTCCTTGCCTTTGCTCCAAGCCTTCCACCAGAAGCAACGGACGAGCCGGAGAAGGACCTCCAACACCCACGTCGCATATATAGGTTTGACCTTCAGCTTCTACTCTCAGTACTCTGTGCCTGCGCATGGGGATGGTTGTTTCATCCCTTAAAAACCGTGCGAAATAATCGGTTACCGGATAGGAAAGCTCGCGAAGCAGCCATCCGAACAGGCCGTTGAGTTCAAAACAGTACCCGCCACGCCTGCGGACGACTATTTTTTGATAAAGATCGGGGATTTCCAGAGATAGCTTGCGTCCCATGAGTATGTCCAGATTTTCGTAAGGTACGGCATGTACATGAGCCTCCTGCAGTGCCGACAATGTCCGGGCACTACCATCCAGCGGTCCGTTATATCCTATGCGTTCCAAATATTTCTGTACACAGCATTCACTTTGGGGATAGGTAGGATTTGCCATATGACCAATTCCTTTCGAGATAATTTTATAAAGAGTCCGCTTATTGCATTTTACTATAACCGGCAACCTGATTCAAGCTGCTTTTTAGCATTAATTACAGACGGTGCGAAAAATGCGGCAGAAACAGTGAAAGGACAAAAGGATTGCCTTTATCGGGGTTTTGCACAATGCAGCATTATTTAAATCCTGCGCAGGTTTGTTATATAATTTAGATTATAATGCTACCGGAAAGGCCAGCACAATGAGTTAATTTAAAGAAGGTGGCAAGCGCCTATATATTTTACGGCGTTTTTTTTGTTATAATAGTAGCAGGCGCTGCTTTTTGGCTTTTGGTTTGCAGCTGTATTGCCGCATGACAGGAGGTTTTTGGATTGTACGAGATATTGTCGTCGATAATGAAATATATTTTTATCACTATCATCTACCTGTTTATATATGGCATCATACGCCTTATATACCTTGATATAAGCTCAATGGGAGCGAAAGGAAAGCATGGCATGAAAAAGGGAAAGAACCTCCCATATATCAAGCTGATAAACAGGAGAGAGGATCTTGGATTTAAGGTTGAGGAAACATATACCTTGGATGGGAACATGGAGCTGGGCCGGTCCAATAAAAATGACATTGTCATAAAAGACCCTTATGTGTCAGGCAAGCATGTGAGATTTACCGTACATGACGGGAGAACCTCCATGCAGGATTTGAACAGTACCAATGGTTCCTTTGTCAATGGTGAGAGGTTGGGAAGGGATCCGGTATATTTAAGAGATGGTGATAAAATACATATAGGCCAGATGGATTTTCTGTATGTTGAGAATTAGAAGGAGTGAATACTATGCTGATCGCCAGCTACAAAAGGCCTGTCAGCCTGGTGGTGCTTGCTGATATCCTGGCTTTCGGGCTGCTGTTTTTTTATAGGGAGCCCCATGACTTTTATATATTAGGTGCCGGTCTTTTGATAATAACTTTGATAGCAGGCACTTACCTTTTTATAGTTAAGAAGGAACTGGGAGATGAATATCTGTTCTTAATAGTTTCCATGCTGGCAAGTGTTGGATTTATTATGATTTACCGGTTAAATCGAGGACTTGGGTTTAAGCAGATAGTATGGTTTTCCGGAGGAATTGTCCTGTTCTTTCTAAGCTATTTTATATATATCAGGATTAAGATATGGAATAAGCTGATGTATGCCTATGCTTTTGCTTCTTTTGGCCTTTTCCTGGTTACTTTGGTGTTTGGAAGCAATATAAAAGGTTCCACCAACTGGATAGTCATAAAAGGCTTCAGTTTTCAGCCATCGGAACTTATAAAAATACTTTTTATATTTACACTGGCATGCTATTTAACCCACTCGGAGCAGATATTTTTGAATGCCCTGACCTTAAAACTTAAACAGATAAAGATAAAGGGCAGGATAGCCCTCATGGCAATTGTATATATGTTTATGGGTTTTCTTGTGATGCAGAGGGACTGGGGAACGGCGCTGCTGTTCTTTATAATATACATTACCATGATGTATGTTTTTGACGCCGATATGAAGTTTTTGCTTCTAAATGTGATAATTGCGGCTTTAGGAGGGACAGCCGGATATTTTGCACTGTATCACATAAGGGTTCGTGTTGTAACATGGCTGAATCCCTGGGCCGATATTGCAGGAAAAGGTTATCAGATCACCCAATCCCTGTTTGCCATAGGGTCCGGCGGCTTTTTCGGAACAGGGCTGGGTATGGGCAGGCCGGATTATATCCCGGAAGTCACAACGGATTTCATATTCTCGGCCATATGTGAGGAGATGGGAATATTCGGAGGAGTGGCCGTCATTCTGCTGTATTTCCTGCTGGCTTACAGGGGGATTAAAATCGTGCTCAAAACCGGAGATACTTTCAAAAAGGCGGTAGCTTTGGGAATAACGTGTATGTTTGGTTTTCAGACATTTATCATCATTGGAGGAGTAATAAAGCTCATTCCCCTGACAGGAATAACTCTTCCTTTTATCAGCTATGGGGGAAGTTCTCTTACGACGAGCTTTATTCAGTTAGGGATTCTGGAAGCCGTGTCAAGAGAAGGCGGACAGGATGAAGGGAGCATTTCGGATGAAGGAAGATAGAAAGGTCATTCATATATTGATTGTAATGAGCGTTCTGTTTTTAAGCCTCGTAGTATATCTCACCTATTTCGAGCTTTTTGTAAAGGACAGGATTATCACAAATTCCTACAACCAAAGGCAGTGGGAAGCAGAGGAAGATACCATACGGGGCAGGATTTTGGACAAAAATGGCATCGTGCTGGCTGACAGTCCAAAAACCGAGGACGGTTGGAAGCGCACCTATCCCCATGGGTCACTGTACAGCCATGTGATAGGCTATAATTCCAGAACTTATGGGAAATCCATGCTGGAAGCTTCATATAATGACTATCTGTTGGGCAGCGAAAGAGGCATATTCGATTTTGGCAACCGGGATGAATCCGGCATGAGATATGGAGATGATGTTTATCTTACACTGGACCATGAACTGCAGAAATTGGCAAGTCAGCTGTTGGGAGACAGAAATGGGGCAGTGGTTGCGATGAACCCAAAAACCGGAGAAATATTGGCTTTGGTGAGCAAGCCTGCCTTTGACCCCAACGAAGATAAGCTCAGTGCCAACTGGCAGGCCATGGTGGAGTCGGAGGATGCGATATTCCTTCCCCGTGCCACCCAGGGCCTTTATACGCCGGGTTCAACCTACAAAACCGTGATAAGCGCCGGAGCTTTGGAAAACGGGATGGAAGACCTTGTAATAGAAGACAAAGGTACTGTCACCATAGATGGAAAACCCTTTTCCAATACCGGAAAAAAAGCCTATGGAAAAATAGATATGAAAAAAGCTTTAGCCGTATCCAGCAATGTTTTCTTTTCCCAGGTGGGAGTTGAGCTGGGGGAAAACGTCTTGAGGAGTCTTGCCGACAGATTCGGGCTGGGAAAGGATATACCTTTTGAAATCCCTGTCACCAAAAGCCGTTTTCCCTATGACAGCATGGGAAAAACGGATATGGCATCGGTCGCTATAGGACAGGGCAAACTCCAGGTCACACCTCTGCATATGGCTATGATAACATCATGCATTGCCAACAATGGAGTTATGATGAAGCCTTACATGGTGAGCCGAGTTGTATCCCATGACGGAGATGAAATAAAAGTGACGGAACCATCGGTTCTGTACAATGTGATGTCCACTCAGACGGCAGGAGCCATCAAGCTGATGATGCGCGAGGTGGTAAAGTCGGGAACGGGTAAATCTGCAGCCATAGAAGGGGTGAATGTGGCCGGGAAAACCGGATCGGCAGAAAACGAGCTGACGGCAGAGGGAGAAGCCAAGAACCATGCCTGGTTTATTTCTTTTGCGCCGGTGGAGAATCCAAAGATAGCTGTCGCTGTAATCCTTGAATACAGTGGTACTACCGGAGGAGGATCAGCCGCCCCGATAGCCAGGGAGTTGATGAAGGCCTATTTGAAAAAATGACAGGGAAATTATGCCTGCCAGTCGTGGAATGCAGGGATGTAACCTGAAAACTCTAGGAAATAAAAAGGTGCTATCGTTAGCACCTTTTTTGCATGCAGCAAAAGCAGCCAGAGATGAAAGCCTAAAGATTGTAATAGTATAGGTGGCATCAGCAAAGAGTTGGCGGAAAAGAGGAAGCTGACTGCTTTCATGGAATTTTGACATAAAGGTATTTTCCTTACCTTCCTGCCACCCTATCATACAGGTAGGTCCTGTCATAATCCCTTCCCCTGTAGGGTATTTTGCCACCCTCCTCATTAAAATCCAGCAGGTTTATGCCGTCGGTTTTGATTTCGTAGGGCACTCCCGATGCTTCCAGGATGGTAGGAGCGATATCCAGGAAGGATGCCGCCTTTTTTGTCTCCGTATACCTTATTTTGTCCGGTGTGATGATTATTAGGGGCACAAATTCAAAATACTTGCTGTCTTCGATAAAGGAAGCCTGCATATATTCGTCCGTATTAATATTTGGAGTATGGTCTCCCCATATGAAAATGTAGGTGTTGCTAAAATTCTTCAGTATATGGGTCACATAATCTTTGATTGCTTCGTCCACATAGGAAAAAGTATTGAAGTAATTTCTGACCACTTCATTTGAAACATCGTCATACCGCTTGCTTTTGTAGTAATTCAGGGCATTTGTAAAGGGGCCGTGACTGGTCATGGTTATTGTATAAGTAAGAAAAGGCTGCTTTAAGCCGGCGGTCTTATTTATGGCATGCTTGAACACATCCTTGTCGGGAGCTCCCCAACCCACATGCTTTAATCCCATTGCCATCATGTCGTCAAATTCGCCAAACCCCATGCGGGAGTAAGCAGAACTGCGGCTGAAATAGCTGCCGACATTCCCGTGGAAAGCTGCGGTGGCATAATTATGATTGTTCAATACCTTTAGAAATGAGTTCGGATACATATAGCTCTTCAGCTTTATTGACGGGAAATCGTTCAAAGGTTCCAAGCTGTTGATTGTGGAGAATTCGCAGTCGGAAGTTCCTCCGGCTTTGTGGTAGCTTAGGACATAAGGGTAATATATGTTTTCCCTGGATAAGGAGTTCAAAAACGGTGTTATGTACTCACCCTTGTATTTTTTGTTGATTATATTGGAATCCATTGACTCCACCTGAATGACCACTATATTGCCGGGGGTGCCTTTCCTGCCAGGGGATGACCTGGTTTTCCCGTATATGAAATTTCTTATCAGCTTTTCTTCATCAGAGCTGTTGCTGTAATTTATAAAGCAGTTCACCAATGTGCCGTATCTTTCAATTATTTGATGCTCTCTATCGGTATACTCCCTTGCCAGGTGAATAAGCGAATATCCGAACGCGTAATTATAACCCTCGGTCAGCAGCAGTACCAGAACAGCCGCAGCTATCAATGCTCTGCCCGATGGTTTAAGCCTTTTATAAAGCATCGATACCTTTCGGTATGTGAACATTATGTAAATAAAAAGGGGAAGATCGATTAATACAATACATAATATCGGGTTTTTAGGAATTGAGAAATGCCCGGCAGCATCGGCTCCTTCCTTCAGTAATAAAATTGACTGGGCGATCTGAAGATAGGAGCGGAAAAACAGGTAGTAGGCCAGGTTTGCAAAAATATAAACGCTTTGCAAAACATAGAAGGCGATCAGGAAAATCCGGCTCCTGAATTTAAAAATAGGCAGATACACAATCACAGACAGCAAAAAAGTGATTGCAAATTTGTATAAAAAGGCACCGACAGTACCGGCAGGTATTATGTAAAAATTAAATATGGTAATCTTAAGCACGTTTAAAAGAACAAAGAAAAATGCCGGCACCATATCGGCGCGGTTTTTTGTCCATGCTGCATTATGCAATTTAGATTCGTAAATCGATTTTAATCTATGCGGCAACATCCCCAACCGTCCTTATTTTATCTGTTCTCTGTAAAATTATTGACCAAAAGGGCAAATATTAAACGAAGCCTTCCGGTTAATACCGCCCGGAAGGTCTTGTGATGTAATATGGGGGTTGTTTTGCTTATCTTCAGGGAATGTTGCCCCAAATTGAATGTCATCTGTCATATCATCATCGGTGCTTTCATGAATGTTGCATGCCGTCAAGGCCTGCTTTAAAGGCAGCTTTCCGGCTTTAAAGCATTTCTTAGCTTTTTTATTGCCTTTTTTTCTATCCTTGATACATAGGACCTCGATATGCCGAACATTTTAGCTATTTCAATCTGCGTTCTTTCAGCCTTGTCGGGAAGGCCGTACCTCAGCTCAAGAATATCTTTTTCGTTCCTTTTCAGGACTGTTTTCATTTTGGTATACAACCAGTTTTTTTGCAGGTTCAGCTCCACCTGCTCATCTATGGCCGGTGACTGGCTAACCAGGATATCCATCAACAAAGACTCGTTACCGTCCCTGTCTGTGCTTACGGGGTCGTGCAGCGATATGTCATCCTTGTATTTTGCTGTGGACCTTATGTACATGCGTATTTCGTTTTCTATGCATTTTGCGGCATATGTGACAAGCCTTGTGCCTTTGTCAGGGTTAAAAGTGGTAATGGCTTTGATAAGACCTATGGTTCCGACGGAAATCAAATCCTCCGATTCATACCCCAGTGTACTGTAACGTTTGACAATATGGGCGACCAAGCGCAAATTTCGTTCTATCAGTATATTTTTTGCCTCTTCGCTGCCTTCCTTATACATTTTTACGTACCGTAGTTCTTCCTCCGCTGCCAGGGGCTGCGGATATGAGATGGAGCTGGATACATATCCGATGTGCAGAAATGTGCTGCAAAAGGCCTCCAGTATTGCTGAAACTATATGCATGAGTAGCAAAGCGGGCACCTCCATCATAATTAGGGTACCTATAAAGTATATGAAAATTTTAACAGCGAGGTGCAAGTACATTTTTAAATTCTTGAAAAAAGTAGAAAATCCTGTGGTATAATCATCAAAGAACATTTTGTTTGAAAACAAGCTAGAAATGAGTTGTGAAATTACGTATATAGTTAATGATATATTAATTGACCGGGTGGTGTATAATATGTCCAAAGTTGCATTGATAAAGTGTGAAAGTTATGACTATGAAAAGGTGAGGAGCGCTGTTAAAAAAGGTTTGGAGCTGCTGGGAGGGGCCGGAGCATTTGTAAAGCCCGGCGAAAAGATCCTTTTAAAGCCCAATCTCCTTTCCGCCGATCCTCCTGAAAGATGTGTGACGACACATCCTTCGGTTTTCAAGGCCGTAGGGGAGATTTTCAAGGAAGCCGGTGCTCTGTTGACCTATGGTGACTCTCCGGGCTTCCATAGTCCGAAAGCAGCTGCCAGAAAATCCGGTATAGCTGATGCTGCTGAAGAACTGGGCATAAGCCTTGCTGACTTCAATAATGGGGAGGAAGTTCCCTTTCATGAAGGCGTACAAAACAAGAGGTTTGTGATAGCCAAAGGGGTCTTGGAGAGCGACGGCCTGATAAGCATACCAAAGTTGAAAACCCATGGCTTTGCCAGGATGACCGGGTCGGTCAAAAACCAGTTTGGCTGCATCCCCGGCCCTCTTAAAGGTGAAATGCATGTGAGAATCCCCAATGTTTTTGATTTTTCCAGAATGCTCATTGATCTTAACAGGTTGCTCAAGCCAAGACTTTACATAATGGACGGAATTATGGCGATGGAAGGAAACGGACCCAGGGGAGGAACTCCGAAAAAGATGAATGTTTTGCTGCTTTCCGCCGATCCAATAGCTCTGGATGCCACAGTTTGCAGGATAATAAACCTTGATCCGGAGTTTGTTCCGACGATCAAGGTGGGAGCTGAAATGGGACTGGGTACTTTTGATGAAAGCAGCATTGAGGTTGTAGGGGATCCTATTGAGAGTTTTAGGAACCCTGACTTCGATGTAAAAAGGGAGCCGGTCAAACCTTTCAAAGTCGGTTCGGCCTTGCAGTTTGCGAGAAACTTAGTGGTGCCCAAGCCTTTTATAGATAAAAGCAAATGTGTAAAATGCGGTGTTTGTGTTAATATATGCCCGGTGAAACCTAAAGCTGTAAATTGGCATGACGGCATAAAAACGAATCCGCCGACGTACAAATACAAGACCTGCATAAGATGCTACTGCTGTCAGGAAATGTGCCCGGAGAGCGCGATTCATCAGAAAGTACCTCTTATAAGGAAATTGATAAAAATCTAGTTCGACGTAAATTCTGAACTTTATGATGGATAATCAACCATTCAAGTAGTTATAGCCGTCTCTTGTGACAGGTGGTTTTGAGGTGAGATATGAGAGATTTGGAGTTCATTAGGGATATTATTGCAAAAAACAAATATAAGTACGCTTTTGGAATATTAAGCCTAATAGTTGTCGACACCTTGCAGTTGGTGTTGCCAAGGGTTTTGGGAATCATGACGGATTTACTTAAGTCGGGAGAATTGAATAAATCCCGGCTGGCAGTTTATACGGGAATTGTAGCAGGAATTGCGCTGGGAATTGCTGTCTTCAGGTTTACATGGAGATATATGGTCTATGGTGTGGCGAAATCCATAGAAATGCATTTGCGAAACAGGTTTTACCATCACCTTCAAAAGCTGTCTCCCAATTATTATAACAACCATAAAACAGGAGATCTCATGGCTCATGCTACCAGCGACATCAATAATGTAAGTACGGCTTTGGGCCAGGGAGTTGCCTTTGCTTTTGACAGCGCAATCATCCCTGTGGCTGCGATTGCAATGATGTTCAGAACCGGGGGCGTAGGACTTACTCTGGCTTCTTTTGGGCCTTTGGCGGTAATGGCTCTTATTATTGTTTTCAACGTGGACCTTATGCATAGAAGCCTTCAGAAAATCCAGGAAGCTTTTTCGCAGCTGACCGAGAGGACCAGGGAGAATATTTCCGGTATAAGGGTGGTAAAGGCCTTCGCCCAGGAAAAGCATGAGGAGGATAAATTTAGAGAAACTAACATAAATAACAGAAATACCGTACTCAAGTACACTAAAGTTACGAGCAGCCTGTTTCCGATGATAGGAACCATTTCTGCTTTTTCCTTTGTCATTGCCCTATGGTATGGCGGAGTGAAAGTAATATATGGAGATATAAGCCTGGGAAGCTTTGTGTCTTTCAACAGCTACCTGGGAATGCTCATCTGGCCGATAGCCGCGTTAGGATGGATCGTGAGCATATTTCAGAGGGCTTCCGTTTCCATCAAAAGGATAAACGAAATAATGAGGGAAAAGCCGGAAATTCAAGATGCTCCGAATGTTGTACCTTTGCGGGGTATTAAAGGAAGAATAGAGTTTAGAAATCTCACCTTTACCTATCCTGGCGCCAGCCGGCCTGCCCTGAAAAATATCAATCTGTTGATTGAAGAAGGCAAAACTCTTGCCATTGTCGGCAGGACGGGAAGCGGCAAAACAACCCTCATAAACCTCATACAGCGATTGTACAACGTGGAAGAAGGCATGCTGCTGATAGACGGAGTAGATATAAACAGGATACCCCTGTCGGTATTAAGAGGCAGCATGGGATATGTACCCCAGGATACATTCCTTTTTTCTTCAACCATAAGGGAAAACATAGACTTTTTCTGCGGCAGGGATGATGAAAGCATTATAAATGCCTCCAAAATCGCCCAGGTGTACGAAAATATAATGGATTTCCCCGAAAAGTTTGAAACCATGGTGGGTGAGAGGGGTGTAACCCTGTCAGGAGGACAGAAGCAGAGGATTGCCATTGCCAGGGCAATTGTGAGAGATCCGGAGGTGTTGCTCCTGGATGATTGCCTTTCTGCAGTGGATACCAATACGGAAGAGGAGATATTGAAAGGGCTTAAGGATGTTCTGAAAAACCGCACCAGTGTTGTAGTTTCCCACAGGATTTCCTCCATCAAGCATGCGGACGAAATTATTGTGCTGGATGACGGTGAGATAATAGAAAGAGGAAACCATGAATCTCTTCTGAAACTGAAAGGCGAATATTATGACCTTTACCAGAAACAGCTGCTGGCGGAACAGATAGAGGGGGAGGATGAGTATGAGTTATTATGAAGAGGAAACTCAGGTCAAGGCATATGACTCCAAGCTGATGAAACGCCTTATGTCATATGCAAAGAAGTATTGGGCCTTTTTTGCAGCCGCAATACTTCTTCTGGTTGCTGTTACCGTGATAGACCTCCTGAAGCCTTACTTCATAAAAATAGCGATAGATGATTATCTGAATGGTTACCAGAAACCCATGATTACATATGAGGCTTCTTCCGGTGTGGAAGGCGTGGAATTCGAAGGCAGGATATATAAAAGGGTGGAGTCAGTTCCTGAAGAAATTCCGGAGGACAGAGTATTTTTTATTGACTATGTGGATAATATACCTTATCTGGTAAACGGTATTGTAGAGCCGGAGATGATGGGAAGCGCGACGGTGGCGGAGATTTCAGAAGAAAGCCGGCAGTATCAGCTGCATTATGGTGACAGTATTATCCTGGAGGCAAGAAGGCTGGACCGTAATGAAGTTAAAATATTCAGGTCGAAGGATTTGAATGCCATGAAGACCATCGGGATTATTTTTATTCTGGCCATCATTGCCGGCTTCCTGTTCAATTTTCTTCAAACCTATATTTTGAACTATGTGGGACAGACCATAATTTTTAATATCCGGCAGGAGATATTCAGCCACATTCAGAAAATGCCCATTGCGTTTTTTGATAAAAACCCGGTGGGAAGGCTGGTAACCAGGGTCACCAATGATACGGAAACCTTGAATGACATGTATACCAATGTTTTAGTCAGCCTTTTAAAGGATTTCTGCATTTTGGTGGGAGTCATAATAATAATGTTCAGCATGAATATGGTTCTTGCCCTAATTATAATTGGAGCAATACCGGTGGTAGTTCTGGTTACCGTCTTTTTCAGAAAGAATGCCAGAAAGGCATATAGGAGAATAAGAGTGGCTTTGGCCCGCATTAACACCGTTTTGTCTGAAAACATATCGGGTATGCGGGTGATCCAGATATTTGACCGACAGAAGGAAAAGCTTGAAGAGTTTAAGAAGACCAACAAGGAATATTATAAAGCTACCATGGGTGAGGTTGTTGTATCGGGGGTATTCAGGCCCCTTATCGAACTGATATCATCGGCCACCATTGCGGCGCTGTTATGGTTTGGAGGGATTCGGGTTTTGGATGGAACCTTGCAGTTTGGTGTGCTTTTCGCCTTTGTTGATTATGTGGGACAGTTCTTCCATCCCATCAACGACATGGCGGAAAAATACAATATACTCCAGGCGGCAATGGCTTCTTCCGAGAGGATTTTTGGAATATTGGACACTCCCGGAGAGCCGGATGAGGGCAGCATCGAGATGGACAAAGACAGGATAAAGGGAGATATAGAATTTAAAAATGTATGGTTTGCCTATAACGATGATGAATGGGTGCTGAAGGACGTGAGCTTCAAAGTGCCTGCAGGAAAGACTCTGGCCATAGTGGGTGCCACCGGCGCAGGAAAAACATCTATAATAAATCTTCTGAACAGGTTTTATGAGATCCGAAAGGGTCAGATACTTATGGATGGAATAGATATACGCCAGATTAAAAAGAAAAGCCTCAGGGAAAATGTGGGAATGGTGCTGCAGGATGTGTTCCTGTTCAGCGGAACTGTTATGGAGAACATAAGGTTGAGTGAGGATAGAATATCTGATGAGGAAGTCAAAAAGGCGTCAGCTTATGTGAATGCCGATGGATTCATACAGGGACTGCCTAATGGCTATGATGAGGAAGTGAAGGAAAGGGGAGCGACCTTTTCCGCCGGGCAGAGGCAGCTTTTAGCTTTTGCACGGGCTTTGGCTTTTGATCCGTCCATTCTCATACTGGATGAGGCGACAGCCAACATTGACACTGAAACGGAGCTGCTGATACAAGATGCTTTGGCGAAACTTACCAGAAACCGCACGACGATTGTGATAGCCCACAGGCTTTCAACCATACAGCATGCGGATAACATCATCGTGCTGCATAAGGGAAGAATTCGGGAGATGGGAAACCATCAGGAGCTTTTGGCCAAAAGAGGCATGTATTACAACCTTTATAAGCTTCAGTATGAGGGAAACAGGGCATGATTATGAATTCGACCTTGTTTGATTCTTATTTTTTGATATGATGAAACATTATACTACCATCAGTTACGATAAAGTGATATAATTTTTTCTAATATACCAAAGTTATAGTATCAGGGAGGAAATACATTAATGGCATATGATTCAGATAGGTTGATAGTGCCTGAAAACTATAAATCCGATTTGACAATTAGGGAAACCGAAGTAGGAATAAAGCTTATAAAGGATTTCTTTGAGCAGGAGCTGGCCAAGGAATTAAACCTTACCCGCGTATCAGCACCGCTTTTTGTAAAGCCGGAAACCGGATTGAACGATAATCTCAACGGGGTGGAAAGACCCGTTTCTTTTGAAGTGAAGGATGTGGGGGGAGAAGATGTTGAAATAGTTCATTCCCTGGCGAAATGGAAGAGAATGGCCTTGAAGAGATATGGCTTTAAAAAGGACGAAGGCTTGTACACCGATATGAATGCCATACGCAGGGATGAAGACCTCGACAATCTGCACTCAATATATGTGGACCAGTGGGACTGGGAAAAGATCATTGATAAGAGTGAGAGAAATATTGAAACTTTAAAGAGCATTGTGAGGCAAATTTATAGTGTCTTTAAAAGGACAGAAGACTACATATCCGGAAAATACCCCGCAATAAAAAAAGTTCTGCCTGATGAAATCAGCTTTATAACCACTCAGGAGCTGGAGGACAAGTATCCTGAGCTTTCTCCGAAAGAGAGGGAAGACATGATAGCCAAAGAAAAAAAGGCTGTATTCATAATGCAGATAGGCGGGGAGTTGAAGTCCGGCATAAAGCATGACGGAAGAGCTCCTGACTATGATGACTGGACATTGAATGGTGATATAATATTCTGGTATCCTGTATTGAACAGAGCCTTTGAGGTATCATCGATGGGCATAAGGGTGGATGAAGAGGCGCTTAAAAAGCAGCTTAAACTGGCAGGATGTGAAGACAGGCTGAACCTTCAGTTCCACAAGGATTTGCTGAACGGGGAACTGCCTTACACTGTTGGGGGAGGAATAGGACAGTCCCGCATATGTATGTTTTTCTTAAGGAAAGCTCATATCGGCGAAGTGCAGTCATCCATATGGCCCGACAAAATGGTGGAGGACTGTGAAAAGGCAAATATTCAATTGCTGTAAAAGACAGCTTTTGCTGTTAAATTAAAAAAATGCGACAAGGATTTCATTCATGCATGAGCATCGGCAATATCCTTTGACCATGGGTATCGTCGGTGTGTATTTACCTATATGCCGGGAGGTGCAGCAATTAATCATACTCCGGCAGGCTTTAGATTATTTTATGCAAGCAAATGAAGGAGGAACGGGAAAATGGCATATACGCCTATCAAGCAAGTTTTTAGAAACACACAGGAATTTTTAAATAAAACCGTCAAAGTTGCCGGTTGGGTCAGAACTATCAGAGACTCAAAGAATTTTGGTTTTATTGAAATTAATGACGGGTCGTTTTTTAAGAACCTGCAGATTGTTTTTGAAGACGGCAAAATCCCAAATTTTAAAGAGATTACCAAGTTAACGGTAGGCTCGGCGATTGTCGTGGAAGGTACACTGGTGGAGAGCCCCGGAGCAAAACAGCCTTTTGAGGTGCAAGCCAGCAAGATAGAACTGGAGGGCGCTTGTCCCCAGGATTATCCCCTCCAGAAGAAGAGGCATTCTTTCGAGTTTTTGAGAACAATAGCTCATTTAAGGCCTCGTACCAATACATTTTCTGCTGTATTTAGGGTGAGGTCCCTGGCTGCGATGGCAATCCATCAATTCTTTCAGGACAGGGGTTTTGTATATGTGCATACACCAATAATAACCGGAAGTGATGCCGAAGGTGCAGGCGAGATGTTCAAGGTAACCACCTTTGACTTCGACAACATACCGAAGGATGAAAAGGGAAATGTTGACTATACTCAGGACTTCTTCGGAAGGTCCACGAACCTGACTGTCAGCGGGCAGCTGGCTGGAGAAACATATGCCCAGGCCTTCGGGAAAATCTATACTTTCGGACCTACATTCAGGGCGGAAAACTCCAACACAGCAAGGCATGCTGCCGAGTTCTGGATGATCGAGCCGGAAATTGCTTTTGCCGACCTGAAGGACGACATGGAGCTGGCGGAAGACATGCTGAAATATATAATAAACTATGTAATGGAAAACGCTCCTGAGGAGATGGAGTTTTTCAACAATTTTATAGACAAAACGCTTCTTGAGCGCCTGAACAATGTGGTAAGCTCAGATTTTGCCCATATCACCTATACGGAAGCCATATCAATACTGGAAAAAGAAAAAGATCAATTTGAATATCCTGTCAAATGGGGCAGCGACCTGCAGACAGAGCATGAAAGATATCTGACGGAAAAGGTATTCAAAAAGCCTTTGTTTGTGACTGATTATCCAAAGGATATCAAAGCCTTCTACATGAGGCTTAATGATGACAACAAGACTGTTGCCGCCATGGACCTGTTAGTACCGGGTGTAGGAGAAATAATCGGCGGCAGCCAGAGAGAGGAAAGGTATGACTACCTTTTGAACAGGATGAAGGAATTAGGCCTCAAGGAAGAGGATTATTGGTGGTATCTTGACCTGCGTAAGTATGGAAGCACAAAGCATGCCGGTTTTGGCCTCGGGTTTGAGAGGGCGATAATGTATATGACCGGAATAAGCAATATACGAGATGTCATTTCCTTCCCAAGGACAACCAAGTCAGCAGAGTTCTAGATTTTATCGGGGGATTTTTATCCCCCGATTTTTATAATGCCAGGGAAATCAGAATGAACACAATAACATATATAGCTTCTGCTGCCATTCATCCTTCTTCTTGGAAAAAAGTCATATATCAGATTTTTGCAGCAGTATTAACTAATTTTGCTAATAAAATTTAAAATTTAGCAAATTCTTCATTTCATTTGTTCGACTTTGTTGTATAATGTTTATAGTTGCCGAAAGAATACTATTTTGCCTAATTTCCGAGGCGTAGGAGGAAGTATATATATGTTAAAAAGTCTTAGAGCGAGGATTATTATAATTGTTGGACTACTACTAGCATTTACATGTTCTGTACTAGGGATTACCGCATATTTCAACGCTATGTCTATTCTGATGGATGACGCGAAATTTATGCTTACAGATTATACCGGTAGATTTGCCAGGGATATTAAAGACCAGGCGGAACATATATTCAAAACCCTAGAACTTCTTGCATCAGATGATGATATAAAATCAATAGGGACCTACCGGTTTGATGTTGAGTATGTCAAGAAAGTTCTGGAGCAGGAAGTTAAAAGAAATGGCCACAAACGGGTAGCCATTTCCGACATCAACGGCAATGCAATCTATCAGGATGGAACTTCGGAGAGCTTTGCAGAGAAAGAGTTTTTCCGAAAGGCATTGCAAGGAGAGAAAGTGGTATTGGGGCCCATATATGAGGAGGATTCGGTTGATATTTATTATGCGGTTCCCATCCGTCACGGTGAAGAAATAGTCGGTGTTCTGTCTGTTGAAAGAGACGGTCTGGAGCTCAGCGACTTTCTTGATGCCAGTGCTTTTGGCGGAAAAGGTACATCCTTTATATTGGACAGCGACAACAACATCATAGCGCATACCGACAGGGATACCGTTTTGTACCATCTAAAAAACTTGAGCAGTTCCAAATCTGAAGCCATTTCCGGCAATCCGGGCGAAGAGGTGGATGCTACGTCTTCTGCTTCTGTCAGCCGTTTGGGATTGACAGACGATAAAGATGTAGAAAAATTCACATCCCTATATGTAACGATAAGGGACGGCAAAGAAGGATGGGGTGAATACATAAAAGAAAATGTGCCGAAATATGTAGGCTATGCCCACATCGAAGGACTTCCGTGGACTGTCGTGCTGGAAGTGGATAAAAACGTGGTGCTTTTTGGGGCGACAGAGCTGCGCAATATTATGTTTGTAATAACTCTTATAGTGTTGGTTGCCGCTTTTGCGATAGCTTCCTTCTTTGCGATGGGGCTCAGCCGCCCGATAAAGGAGATAAGCAATAAGTGCATTGAGATGGCAGGAGGTAATTTTGCAGTTTCCATCGATGAGAAATACTGCAAGCGCAAAGATGAAGTAGGCATTCTGGCCAGGAACTTCAACAAGATTCATGAAAGCGTTTCTGAGTCCATAAAGAATGTCAAAGAGTTGACTCTCATGATGAACCAGAATGTGCTTCATACGGTGAAATCGGCGGAAAGTCTGGATGATTTTATGGTTAAGACCTCCGACATGCTGTCGGCCGTATCAGCCGGAATGCAGGAAACTGCTGCATCTGCCCAGGAAATGGGGGCGCTGTCTCAAGAGGTGGAAAACTCCATGAGAAGCGTTGAAGAGAGAGCAGAAGTGGGAGCGGAAAAGGCGCTGCAAATCAGCCGAAAGGCGGTGGAATTCAGAAACTCCTTTGCAAGTACTCAGGCTAAAGCTGTTTCGATGATTGATGAAGCCAGGGATAAGGTGAAGGAGGCCATAGAAAAAGCTGAAGCCGTCAAAAAGGTGAATGAACTGGCAAAAGCCATAATTGCCATTGCCGATCAAACCAATCTGCTGGCGCTTAATGCAGCTATAGAAGCCGCCAGGGCAGGAGAAAACGGCAAAGGATTTGCAGTAGTTGCAGAGCAAATCCGTAAGCTTGCCGGTGAATCCAAGCAGATGGTGGGAGACATCCAAAATGTGCTGGCAGAGATCAATCCTGCCGTGGATGGCCTTATTAAGCATTCCGAAGAGCTGCTCCAGTTTGTGGATACCGGTGTAAAGGCCGATTATGAAACCATGCTTGCAGCAGTAGAAGGTTACAACCGTGATGCCCAGGTGCTGAGCAGTATTATTGATGAATTCAGCAGGGTATCCTCCCAGGTTCTTTCTTCTCTCAAATCCATGGTAAGCGCAGTAGATGATGTATCTACCGCCACCAACACCGGAGCGTCCGACATTGCCGATATCAACCGGAATATAGCTGTCGCTGTAAGTGATACCAGCAAGGTGAGGGAAGAGATGGAAGCTTCTAAAAAGTGCATAGAAGATTTAATGCGAGCTGTCTCCGTTTTTAAGTAAATAAAAAAGTAAAGGAGCGTACCCTATGAAGGTGATTGCACACAGGGGTGCGTCGGCGTATGCACCCGAGAATACGATGAGCGCATTTAAAAAAGCTATATCCATGGGCGCAGGAGGAATTGAGCTGGATGTGCAGCTGTCCAGGGATGGAAGAGTCGTGGTTATTCATGATGAAAAGGTGGACAGGACCAGTGACGGAAAGGGATGGGTAAAGGATTTTGACTTGATCGATCTGAAGGCCCTTGACTTTGGAAGTTGGTTCGGACAGGAATATGCCGGGGAAAGGATACCTGTACTGGAAGAAGTTCTGGATTTGCTAAAAGACTGGGACGGCCTTCTGAACATCGAAATAAAGAATGGCCTGATAATCTATCCCGGCATAGAAGAGAAGGTTGCCGAGCTAATAAAAAAATATGATTTTGTAAACCGTGTCATCATATCCTCCTTTAACCACTACAGCCTTGTGGAGATGAAACGGATACTGCCCCAAGTTAAGACAGGGATTTTGTATATGGCAGGCCTGTATGAACCCTGGGAATATGCGAAGCGGATCAAAGCTTACGCCTTGCATCCCGCTTACTATAATGTGGTTCCTGAAATTATGGAAGGGTGCATCAAGCATGGGGTTGCAGTAAATCCCTTTACCGTCGATCATCCTGATCTTATTCGAAAAATGGCAGCGGCTGGGGTGAGTGGAATAATAACTAATGTACCGGATGTTGCTATAAAAATACTTGAAGAAATGTGAGGTAGCAATATGAAGCTGGATTATAAAAAAACGATGCTGGTCGGTTTAGGTTTTTTTACGGTAAGCTTGGTATGGACCATATACAATGTTGCTGTGCCGCTGTATCTCAAGGAGTTTGCTTTGTCGGGGGCAGTGATTGGTTTCATAATGGCTCTTGACAATATCTTTGCTGTTGTTTTCCAGCCCATTTTCGGCACCTTAAGCGACAGAACCAATACAAGATACGGAAGGAGAATGCCTTATCTTCTGGTGGGCATACCCCTTGCAGCAATAAGCTTTTTTATAATTCCTTTTACCAGGCAAAGCCTGCCACTGCTTATGATAGCAGTAATATTCCTTAACTTCTTCATGAGCGTATACAGATCTCCTGCAGTTGCCCTGATGCCGGATTTAACTCCGAGGGCTTTGAGGAGCAAGGCAAACGGCATCATTAATTTTATGGGTGGGCTGGGTACTGCTATTGCATACCTTGTATCATGGTTGCTTTTTAAAATGGGAGAGTTCTATCCCTATGTCACCGTCGCCGGCGCAATGATTATAACCATTATCGTGATGTACAACTTTATAAAAGAGCCGGAAACACCGGTCGATGATGCTCCTGAAGTGCAAAAGCAGAAGGGTGAGCATGATAAGGGCAAAACCCTCAGCTTGGTATTCCTGCTTCTGGCGATTTTTTTCTGGTTTACAGGCTTCAATGCCATAGAAACCTTCTTTTCTACTTACGGAGAAGCTGTCCTGGGAGTGGACAAGAGCGTTTCGTCCCAATTGCTCCTTTCCGTATCGGTCCTTTTCCTTATATTTGCCATGCCAGCAGGTATTGTTTCCAGGAGGTTCGGAAGGAAGAATACTATACTTACAGGATTGTGCTTGTTCATTTTTACCTGTGTAAGCCTGATATTCATCAAAAAGGTGGCAATAATGTATTTCTTGCTGGGCTTAGGGGGAATAAGCTGGGCTCTCATAAATATAAACTCTTACCCCATGGTGGTTGAAATGACTTCTTCCGGCGGAGTGGGCAAATATACAGGATATTACTATCTATTCTCGATGCTGGCAGCTATAATATCACCAATATTATACGGCTTTCTTGCAGATATGTTGGGGGATGGATTCCTGTTTATATATGCAGCGGTGGCTCTGGTGATAGCTCTCTTCTTCATGATGCTGGTCAAGCACGGGGAAGCTCCGATGGAAGAGAAGAAGGGCTTTGAAAACCTGGAGCATATGGAATCATAGTACTGTAAAAGTGCAATTGATCATACTGCTTAAGAGCTTTGACATACGCTTGGCGATCCTGCATATATGACCTGACCGGGTGTTTATCTTTGTATTCTTGATCGTAAAAGTCATGTTTACATAATATGCTTCTTATTGCAATAGAATAGAATATCTAAGATTTACGGAGAAAAAGAACTCTTAATCTTTTACTATGAAGGATTTCGGGGTTCTTTTTTATTATGCCAAAAGTGAAGAAAGTAAGGTTTGCATAATTGACGCTGTTGTAAAATTATGTTAACCTGATATTGTAAAAGAAAGCACTTAAATAAGTTGCATGAATTCCAAACATATCAAAGAGGGGGAACAATATGAAGAATAATCTGAAGAAAAGAATTAAAAAAGGAATTGCTGTTTTAGCTGCTTCTCTGATGCTTACGGCCATCAATCCCGCATATGCAGCCGATTATTCCATCAAGATTGAGCAAAATGGATATCTTAGAAGTGACGGTAATTATTATTTTTGGGATCCGTTGAAAGCTGTGGCAAAAAATATAAGATATATAAATAATGATGTTTACATAACTACTGACGGAGAGTGCTATTATTATCGTGGTTATTATAACTATAATGGTAAAAAAATACTGGACAATGTGGCGATGATTTCAGATGTAGTTCATGATTCTTACTATGATTATTTTTATTATTTGCATACCGATGGCAATTTGATGTATGCCCAAAAGAGACAGGATGATATTGAGACAAAGGTTGTTATTGAAAAAATGGGCAATTTAAAGCAGCTCGACTCCAGTTATGCTCTGACAGGGAAAGGAGACCTGTATTATTTAGGTGTGGACGAAGCGAGACTGATAGATACCAATGTAAAAAGCTATGAATACTTTCCTACACATATAAACTATAATGGAGAGTACACGTTCTACGCTATGCTTTATTTAAAGAATGACAATTCTTTGTATTCAAGCTATGGGGTCGACCTGTCAAACATAAATGAGAAACCAAGGCATTTGCTGAACAATGTAACGTATTATGAAGTTAAAGGCTTGCAGCTCAGGGCAAAGACCTCTGATAACACGTGGTATGCATGGGGCGACAATAGTTCATATCAAATTTATAAAGACATAGTTGACGGATATAATGTTGCGCCAAAGTATGTGGATGTGCCCAGAAAAATAACCGACAATATACTGTATCAGGAAGAAGGATATGAACTTAGGCTGGATGGCAGCTTTTACAGAAAAGATAAAGAATCAGGTACAGTAAAATATACCTTGCTGGATACAGATGTAGCTACTGTGACCAAACCAGGTAATGGCTACATATATCAGAAATTTAATGGCGATGTTTATCATATTAAAGAAACTTGGGCCAACCATTATTATCAGCCTGTCCCTGGTACATCAAAATTATTGTGCAAAGACGTAGCAATAAAAGTTACGGATCCCGATAAATATAGGGTAGAGTATAATCTCAATATTTTTAAAAAAGATGGCACAATAGTGGTAATTGACCGTGATGGCAAGGTGATTGATACCCTCATCCCTTCAAAATATTTCAGCTCAAGCAGTTGGGCGCAGGCTGAACTGCAGGAGGCAGACAAGCTTGGACTTCTGGATTCTGTTATTGATTATGTCTTTGACAGAGATATTAGCCGAATGAAATTCTGTGCTCTGATTGTCGATATGTGCGAAACATATTTGGGCAAAGAAATGCCTGTATCTACTTCAAATCCTTTTAGAGACCTGGACTATGATGATGTGAAGGACCAAAAAGATATCATTCTAAAAGCTTACGCTGCAGGCATTGTAAATGGAACGGATGCTACAACCTTTAGCCCAAGTTCCACCATTGACCGCCAACAGATGGCAGCCATGATGTATAGGGCGGCAAAATACTTAAACCCAGGAATAAAAGCTGGTAATCCTGCTAAGTTTGCTGATGCCGATAAAATCAACAATTGGGCCGCCGAAAGCGTAAATGCCATGTCTTCCTTGGGCATTATCAAAGGCAGCGATGGCAAGTTTAACCCAAATGAAAGAGCGACAATTGAGCAATCCGCCTTGATGGTATTGCGCTTATTCAAAGTACTAAAGCAGGGAGCATAAAGCCAGTGCAATAAGAGGCATTATTAAGCCGGGTATAAATTTCTTGCTTATTGCATGGTACCAAAAGGTATGGCATAAAAAGCTTATCGGTACCTGTTCATTACTCTAATGCCCGCAATATTTTTATCGCTGCTCATGAAAAAGGATTTTTGAGCTTAGGATTTAAAGCTTAGGTGTAATAAAAAAGCAGAAAGAACTCATACCATATTGTATGTATTCTTTCTGCTTTCTATTACCTAAAGATGCGCAATATGATTTTACTTACCGAACACATTGATATATCCCTGAATAAGCACCACCAAGATGATGGCAGGCAAAATCCAGGTCAAATACCCTTTCAGAGCACGGGGTACTTTTAATCCCTTTCCAGCATTGACTTCCTCAAGGTATTTGTCAAATCCCCAACCATAGCGGGTAACGCAGAAAAGCAGATAAACCAGTGAACCTAAAGGAAGCAGATTATAGCTGATTATGAAATCTTCCAGGTCCAGTATGCCGGTGCCTTCTCCTAAGGGCTGAATCCAGCTTAAGACATTGAAACCTAGAATACATGGCATGGAAAGCACGATGAGCAAAAACATGTTAATAATGGATGCCTTTTTTCGGCTCCATCCCCAGAGGTCCACCCCGAAGGAAATTATGTTTTCAAAGACGGCGATAACCGTGGAAAAGGCTGCAAAGGACATAAAGATGAAAAACAGCGAGCCCCAGATTCTTCCGCCGCTCATTGCGTTAAAAATATTGGGCAATGTTACAAATATAAGTCCTGGCCCTTGCCCTGGGTCAACGTTAAAAGAAAAGCAAGCGGGGAAGATGATAAGTCCTGCAATAATTGAAATCGCAGTGTCTAATACAGCAATATTAATGGACTCACCGAGAAGTCGGCGATCTTTCCCGATGTAACTACCGAATATAGCCAAGGAACCGATTCCTATGCTTAAGGTAAAGAATGCCTGGCTCATGGCAGCAAAAATTGTTTCCCAGATGCCATTTTCTTTTATCTGATTAACATCGGGCATGAGATAAAAGCTTAAGCCTTTACCGGCATTTGGAAGCGTCATGGACTTAACCGCCAGCAGCACGATGATGGCCAGAAGCAATACCATCATGACCTTGGTAACCTTTTCAACACCCTCCTGCAAACCAAGGGAGCAAATTCCAAAGCAAACAACAGTTGTTATAACCATCCACACAGTCATCTCTACCGGATTGGCTATAAGGTTTGAAAATATTTGACCAACCTGCTGGGTATCAAGACCATCAAACTGGCCTGTCAGCATCCTGTAGAAATAAGCCAGCATCCAACCGGCAATGGTGGTATAAAACATCATTAGTATGTAATTTCCGGCTACTCCGGCATAACCCATCCAATGCCATTTTTGTCCCTTTTTCTCCAGAACATTAAAAGAAGTGGCAATGCTTTTCTGACTGGCACGTCCTACCGCGAGCTCCATTGTGATGATGGGAATACCGAGCATAAAAATAAATATCAGATAGATCAGAACGAATATTCCTCCGCCATATTGTCCTGCAATGTAAGGAAACCGCCAAACATCACCTAACCCGATGGCACATCCCGCAGAGATTAAGATGAAACCTAAGCGAGAAGCAAACCTCTCTCTTTTTTCCATTTTTTTCACCTCTTAAGATTGTTAAACTAATCCTACATTGATTCACCGGAAACAATTGCTTTCCAGTAATACCACAAAGCAAAGTAGAACTAATTTATTGATTAGCAAACCGCAATAAATTATATTATATTTTTTGTCAACTATCAATGAATATATTCGAGAAGCATAATGAAACTATTACGGGAGATGGGATTATTAGGCGCGCTCGAGTAAAATTACTGTAGGGAATCAATTGGAATAAATATCCAAAAAATTGAAAAGAAGATGACATCCTGTTAAGATATAAGTCGCCAAATCAAAATACTCAACGAAAGGATGCATCTTCTATGTACAATAGTATACAACATTTTATTGGTTTTGGTGTAAAAAAGATTGAAGAAAAGGTAAAAAAATTTGTTGAAAAGCCTACGGACCTAGCTGACCTTGTTTTGGGATTGCATGAAGAACTTCTTGAATTAGGTAGAAACATTGTTACAGAAGTTCTTGAAGATATGGATGATTATCTGCGGGAATCGGCTTCTCGCAAGCAGAACTGGGAAATTGTAAGAAAGGATAGAACAGGACTTTTAACAAGCTTTGGACCCATCAGTTATGAACGAACATATTTTAAGCCTAAGAAAGGCGGAAAAAGGCAATATCTTGTGGATAGAATAGTTGGTATCAATCCTCATGACCGAGTAAGTGCTGATGTTGTCATAAATGCTGTGGAAGAGGCTGCGGAGAGCAGTTATAGAAAAGGTGGAGAAAAAGCTGCATACATGGATGAGGTAAGCAAACAGGCTGTAATGAATAAAGTACATGAACTTGAAGTTGTTCAGCCATCGGTGGAAAAGAGAAAGGATGAGACACCAAAGATTCTGTATATTGAGGCTGATGAAGACCATGTAGCGCAGCAAGGGAAAAAGAGACATAAGACAGAAGATGAATGGGGAGCAAGTAGCACACTAATGCCTAAGCTTGTATACGTTCATGAGGGAATTGACCATGAAAAAAGCACGAAGAAGAGAAAAGTATTGAAGAATCCCCGTTATTTTGGAGGAATCAGAGATAGTGAAGAACTGTGGCTAGAGGTTTCCCAATACATAGATGATACTTATGATGTGGATAAGATTGAAACTGTATATATATCTGGAGATGGAGCAGCTTGGATAAAACAGGGATTAAACTGGATTGGTAAAAGCAAGTTTGTATTGGATAAGTATCATTTGAGCAAATACGTAAAAGTAGCAACGGCACACTTGGAAGACGAAGATATCGAACAGGAATTAGATGATGCCTTGAAAGAAGCTGATAAGGCGGGGCTTAAGAAGGCATTTGCTAAAATTCTTGAAAAGACAGAATCGGAGACAAAGAGGAAAGCGGTTAACGATGCAAAAAGATATATATTGAATAACTGGGCAGGAATAGAGATAAAGGTAGATAACTATGAAATTGTAGGATGCAGTGCTGAAGGGCATGTAAGCCATATTCTATCCGATAGGTTAAGCAGCAGGCCAATGGGTTGGTCAAAAAATGGTGCGGACAAGATGGCCCAACTCAGAATTTTCAAGAAAAACGGAGGAAAAGTATACGACTTGGTAATGGCTCAAAAGAAGAAAGAACAACGGGAGCAGGCACAGCAGCTACAAGATGAATTAATTCGTGAATTGAGAACAAATAGGAATAGATATGATGGTGTTTGGGACAGTAATCTAACAATAATCAGTAAAGGCCATAAAACACTGCTTTATAGAGCGCTAAGAGCCTTTGTAGGGTAACAATGAACGAAGGGAACGGCGAAGCGAACCCTTTACAATAAGAGGGACCCATATGGTATAATGGGCTAAAGTGGCAGCCAAAAGCTCCAGAGACATTCCCCTGTTACAAGGGGTGCCGCCCTGGCTGACAAACCATATGGGAGATGCTTGTTGTCAAGGGCGTGACCGGAGTGGACTTATTTTAGGAAGTCGTCTTATCTTCAATTCCCTACAGTAAATTGACTCAATCATTAGGCGCTGTACGGCTTGACAAAAGGGCACTAATGTACTATAATTGTATTTGTTAAAATCTTAACAATTGTTAGTCATTACCAAAGAACCTTAGTTGGGGGGTTATCTGTTGGATGTATATATTTGTGTAGGGAGTTCCTGCCATTTAAAAGGATCGTATTATATTTTAAAATCATTTCAAGAGCTCATAAAAAAATACAAGCTGGAAGACCGGGTAGAGCTGAAAGCTTCTTTTTGCCTGGGGAATTGCACAGATGGTGTTTCGGTTAAAGTGCAGGACGATATGATCGGAGGCGTAACCCCTGACAATGCGGAGCAGAAATTTAAGGAAGTAATATTAGAAAGGCTGCAAAATGAGCATAATTCAATTTAAGGAAGCAAACTGCAAAAATTGCTATAAATGTATTCGCAACTGTCCCATAAAAGTCATTGCTTTTAGGAACGATCAGGCTGAAATTGTTGAAGAGGAATGCATCCTATGTGGAAGATGTCTTACTGTCTGTCCCCAGAACGCCAAGACTGTCAAGAGCGATATTGACAGGGTGAAAGGTTTCCTGTCCAAAAATGAAAAGGTATATGTTAGCCTTGCTCCTTCTTATGTTGCGGCTTTTGATACCGATGAACCCGAAAGGGTGGTGGCTGCTTTGTTCAAGCTGGGCGTTACCCATGTTGAGGAGACGGCCATAGGAGCCACACAGGTATCAAAAGAATATGGAAAACTCATGAATGATAAAAAGATGAACAACATTATAACCACTTGCTGCCCTAGCATAGTTTCCCTTGTGGAGCGGTATTATCCGACATTGATCGGTCAGATGGCGCCTGTGGTATCTCCTATGGTTGCCCATGCCAGGATGATGCGGAGCATGTACGGACCAAGGATAAAAATCGTTTTTATAGGCCCCTGTATTGCTAAAAAAAGGGAATGTACTGAAATAGCAAATGAAGGCAGCGTAGATGCCGTGCTTACCTTTGAGGAGCTGGAAAAATGGATGGACATGGAAGGTATTGACATTAACAGCATAGATGCCGGGGAGCTTAAAGGATTAAGCAATCCTGCGGCGAGGCTTTATCCGTCGCCGGGAGGCATTATAAAGACCTTGCATGCCGATGATAGAAAAAAGTATAAATGCATAAGCGTGGATGGAATAGACAGATGCATTGAAATATTGGATTGGATGAAGGAAGGTAAAGTAAAAAGCTATTTCATTGAGATGAATAGCTGTACCGGAGGCTGTCTTGGAGGACCCTGCATCGGAAAAGTGGAAGGCGGCTTTTTAGGAGCCCGGGACAAGCTGCTCAACTATGCAAGGAAAAAACTTAAGGATCCAACCCATGCATTAGTTGAGGATGCCAAGGCGCCGCTGGAGAGGAATTTTATTGACCGGTCAAAGCCCATGGACATTCCGGATGAAGATACAATTAGAAGCATATTGAGCATGATAGGCAAGGTAAACAAGGATAAGGAGCTTAATTGCGGTGCATGCGGATATTCCACCTGCAGGGATAAGGCGATCGCTGTATATAATAAGAAGGCGGATCTTAAGATGTGCCTTCCCTATATGAGGGAAAAAGCTGAATCCATTTCAAACATAATAATGCATAACTCACCTAACGCTTTAATAGCTTTGGACAAGAACTTAATCATACAGGAATATAATTTGTCTGCCTGCAAGCTTTTCAAAATGGAGGACACAGATATGTCCGGCAAGCATATCTATGAAATTCTCAATTGTCCTGATTTTGAAGCTGCACTGCAAAACGGGGAAAACATTCTGGACAAAAAGTACTACTATGATGCCTATGGAATTACTGTGATGCAGTCAATTATTTATGTAAGAGAATACGATATGATTATCGCCATCATCAAAGATATTACGGAAAACGAAGAACAAAGGAAGAAGATATACTCAATGCGTTCGGAAACCATAGATATAGCCCAAAAAGTCATTGAAAAGCAAATGAGAGTGGCCCAGGAAATTGCAAGCCTCCTGGGGGAAACAACAGCTGAAACCAAAGTAGCCCTTACAGGATTGAAAAAATCAATATTAGCTGATATGGGTGAAGAAAAATGAGCCTGTACATTGATGCAAGCTACGAAAGTTTAAATAAATTCAATGAGGAGCTATGTGGCGACAAGGTTGAAATAATAAGGAACAGGGATTCGGTCATAGTAGTCCTGGCAGACGGACTGGGAAGCGGGGTTAAGGCGAACATACTCGCCACCCTTACAAGCAAAATAATCGGTACCATGCTGACAGAAGGTGCCAGTGTTGATGAGGCAGTGGAAACTATTGTAAATACTCTGCCGGTTTGCAGGGAAAGGGGAATAGCCTATTCAACCTTCTCCATACTGCAGGTGTTTTACTCCGGAAAGGCTTATCTTGCCGAGTTTGACAATCCGTCGATGATAAGGCTGAAAAAAGGTGTTTTTGTGGATGTTGAGAGGGAAAACAGGGCCATCAACGGCAAGAGGATTTTGGAAAGCAGATTTTCCGTAAGTCCCGGAGATTTATTTGTGATGATGAGCGACGGCGTGATTCATGCGGGTATTGGAAGTACGCTGAACATGGGATGGCAGTGGGAAAATGTGAGGGATTATATCGCCAAAACCTATAGACCGGATATGTCTGCCAGAAACATGTCCAAGCTTTTGATTTCTGCATGCGATAACCTGTACTCCCGCATGCCTGGGGATGACGCTACTGCAGTTGCAATAAAAATAAGGGAGCCTGTCCAAGTCAATATAATGATAGGTCCTCCGGTGGACAGGAGCATGGATGGGTATGTTGTCGGCAGGTTTATGGAGCAGAAAGGCAAGAAGATTGTATGCGGTGGCACTACATCCCAGATTGTGAGCAGGGAACTGAACAAGGAAATTATAACGACCATCAATTATTTTAATCCTTCAATACCACCTACCGCTGAAATAGAAGGGATAGATATGGCTACGGAGGGTGTGCTCACCTTCGGAAAGGCCTTGGAATTTGTCAAAAACTGCTTTTCTTCGGAAAGCACTATAAATGATTTTCTGAGCTTGAATAAACAGGATGGTGCTTCCCGATTGGCTAAAATTCTGCTGGAGGAAGGCACATCAATGCATTTTTTTGTAGGAAGAGCTATCAACCCTGCCCACCAGAATCCTGAGCTTCCGCTCAATCTCAGCTTAAAGCTTAAACTGGTGGAAGAGATGGCCGAGTACCTGAAAAAAATGGGCAAGCATGTTGAGGTGGAGTATTATTGACCCCATTGAATTTTGTAAAAAGGATGAGTTAATCAATGACTAGGATGATGTGCCGGGGGATTTGCTTAAGCTTTTTCTCCGGAACTCTTTATCATAAAAGAAAAGGCATTTTTACTTCAATAGAAGGATGAAATACCAATGGCGATGAGGACGATTACGCTTAAATTGCACAAACCCGGAGCCCGTAAGAGACGGATCATAGATGAAGCCATATACAATTATTCCAGAGCATACCAGTATCTTTTGGACAAAGCTCGCAAAGATATCGATAATTTACGGAAAAATTACAAGGATGAAAAGGGCAGATACAGAACAACGGTGATTTCCAAATGGGTGGACAAGAACACGGCAAGGGAGCTGAACAGATTTGATATCGAGCCCTTCAAGGATTCGCTGATAATGGATTTTGGCATGACTATGGCAAGCTACCTTGCATTGAAGGAACTAAAATCTGATGCGGGGTTTCCCGTGGCATATATATCTCCTGGCAGATGGGAACAGGAATACGAGCAGATTTTTTCCGAGTTTGAGAAAGGGCAGCAGTCTGAAGCTGAATTTGAAAAGATCGTATCAAAAATGGCAAAAAAATCCGAGGCTTTGAAACCTTTGTTTTTCTGCCGTTATGATACCAAGAGGGATTACTGCCTTCTATATGACGAGATGAAAAACAGGTATTATGTCAAGCTGTATCTGATGAATGCCAGGAGTGAGAACAGGAAAGAAATCAACTGCAGGAAGGATAGGGTGCTGCGCTATATATTCAAAGGAGGAAAAGAACTGGAAAGCAGCGGGAGAAAGGAACGTTACCTGCTGGTTCCCCTTAGTTTCGGGAAGTGGCAGGAGGCCTATCTGAAAAAAGCATTGGAAAATCCTTCGATCCTTAAGACAGCCAGGCTGTCAAAAAAGGGAGAGGAGTATTATTTATCGATAAGCGTTGATATAGGGGATTGTGAGGCAGTAAAAACAGAAAACTATCTCGGAGTATCCAGGGGAATCAAAAATGTCCTGAATTTTGCTGTTGTAAACGGAGAGGGTGAAATATCGGACAAAGGCGGGATAGAACTGGAAAAGGCAGCGTTGAAATATTGCCCCAAAAATGGCAATGCTCTGGCTGAGGGCGGAAAGATTTCCTCCGGGGACCTTCACAAGTTGGCCAATATGATTGTGGAAAAGGCACTGGAAAGCAAGGCGCAGGTTATTGTTGAGTCCCTTATCGATAGAGGTGACTTGATTAAATGGGAAGACGAAAACGGACGGCTCTGTCCTTCTTCAATCAGCTGTTATGCCTATAACCGGATTGTGGAAATATTGGATTACAAGCTCCCTGGGGCAGGTCTGCCGCCACCTGTCAAAGTAAGCCCTGCAGGAATATTCTATACATGCCCCAATTGCGGACTTCGCTCAAAGGACAACAGGTTCTCAAAGGACCTGCTTATCTGTATAGCGTGCGGGACAGCTGCAGCAGTTGAGGAGGCTGGTAGCCTGAACCTATCGAAAAAACTCATAAAATACAAGAAGGAAATGCTTAAAATAAAGGTAAAGAGGATGCCCGAAGGCATGATATTCCTCAATGAAGACATAGGGCTGGAATTCGCGCCCACCGGGACAAAGGATTTTTTACAGGAATTCAAAGAGGAAATCCGGAGGATGGCAGAGGATTTGAAAACTAAAAAATATATAAACAGAAAAGACAAGGGCTTCAGGAAAAAATACAGCCTGATAAAAAAACTTGAGGAATGTGAGAACTTTAGTGATATAATAGAACTGGAGATATAGATTTATACAGCCATGAGAAGTACTCTTTAAATGGCCGGAAGATGAATGGCCCACTTGTGTGGGAAACCCTTTAAGGCTGATGAAAAATTGATACGGGAGAAACATTGACAAGAAGCCCCACTATCATCAGATGGGGTGCTTTGATAAATTTCATATGGTGTGCTTGCTGCCGCACCATGGTCTGGGAGCCAGGGTAATCCGGTTTTCGGACTGAAACTTACAGAGTAAGCATATTGATATATGAAAGTGCAGCTATCTAGAGAATAGCGAAGCAGCCTTGCAGGCACAATCCTGTGTGGCTGCTTTGCTGTTATTTGCCGAAAGCTTATAAAGCTTAAAGCGAATCCCAGCAGCACTGTTCCGGGAGCCTGGCGGGCAGTTGGAGCGCCTTATGATAGTCAAAATTGCGGCAAGGTTGTCGTTGGAATACTTAACCGGATACAATAGAGAAATTCAGGGTAAAAATATAAGCAGGAGGAGAGGTGAGGCAAATGGCGATAAAAGGCAGGATACATTCCTTTGAAAGCTTTGGTACGGTGGATGGGCCGGGCATCAGATTTGTGGTGTTCATGCAGGGCTGTCCCCTGCGCTGCATATATTGCCATAACAGGGATACATGGGATGTATCGGGAGGCCGTGAATATACGGTGGACGAGGTTATGGAACAGGTAAAAAAATATTTGACATATATGCGTTCTTCCGGTGGCGGAATTACGGTGACGGGAGGAGAACCGACCCTGCAGGCAGGCTTTGTTGCAGAGCTTTTCAAAAGATGCAGGGAAATGGATATTCACACGGCACTGGACACCTCAGGGTTTGCAGCCGTGGAAAAAGTAAAGGAGCTCCTTGAGTATACCGATCTGATTCTGCTGGATATCAAGCATGCTGTTGATGAAAAGCACAAGGAGATCACCGGAGTAAGCAATGAGTTAATAAAAAAGTTCGCTCTGTATGCGTCTGAAAAGGGAATTCCCATTTGGATAAGGCATGTGCTGGTGCCGGGATATACCGACAGCGAAGAAGATTTAAGGCTGGCAGGTGAATTTATAAAGCAGCTGAAAACTGTTGAAAAGGTGGAAGTATTGCCGTATCATAATATGGGTGAATACAAGTGGGAGAAGCTTGGCCAGGAGTATAAGCTAAAAGGAGTAAGAAGCCCGACGGCGGAAGAGGTCAACCGAGCCGTCAAAATATTGGAAGGAAAGCAATAGTCTGGATATAGGGAAAGACTTTCAGATACTTTGTAAAATGAACGGGGGAAAATGCATGAAGTACAAACTTATTTGCTGTGAGGTATTTTTGAGGGAAGCATGCCTGGCGATAGCTGCTACATCTAATACTGTCGATCCGGAGTTTACACCCAAAAACGCCCATGAAAATTCCAATGAACTGAGAAAGATCATTCAAGAGAAAATTGATTCTGTAGAAAAGACGGGAGGTTATGACGCTATTTTGCTGGGTTATGGCCTTTGCGGCAATGGAACTGCCGGAATTGCTGCCCGTTCTATTCCTCTGGTAATCCCAAGAGCCCATGACTGCTGTACCATATTTCTGGGGTCCAAGAGTAAGTTTATAGAATATTTCAAGGATAATCTCAGCGCTGAGTGGAGTTCCACCGGATATATGGAAAGGGGAGGAAAAGACTCCTATCTCAGGGAAAGCGATACAAGCAAGCTTTTGGGCCTGGACAAAGCCTATGAGGAATATGTGGAGCAATATGGGGAGGAGAATGCAAAGTATCTCTGGGAAATGCTGCATCCGAAAAATGAAAGCGACGAGCTTATCTACATCAAAGTGCCGGAAACGGAACACCTGGGATACCTGAAAAAACTTGAAAGCTATGCTGAGGAAATCGGAAAGAGAGTAAGGGTATTGGATGGGGATATGCGATTGATCCGCGGGCTTGTAAACGGTGACTGGAACGAGGACGAATACCTTGTCGTGCCGCCTGGAGAGACTATAAAACCCGTTTATGACCATGACAAGATCATCACTTGCTGATGCGGCTGACCTATGTATATCGGTTCAAATAGTGAGAGTGAAAGCCTGGGCATGAAAGCGAATGAAATAAAAACCCAGGTATGAAAGCGTAAGAATTGTAGCTTGGATTAATATAAAATAGAAAGATAACATGCCGGGTGTGAAAGTAAAAAAAGCGAAAATATGGACATGGAAGCGAAAGAAATGAAAATCTGAGTATGAAAGCTAATGAATTAAAACATGGGTATAAAAACAGGAGAGTTGCATATCCGGGTATAAAACGAAAGATATCTAAACCTTGGTATGCAAGAATTTAAGCTCAAATTTGCGATTATGTCTAGCGTGTATGCATTATTGAAAAATGAAAGGTGGGATTGTATGGGAGAATGCATATGTGAAAGCTGCAAAAATCTAAAAAGCGTCATTGACGATGAAAATGGAGAGTCCCGGTTTGAATGCGAATTTGGGTTTCCTTCCGATGAATGCATTGATTGTGAAGCTGATGGCTGTGATTTGGATTGCGATCACTATGAGGAATGTGATGATGAGGAGGAGGAAGAACCTGTCATAGTACACTGCAGCCGATGCGGAAAAGAGTTGAAAAAGCTTATGCAGGACGATGAAGAAGGAGAGATAATGTGCGTTGACTGCTTTCTCAAGGGATAGGCTTTCCGATGGCCGGAACTTTGAGCCCCTGATGCAGTGATCATTATCGGCGCGATGCGGGAGGAGGCAAGCCTTTGGAAACTCGTTGACATCTTTGAAGAACGTGCTGTATAATGTCAGAAATGCAATTATAACGGATAAAAATGACAGAAGCTACAGGGGGTACAGCAGTTGCAGCAAAAGGTAAAAGCTTTGAAGGCAGCCTTTCCCTATACGATTCCAGTCATGACGGGATATCTCTTTCTCGGAGCTGCTTATGGCATACTTATGAGCAGCAAGGGTTACGGTTTGGGATGGTCGGTTCTGATGAGCGTATTTGTTTTTGCCGGGTCCATGCAATATGTGGCGGTCAATCTGTTTACAACGGCCTTTAACCCGGTAAATGCTTTTTTTATGACCCTTATGGTAAACGCCAGGCATTTGTTTTACGGATTGTCTATGCTTAAGAGGTTCAAAGATACGGGGAGAAAAAAGCCCTATCTTGTTTTTGGACTTACTGACGAGACGTTTTCCATTGTGTGTTCCACTGACCCGCCGGAGGGTATTGACAGGGGCTGGTTCATGTTTTTTGTCACATTGCTCAACCAGATTTACTGGGTAGCTGCTTCGGCAATCGGTGGGATGTTGGGTTCAATGTTTTCTTTTAGCACTAAAGGCATAGATTTTGTAATGACGGCCTTATTTGTGGTAATTTTTGTAAACCAGTGGCAGGCCCAGAAGAATCATGTTCCTGCACTGGTTGGCGTGGGAGTGTCTCTGATCTGCCGGCTTTTGTTTGGAGCAGATAGATTTATTATACCGGCTATGATTCTCATAATAGCTGTATTTTCGTTGTTCAGGAAGCAGGTGGAGAGGGGGACTGGAGAATGACGCAGAATACGCAGCAGTTGCTTGTTCTTGTTGCAGTTATCTCACTGGGAACAATTTTAACCCGGGCGCTGCCTTTCATACTGTTTCCTAAAAATAAAAAAATACCCGGATTTATAAATTATCTGGGTGACGTGATACCCTATGCAGCGATAGGTTTGCTGGTGGTATACTGCCTCAAGGATGTTTCGGTGCTGGCTGCACCTTATGGAATCCCTGAAGCCATCGCTGTTGCTTGTGTTGTGCTGCTTCATGTTTGGAAGAAAAGCACTTTGCTGAGCATTGGCGCGGGAACCGTGGTCTATATGCTGCTGGTGCAGCTTGTTTTTGCTTAAGGTTTTGGCTATTTTCATTTTTGCTGTTTTCAATTTTTGATGGCTTCTGAGGGGCTGATTTGCTGAGGCTGTTGGACTATTTGAAAAATCGATGCTTTGTTGTGTTTTCGGTGATTATGATATAGATCCATATTTAAGCTTGGTAAAAGGTTTAACACAGTTAACTAATTATGTCTATTAAACAAATTATTCAAACGCCGTGACTTAATGAACCCAAAAACTTAATGAACCCAAAAAAGTGATGAACACGTAAAAAAGTGATAAGTACATAAAGAGCGACAAATACATATAAAGTGGTGATACGGATGAGCAGAATAGGTTCGCAAATAAAAAGGATCAGGGAACAAAAGGGCATGACCCACAAGCAGCTGGGTAAAGCTGTCGGGGTTAATGAAAGCTTTATCAGGGATCTGGAGGCGGGCAAAAGGATAGCAAACGATGATTTGGTCAAGAGAATCTCAAAGGCTCTGGGTCAGGAGATAAATGACCTGATGCTGGCTATAGAAAAAGAAGCGCCGGTTCCAGAAAAAGCTGTGGTTAAAAAGGCTACGCTTGGTGTAAAGCCGCAGGAGAATAAAGTTCAGGAAATGTGGAGTGATGCTTTGGATTCGGTACTGAAAACCGTACCGGTTTATGAGTATGATCTGACAAAAGTCGTAGGCAGCAGGCAGCTTCCTGTGATATCCAACAAGGTTGAGGGATATGCCAAGGACAAGGTTTTTTACCTAAAAATACAGGAAAACGATATGATGGGCTTTAGAATTATGAAAGGTGACATCGCCTTTGCTCATGCTGCCCATGAAGTAGAAAACAATGCGATATGCCTGGTGGAATATGGGGGAAAGAGGGCAATACGCCAGATTAAAAAGCTGGAAGGCGGTAAGCTCCTGCTTATTAGCAATGATGGGCGGCTTTCCACGGAAACTGTGTCGGAGAAAAGCTTGAAAGTGCTGGCAAAACTGGTCAAACTGGAGATCAAGCTATAATTTATATTATTTCCCAGGAAATTACGCAGCCGGAGTATCAGGAATGAGCAAATGTTTTGGCCAGAAGTGCTTTTAAACGGCGGTTTCCGGCATTATAAAGGATGTTTATATCTTTTGCAATAATGCATTAAAGGCGTACAGGCCGATTGGCGGCTTGCACGCCTTTAATGCTGTCATCATATAAAGCTGCTTTAATTATATAGTGTATTACATGGTCATTTTGCTATGAATGCTATTCTGCTATGAATCCTTGGGTATGGAAATTATGTTTGCTACCATGGTTGAAGGATTATAGTCACTACCATCATGGTATCGGTATTGTCATTGACCTTAAAGCCATAATGCTATATAAGCTATTTTATAAAGAAGCTTTAATTCTCCCGTCAGAAGATTTTTCCTCATCTCGTCCGTAAGGATATATCCCTGGTGGCCCGGGCGCGGGGCGGCTTCTTGTCAGAGGTTCGGCTTAAAAGCTGCTCATTTCTCCGGTTTCCGGGTCATACACACATTTGACGGTCTGTTGGTCTATGGTTGCTGAAATCACAAGCCTTCCCTCATCCCAGAAGTTGGTGCTGATGTTTTCAGCGCTTTCAGAAGTAAACAGGGCGGACAGATCTTTGCTCTCACCACTTTTCAGATCGAAAGCATATGCGTTTCTGCCGAAGGTTTCACCGGACTGGGTGTAGACATCCAGAGCGGCGTAATTCCCGTCGGAATCCATGGTGAGGCCGGTAGCGCCTATATCATCCACACCGTCATTTGCCTTTACATCGTTTATAAGCTGGAAGCTTTTGGCTTTTCTGCTGTAGCTCATTATTCTAATGATGGCATCGCCTTTGACGGAATCCATCAACTGCAAGGCGAAAACTATGCTATCGCTGTCAGGGTTATAAGCCAGGGAAGCCAACCTCAAGCTGTCGCCTTCCAGGTATTCGGCTGGAATATCGGATTCTTTGAAGATTTCCTCTTTGTCATCCCTCTGGGCTATATATACGGAGCCTTCCCTTTCATACACTTCGATGGTGCTGTCTTCCTTTATGCTGTCTATGATGTACCCACTGGCACCTGCCGTAAGATAATACCTGGACTTAATCACCTGGTAATAGGGATTGGCAGTATAGCTCCAGTAGACTTCGGCATCCACATAGCTATTGCCGTTTTCTGTACCCTCATCGGTAATTCTGTATCCCACCGGGTGGGGATTTGATATGGTCAGTATCTCCGGGGGCTCCTTCATAAGGCTTTTGGCATAATCATCATCCCTTGCGATCAAAGCCTGCAAATATCTCCTGACCGTATTAGCTGGGGATACTGTTTCAGGAGCAAGGTCTATGCGCATGACCCTGTTGCCTGCTTCACCTGACTCTTGTGCGCTGGAGCTTTTGACAGCGTATATGCTTTTGGAATCGCTGCTCCATGTGGGTTCATAGTAGCTGTAGGTGCCCGGTATTTCCAGAACCTGAGGGACGTCTGACGGTTCCAGGCTGCCTGCCCACTCATCGGCACTTATAAAATAATGGGGATAGTTGGCAGTTAATTTCTTTTTAACGGAAAAGTCCGTCGTATCAGCTATCCAAATGTCCTCTATGGCTTCGTCAATACGGGCGTTTTTCGCCACTTCCTTGGATGAGGTCTCTGTTTTTACATAAGCGATATATTTGCCGTCCGGAGATACCGACGGAAATCTTCCGTCATCAACAATTTCTTCGGATTTGGATTTCAAATTTAAAAACATTACTTTGCCATCCCGAGAAAAAACTACTGAATTCATGCCATTTACGTGGGATGGATGTTCACCGTCGGTCAACTTGACTGAATTCATGGTAATTAAATCAAGGCTGTAGATTCCGGATTCTTTCACTGTGAAACCGTGGGTATCGTTGAACTGGATCTCTTTTTTTACATATAATATTGTGTGGTCGTCTACCCATGAGGGTTCTTCATAATAGATTTCCGCTCCGTCTCCCTTCAGTATTTCATTTACTTTCCCCGATGCCATATCCAGTGTTTTCAAAACTCCGTCGGAGGAAAATACCAGTTGCTTGCCGTCGGGGGATACTCTTAAATAATATGTGTCCTCATCGTTTATTTTTGTAAACCCTTTGCCATCATAGATGAAAATCCCCTCGCCAAAGACCGGCATGTATAATTTGCCGTTATGCTCACTGACATGTAAAGGCTGGCTGCTGCCTATGTCAACAAAAGATATATGATTTTGAATATTTAGTTCGGCGGCGCTCACCCTTTCCACCGGATCATAGTTTGTCCAGAAAACAGCAGAGCTGATTACGGCCACTGCAGCAGCTGTAGCTGCCAACTTTTTCCACAAACTCGGCTTGCGCTTTTTTATAAAATTTTTCCTCAACTCCCTTTTAAGATCATGGTTAACCGGCAGTGTATTTTTGATCTTTTCAAAGGCCCTGTCAAGGTCCATGTCTTCCATCCTTTTCATTTCTTTCCCTCCATAAAGTTATTGGTAGTGTCAAAAGTTTTGATATGCTTTTGACCTCTAACCCTTGGTTTTACTTGCTTTTATATTATTAAGGGTTTTACCCTCATTTAACTGGAAATTAAGAATGTATAGAAAGGCAAAGGTACTTGCCCTTTTTTTGGTATAATGTTGTTGCTGGACAACCCCCAAAGAAAGGAGTTAAGTACCTTTGAACAACATTATAACAGTTTTACTACTATACATTCAAATACAAGCTAAAATTATCATTTACCTCATGTGTGCACTCTTTAGTAAAGGATCCGTCCGCAAGTACTACGATGAGCCTGTTAGGAAGCCTTACCGCAAGCTTGTGGTGGATACCATGCCGATTATTGAGACACTTGAGAAGCTTGATTATAAGCAGCTTATTTCAAATCATCTCAAGGAAACCGGTAAGCTTATAACCCCTATTACAAGGAGAAAAGCTTCTACAGTCCCTGATACTATGGCCTGCCCAAGATGTGGAGCTCCTCATGAATACCTTTACGACAATACCGGTGGTAAAGGCCAGTACTTATGCAAAGTCTGCAAGTGCACTTTCAACAAGAAAAACCGTTACCTAAAAAATCTCATCTTCCTCTGCCCCCACTGTGGAAGGACACTGGAACTTAAGAAAGAGCGTAAGGACTTCAACGTACATAAGTGCACCAACTCCAAGTGCCCCTATTACCTTGACAGGCTCAATTCCATGTCCGAGGAAGACAAGCAGCGCTACAAGTCTTCTCCACATGATTTCAAGCTCCATTACATCTACAGGGAGTTTGATATTGACTTTGAGCCTTTGGTAAGAAAGCCTTCCCAGCCTCCGAGTGTAGATATATCAAGGCTTTATGTCTCTCCTCACGTCCTGGGGCTGATACTTACATACCATGTCAATTTTGGCCTTTCTACCCGGATGACAGCTGCCCTTATGCGTGAAGTACATGGTGTAAGTGTTTCTCATCAGTCGGTATCAAATTATGCCGATGCTGTTGCCACAAACATTAAACCCTTCATTGACAACTACAAGTATGATCTCTCAGATTCCATCTGCGGGGATGAGACGTACATAAAGGTTCTGGGCAAATGGCATTACGTATTCTTTATATTCGACGCAGTAAAGAAGATTATCCTCTCATACCCCGTCTCTGCCAACCGTGATGTTAAAGCTGCAATTTATGCTCTTGACGAAGCATTGTCCAAGTTCGATAAGCTTCCTGAGGATCTTACCCTGATCTTTGACGGGAACCCTATTTACATGCTTGCTCAACACTATTTCGCCCAGTACGGCATCCACTTTGACATAAAGCAGGTAATCGGTCTTACCAACGACGACCCTATCTCCGAAGAATACAGGCCTTTAAAGCAGATCATCGAAAGGTTAAACCGCACCTTCAAGGGAAACTACAGACCCACCAACGGTTTTAACAACTATGCAGGTTCAGTATCCTTCCTTACACTGTTTGTAGCCTACTTCAACTTCCTAAGGCCTCATTCCTCTCTGGAAGGCAGGGTGCCGGTGGTCTTAGAAGAGCTCAAAGACCGGCCTAATATGCCTGCCAGGTGGGTTACACTCATTAAAATGTCCCAAGAATACATCAAAGCCCAACAATCTGCTTAAGGAACGAAATTCATCCTCTTATTTTTGTAGCATAGCATAGCAAAACAGTCGCCGCCGAACCTGTGGAGTTTGTGGGTAACCCGCTGATTTGAGGGGTGTGGGTAACTTGTGTGATAAAGTGTTGGCAACACGCTTTTCGTTGCCAATGCTTTATCCACTTGTTATCCATGCCTCGGGCGGGTTATCCATCAAATCCACAGGTATTATATTCCCATGGTTTTTCTTGTTGCTTATTTGGTTTCCAATGTGCATATTTGGTAAATACTCTCATTTCTGGCGTCAAAATTTTATTCTTTCATAGAACTTTTGACACTACCAAGTTATTTACCAAGGTTTTTAATTTTTTTATGGTTCTGAATGCTTTCATTTTCACCGCGTCTTCCGACTTTCCCAAGACTTTTCCTATATCGCCATACTTCATGTCTGAAAAATACCTCAGGCTGATTATCTCCAGCTCGTCTCCGGAAAGCATTTTGAGGGAGCTTTTAAGGCATTTTAATTCCTCATCCTTTTCCAAATCCTCTTCAAAGGTATGAGGATATGTATATAAATCCATATCGTCTCCCAAGACTACTTCTTTTTTCTTCCGGTAATGATCGGTAATCGCGTTTCTTGCTATGGTGAAAAGCCATGCTTTGTAGCTTCCTTTGGCGGAACTGAAATTTTCGTAGGCTTTTGTGAATATTTCACTTACCAGGTCATCGGTCTCCCACTTGTTTCCGGTTTTAAAATATGTATAGCGGTATATGTCGTCGAAATATCGGTCGTAAAGGTCAATAAATTTCAGGTGCACCGGTATTGTCCCCCTTTCACTCTATATAGACGCCAGATGGATGGAAATGTAACACATTATCTTATATATTTTTCTAAGGTTACAGGAATTATTCCGGAAGGGGCTAAGGGGGCATTTTTGCTGCTTTTGCTTAAAATTTGCCCATATTGGAATTGAAACTCATATCTTTTAAATAAATTTCTACATCATCTTTAATGTTTTAATCGTACCATAGCTGAATTAAAATTATAATAAAAGGTCAATTTCAGAGCTTTAAGATGCAGCCTTCAGAAATTGCCGCCGTTTTCAGTGCAAGCAGGGATTAGCAGTCCAAGCCTTTTCTTTGGTGTGTTGCTTATTTTTCTATTAGAAATTACATACATTGCACAAAGGCAAACAGCATAGAAGCAAATGCTAAAAGAAAAGCTTCACACATCAGAAAAACAGGAAAAAAGCAGCAAACCGGTTTGCCCAGTTTGCTGCCTTACCCGGGTGGGAAATTATCATATCCTGTGCATTGAGTTGAAAATATCCGTACGCTGGATCCGGATGGTCAGGTTTAGCTCCTTTCCCTTTTGGTCCAGCTTTTCAGACAGCTCTGAAAATTCTATATTTGACCCGGAAACATCCACTATCATTATCATTGTAAATATTTCCTGCATTATGGTCTGGGTTATATCCAGTATGTTTATGTTGCTATCGGCCAGTATTTTGCTTATTGCCGCTATTATTCCAACCTTGTCCTGGCCTATCACCGTTATAACTGCTTTCATTAAAAAATCCTCCTCGCATATGTGCGTTCTCTTTTCGATAATGTCCTATACTTCATTTCATGCTCTGCTTTTCATTATCCACATCCACTGGAGCATGTGATACAAATGCAATCGTCTCTAAGGCTTTTGCTTTATTTAGACAATCCATAAATCAGTTTCTCAAACTGTGTATGGGCGCGGGAATCCTTCCGCCGCGCTTTATAAATTCATCGCTGCGGAAGCGGTTGACTTCCATGACCGGACCTGAGCCGAGCAATCCTCCAAACTCAACAATGTCTCCTACCTCTTTACCCGGAGCCGGTATGATCCTTACCGCTGTCGTCTTGTTGTTGACCACTCCGATAGCCGCCTCATCGGCTATTATCGCTGAAATTGTTTCAGCGCTGGTGCTTCCGGGAACCACTATCATGTCAAGGCCCACCGAACATACACAGGTCATGGCTTCCAGCTTTTCAATGGACAATGCTCCCTTGACTACCGCGTCAATCATGCCGGCGTCTTCACTTACCGGGATAAAGGCACCGCTCAGACCGCCTACATAGGAGGATGCCATTATTCCGCCCTTTTTGACAGCATCATTCAGAAGAGCCAGTGCGGCTGTAGTGCCCGGGGCACCGCATTTCTCAAGACCCATTTCCTCGAGGATATGGGCAACGCTGTCCCCTACAGCCGGAGTCGGGGCAAGGGACAGGTCCACTATTCCAAAAGGCACGTTAAGCCTTCTGGATGCCTCCTGTGCCACCAATTGTCCCATTCTGGTTATTTTGAACGCGGTTTTCTTGATGGTTTCCGCTACCGTTCCGAAGTCTGCGCCTCTTACTTTCTCCAGGGCACATTTTACTACTCCCGGCCCGCTTACACCGACATTTATCACACATTCCGGCTCTCCGACGCCATGAAAGGCTCCCGCCATAAAAGGATTATCTTCCGGTGCATTGGCAAACACCACAAGCTTTGCACATGCCATTCCGCCTTCGCTGGCGGTAAGCTCGGCTGATCTCTTTATGATTTGTCCCATTTCCCTTACCGCATCCATGTTGATACCGGTCTTTGTCGTTGCCAGGTTCACGGAAGCGCATACCTTTTTTGTGGAGCTTAACGCTTCGGGGATGGAGCTTATAAGCTTTCGATCGCCAGGCGTGTAGCCTTTATGAACCAGCGCCGAGAACCCGCCGATAAAGTTCACTCCGACAGTGTCAGCCGCTCTGTCCAGAACCTGTGCAAACTTGACATAATTCTCCTCATCACTGCTTTCAGCTATTATGGAAATGGGGGTAACGGATATCCTTTTGTTGATTATAGGTATACCGAATTCCCTTTCTATATCATCTCCGACTTTGACAAGATTGGCGGCACGCCGCGTGATTTTGTCATAAATCTTTTCGCATGCGATTTTTCCGTCGGGATGGATGCAATCCCTCAAGGAAATACCCATGGTAATGGTTCTGATATCAAGATTTTCTTCCTGTATCATTTTGATTGTTTCAATTATTTCCATTGCATTTATCATTTTTGATACCTCGTTGCACTTTAATAATTTACTGATGTAAATTATTTTACACTTTTTTGATTGCACTTGCCAGCATATTGTTAAAAAATCTACATTTAAGTGAGAGTTTAGTCTTTATGTATTAGGTGAAAAGCGAAAACCCTGTGTATAAGATGATAATCATATTGATGATATGCCTTAGATTTTAAGGAGTCGGTCCAAAGTGTTAATTAAAGATTTATTTATATCCGGTTATGGATGCTGTCTTATACAATCCGGCATTACCGGGGACAGGAAAGGCCTATATATACATGTGCTGCTTGCAGGCAGATGCAGCTTATGCTATAATATCGACGATTATTATAGGTTAGTTCTACTTTGTTTTTGGCATTATGTGGAAGTGCTTGCCGAAAGACGGCTTTACCCGAAGTGCGGCAAGTTGGCTCATAAATATACCTACCATGTTCTTGCGCAGTTTCAACAGATTGATTTATTCGTCGCAAGGAAGTTGAAGGAGCCTTAAAACCTTTATTTTCCAGTACAATGATGTAGTATTAGCTTATTGCATTGTTAAATTTTACGTTCTTTTTATTAGTAATAGGATGGAGGAAATATGAGAAAAACAAAAATAATCTGTACATTAGGACCTGCGGTAGATGATGAAAATGTACTTAGAATGCTCATGCTGAAGGGAATGAACGTCGCCCGTATAAATTTTTCCCATGGCACCCATGAAGAACATAAGAAAAGAATAGACACTTTTAAGAAGGTAAGGGACAGCCTTGGTCTGCCGATTCCCCTTCTCCTTGATACCAAGGGACCTGAAATCCGCACTGGCATCTTTGAAAAAGGAGAAGTGCAGCTAAAGCCGGGAGAAACCTTCATACTCTGTCATGATGACATTTTGGGAGATGAAAGCAGAGTTTCGGTTTCATATAAGGATCTCTACAAAGATGTCACCAAAGGAAGCCGCATACTGATCGATGATGGTCTGGTGGAGCTCAGAGTTGAGGAGATAAGAGACAAGGATATCTATTGTACCGTAATAAACGGTGGTGTTGTAGGAAACAGGAAGGGAATCAATGTTCCGGGCGTGGAAGTACGTCTTCCGTCGATAACGGAAAAGGATATCGAAGACATAAAGTTTGGAATCGAAAATGAATTTGATTTCATAGGAGCTTCTTTCATAAGAAAAGCCGACGACGTCGTGGATATCAAAAAGCTTCTGGAGAAAAACGGCGGCGCCGATATAAAGGTTATCGCCAAAATCGAAAACCGTACAGGACTAGAGAATATTGATGAAATAATCAAGGTAGCCGATGGCATTATGGTGGCGAGGGGAGACCTGGGAGTAGAAATTCCGGTGGAAGAAGTGCCCATCGCTCAGAAAATGCTCATAGAAAAGTGCTATGCCAATGGCAAACCGGTCATTACTGCAACCCAGATGCTTGACTCAATGATAAGAAATCCCAGGCCGACAAGAGCTGAGGCCAGTGACGTAGCCAATGCCATTTATGACGGTACCAGCGCTATAATGCTGTCCGGCGAAACCGCAGCAGGAAGGTATCCTGTAGAAAGCCTTGAAATGATGTCAAGAATAGCAGAAAAGGCAGAAAGCTCCATTGATTATTGGAGGCGTTTCTCCGACTTCAGAGGAGATATAGTTACAAGCGTAACCAACGCCATAGGCCATGCAACCTGCACTACGGCTCAGGACCTCAAGGCAGCGGCAATTATAACGGTTACAAAGTCAGGACATACCGCCAGGATGATTTCCCGGTTCAGACCTGACTGCCCGATTATTGCAACAACCGTTTCCCCGAGAGTACAACGCCAGTTATCACTGTCCTGGGGGGTTTTGCCATACCTGGTTGATTATGCGTCTTCTACAGATGAAATGTTTGACTCCGGAATTGAAAAGGCGCTGGAGTCGGGGCTTGTCCGCAATGGAGACCTGGTGGTAATCACCGCTGGTATTCCAATAGGGGTGAGCGGAACTACAAACATCATGAAGGTGCATATAGTAGGTAAGGTTTTAGTGCAGGGTACGGGTATAGGTTCAGGATCAGTTACGGGGGAGCTGTGTGTTGCCAGGACCTTTGAGGAGGCAAACGAGAAGTTTGTCGATGGAGAGATACTGGTGCTGCCCTTTACAAACAATGATATAATTCCTATCGCCAGAAGGGCTTCCGCCCTTATTGTGGAGGAAGGCGGAACAAACTCCCATGCTGCTACATTGGGGTTGGCTTTAGATATTCCGGTGATTGTGGGGGCCGATAATGCCACCCAGATATTAAAGAGCGGTTCGGTGGTAACCGTGGATGCCGACAGGGGCATTGTATGTTACGGTGCAGACGCTGAGAACTAAAAGGTGTACGTCATTTTGCACTGTTCCTGCTGGTATATTGAATAATATTCCTTTTCGATGCAAACACTTACCAGCAGGAGGTAATGTGCATGCTAAAAGGACTAGTCACAAAGAAAATGATTGTGCTTTATTTAAGCATGGCAATAATCGGTTTCCTGATAGGGTATGATTATGCCTTGCTGTCTTCTAGAAACAGCGGAAAAAACATTGTAAGCATTTTTAGGTTTTTTGAGGACAAAAAACAGGAGAAGGAATCCGGAAGCGGACGGGATGGCAGCATAAAAAATCAGTACGAAAAAAGAAGCATAGATAGTGTAACCGAACCGACACGCTGACAATATCAATTGATGCACTTTATAAAGGCTGGTTAAAACTTGGCTGTGTTTTGGGCTCTCTTCGTCTCAAAAGGGGCAGGGGGCTAATCCCCACCGGACAAGGCTGTTGCCGGAACATCGTGTTAATTTGTCTTTTGCTTACAGGAAGAATTTTCTTTACTTTATTGAATATTGAGGTTTATTGTGATATATTATGTTAAATCATAGATAACAAATCTTGTTAATGTATGATTATGCATTCATGATGAACTGCCGCCAAAAGGCGGTATTTCAGGAATTAGAATGCAATTTTGCTGCAATGTGAGGTATCAGGAAAATGGCGAATATAAGGGAGCAATTGAAAGACGCCAAGAGAATAGTTGTCAAGGTTGGGACTTCCACCTTAACCTATGATACGGGAAAAATGAATTTTACCAGGATTGATAGGCTGGCCAGGGTGCTGTCGGATCTGGTAAACCAGGGTAGAGAAGTCATACTTGTATCATCCGGAGCCATCGGTGTAGGGGTCGGGATGCTCAAACTAAAGGAGCGCCCCCATAATATACGGGAAAAGCAGGCTGTCGCTGCGGTAGGACAATGCGAGCTGATGCATATTTACAGCAAGTTTTTTCTGGAATATGAGCATATAGTAGGTCAGATACTTCTTACCCGGGATATACTGAGCAACGATTATGGACGGGAGAATGTAATAAATACGTTTGAAGAGCTGCTAAAAAAGGGCGTAATCCCGATAGTAAATGAAAATGACTCTGTTTCTGTGGAAGAAATAAAAGCCGGACAGGAGGATACCTTCAGTGAAAATGATACCTTGTCGGCTATCGTTGCAAAGCTGGTAAAGGCGGATTTGCTGATCATACTTTCCGATATAGACGGATTTTACGATTGCGATCCGCGGAAAAATGAGTGTTCAAAACTGATTTCCGTGATAGAGGAGATAACACCGGAGTTAGAAAAATGTGCCGAAGGAGCAGGCACGAAAAGGGGAACCGGCGGCATGATCACAAAGCTGAATGCTGCGAAGATAGCCACTTCTTCCGGCGTAAACATGGTTTTGACCAACGGAGATAATCCTGAGATTATCATGGACATAATAAATGGCAAGGACATCGGTTCTTTATTTCTTTCCAAATCGGCAAAATAAAGGCAGGAGGTGTTATGGTATGGATGAGCTGATCCTCAAGGGAGAAAAGGCGAAAAAGGCATCCTATAAGCTGGCCAACCTTTCATCTTTGATAAAGGATGATGCTTTAAAAAAGATGTCGGAGCTTTTGATAAAGGAAAAGGCAAAGATACTGGAAGCAAACGCAATAGACGTTCAAAATGCTGTTGACAGGGGCATAAAAGGAGCGCTCATAGACCGGCTTACCTTAAACGAAAAGAGAATAGCCGCCATGGCGGAAGGCCTGCTTCAGATTGCTGCCCTTCCGGATCCGGTGGGTGAGGTTGTTTCCATGTGGAAGCGCCCCAATGGGCTTCAGATTGGTCAGAAAAGAGTACCCATAGGGGTTGTCGGAATGATTTACGAGGCCAGACCCAATGTAACAGTGGATGCAGCAGGCTTATGCATCAAATCAGGAAATGCCGTTATCCTGCGGGGTGGAAGTGAAGCTATAAATTCCAATAAGGCGATCATATCAGTTATCGACACTGCTTTGGCGGAGGCCGGAATGCCTGAAGGTACAGTGCAGCTTATCGAGGATACCAGCAGGGAGACGGTAGCCCGCATGATGAAGCTTAACAAGTACATAGATGTTTTGATACCGCGAGGTGGCGAAGGACTGATAAATTCGGTGGTGCAAAACTCCACCGTGCCGGTAATTCAAACGGGCACCGGCAATTGCCATGTATATGTGGACGGGGATGCGGATCTCGATATGGCCGAAAGGATAATAGTAAATGCCAAGACCAGCAGGCCTGGTGTATGCAATGCGGCTGAGACCATGCTTGTGGATGAGGCGGTAGCCCAGGAATTTCTTCCTAAGGTTCTTAAGACTTTGCAGGGACTTAATGTGGAGATCCGGGGATGCGAAAGGACCAGAGCCATATATAGTGACTGTTTGCCTGCTGCTGAGGAAGATTGGGACAAGGAATACCTGGACTACATCCTTGCGGTTAAGGTGGTAGGAGGAATAGATGAAGCCATCGATCATATAAACAGACATGGTACGAAACATTCAGAGGCCATTGTTACAACTAACTATAATAAGGCTCAGAGGTTTTTAAATGAAATAGATGCCGCAGCTGTTTATGTCAATGCTTCCACCCGGTTTACCGACGGCGGGGAATTTGGATTTGGAGCGGAAATAGGGATAAGCAATCAAAAGCTTCATGCCAGAGGACCGGTGGGGTTAAAAGAGCTTACAACAATAAAATATATCATATATGGAGAAGGACAGATAAGATAATTTATCTGTCCTTTCTTTATTATTATAAAGTATTGGCACTTTTAGTCGGAGATTAAAGAGGGGGGGGGAGAAAAATTAAATGCAACTCATTATATATTTTGTGTGATACCTTGGAACTTGTAATAACTTTCTATGTATTTGTCCAGCTCTTTGCTCAATTTCAGAACGTTGATCGAACTCGTACTTTCTTTATCAAGCAAGCGCTCCAATTCCACTCTAAGAACGCAAATCTTCTCATATAGAGAAGATTTAGACTTATGCGGGGACATGACCTGGTGTACCTCCTCCATCAAATAATATCAAATTATAAACTGGCTTAAACTTAACTGATTTAAGCATATCTTGAATATCTATGCGACACTAATGAATATCTTACATCAACTTACAGAAAATAACAAGTACTTTTTAACAAATTATTAAGTAAAAAATTGGTTACAGAATTGAACCTTTTCATAAGTACTCTCTTTTGATGGAGGTTTCGATCAAAACAGGATTGACATCCAGTAAAACTTCGTCGCCGATGCTTACATCAAGATCCGTAGTGTCTATAACGATATTATACATGCTGATGCGTCCAAGGACTTTAGCCTTTTTGCCCTTTACACGCACATATATTCTTTTATTAAATAGCTTCAGGTCATGATAGATATACCTCAGTATGTCCAGGAACCGGAAAGTATCCTTTGTTTTCTCCACTCCAAACCCGTCCTTGTATCCAACCGGAACTATGCCGATACGGGTTGGCCGCTTGGTTTTGTATGTGTTGGCATATCCGATGTAATATCCTTTTGGCAGCTCTTTGAGTTCTATTATTTTGGATTTCATGTACCCGATCCTATTCAAGCCATACTTGTTTTCGATGGGTATCCTGCCAAGAAAAGCTGAACCGATTCTCACAGCATCAAGATGCATGCTCTCGTATTGCAAAAAAGCGCAGGAATTTGCTATATGCAGCATGCCGGTCCTAATACCGTTTTGATTCAATCCTTCAACGCATTTTAGAAATCTCTCATATTGCACCTGTATCAACTTTGCTTTCTTGGAGAAAGAAAAGGACAGATGGGAATAGGTTCCGACTATCCTTATATTCTCCAAAGATTTCAAAAAGGAATGACAGTCTCCTATGGAATTCCAGATAAAACCAAACCTTCCGAAGCCGGTATCGATTTTCAGATGGACGTCAATTATCCTGTCGAGGCGTTTTCCGGCTTCGTTTATCAAAGTGGCAGAATTCAAGGAACCTATGGAAGGTATTATGTTGTATTGGACTATAGTCTCAGCTTCTTCGTCACTGCTGGCAGGGGTGAGAAGGAGTATATTGTTTTCAAAGCCTTCTTCCCTGAGTTTTATCGCTTCGCTTATCTCCGATACAGCGAAATAATCTATCCCGTTATCCAGCAGAAACCGGGCAAATTCCACTATGCCCAGGCCATAACCGTTTCCTTTTAAAACGGCGATAATGGTTGAACTCGTCATGGATTTTAATATATCAATATTATGCTTTAGTTTTTCCTTTTCAATCACCAGTGTTTTCATTCTGACCCTCTTTTTTATGCTTCAGCATATAAATTTTGGACCTTATCTTCCTGAATAGCTTGAACCCTTTTTCCACCAACAAATATACAGGCTTGTTGAATATATAGTCAACTTCTCCTATCAGCTCCACCAGATATCCGTTAAACCCTTTTTTAAATCTGTATATTCCATACAGAGGATTTTTTTCATCCAGGTCACCGGATACTCCCCTGAAATCATATATATCACAGCCCTTTTCTACAGACCATTTTATAGCTTCCCACTGGAGAAGGTAAGAAGCCATCAGATTCCTGTGCTCGTTGCCGCTCGCTCCGTAGAGATACCAGCATTTTTTCCCGTACATGATGGTTATGGTACCGGCGATGATTTTACCGTCATAGTATGCCAGATATAGCCTTAAATGCTCAGGAGCCATGCAGTCGTACATCTTCTGGAAGTACTCGACGCTTCTAGTGACAAAATTGTCCCTGACCCCGGTTTCCACCATTATTTTGTGGAATTCCGGGATGTCATCCCTTGTACCAATTTTAATTTCAACACCTTTCCTCTGGGCAAGACGGATGTTATACCTCCATTTTTGATGAAAGCTCATCAAAAGCTCGTCTTCGGTCTTGTTTTTAACATCCAGCCTGTAAACAAAACGAGGATTTATACCCTCGAAGTTTTTGGTCTGACTCTTTATCTTAAAACCCAAATCAGTTAAAATACGCTCAAATTCCCTGTCTTCCTTTTCCACATCCGGTTCCAGCATAAGCACATAGGATTTATGCTGGCGTGCCAGCTCTTTTGCTTTGTCGACCAGGGCCCTGATGGTCTCGGCATCATGAGGATCACACACGGGAGCCCGGGAGGACAGCATCATTGTATAATTTAAAAAGGGTATTTTCCTTATGAGTATGTTCATAGCCCCTTTTATTGTGCCGTTATCATCTTTGGCGATTATTATCTTGCTGGTCCACTCCGACTTGACCGCAGCCCATTCCGGAGACTGCATAAAATGGCCTTTCGGGTGTGACAATAAAAACTCTTTATATTCTTCAATATTATCGCTTATGTATGTTTTCAAAACTGCTTCCCCCTAATATTTGCTTACATATTTTTGGAAGTCGTCAAAATACAATATTTTGAATTTCCAATCGTTATAAATATCCTTTAAGACTCTATAAAAATTATTGCCAAGTTTTTGATGAATAGTATGGAAATATGCTGATGAATCATAATATGCCAGTTCATAGTACTCGCTTTTGGAATTATAGTCCTTCAGTGGCTTTTTAAAATCCCTGTTCTTCCATTCTTTTACTTTGCTATTGCTTAAATATGCTGCCAGGTAATCCACCAGTCCTTCGTCAAAAAAGGGCTCATTCAGCTGGTCGGTGCCAATGATTCCATAAAACCACTGATGAAGCACCTCATGGTAGCTAATGCGCTTCAACCTTGCGGAACTGCTGAAAGAGTCGGGAGATATAAAAATCATGTTTGAAAACTCCATTCCGCTTATCGAAATCGGAGCCTTTACCACATAGAAATCATCATAAGGGTATTCTCCTATATTTGCCGTCGCAAAGCTGAAGGCTTCCTTTACATGTTCTCCGGCTTCCCTGGAGTTTATAAAATGGAGGTTTACGTTTCCCAGCTTTTCGCTATGGACATCCGCACCAGCAATCAATACGGCCGGAAAGTCCCTTATATTTGATGCTTCAAAGGTGGTAATTTTATAGTCATCCGACGTTTGCTCTTTTTTGCCGCCCGGCGCATATGCCTTCAGATGGTTTTCAGTTTTGAAGGTCACATGGTAATTGTTTATTTCATATATATATGGATCTCCAAAGCCTTTCTTTATGGTATGGACAGGTTTTCCGTCCTTATATACTGCCGGGGTAATCAGAAAGTTGGTGAGGTAGTAGTCGCCGTCTTTATAAATAATGGTGCTTCCGGTGCTGCCCGGTAGTATTTCATAGCTTATTCTCACGCTATCCCAGGCATTTTCCAGTTGGATTTCCATTAAAGCTTCCTGCCTTGCAACCTTGGTTACTTTTCCGTCGGATACAACTTGTCCGATTTTCGTTTCAGCAGCATTGGCAGAAGGAATATAAAGCTCAAGCTTGTCCTTCCGGGTATCAAAAAAAATATCCTCCGTAACCCGGATTTTATTTCCGGCAACTTCGACCTCTGCTTCGATGTTATATGTACGTTTATCCTGAGCGGCAGGTTTGGTGGCAATATCAGTTTCATGATACGCTTCATAGTAAACATCGCCGTTACCCTGTGCGCCATATGCAAAATATAATATCAGGCATGACATGCTTGCTAATTCGATAACCAAAATAATAAGTACTGCTTTAATAAGCTTTTTCATCTGTAAATAACCTCTTAATGCTTATCAGGATTGATCCAAGAGATTTTCTTTTGCAGCGTCATAACCTCAGTTCAATCCGGCTGACTCTTTAACCTGGTATTACACTTCAAATCATTATATCATAGTCGATTCTGAACTGTCAAAAGTTAACTGGCCCCGTTACAACTCAAATGCTGCAAATACTGTTTTTCATTATATCTAATCCTGCTTTTTCACCATCCCAAATTAAATCCGGGTATTTGGAAATTAACTATTTTCGATTTACAGGTTGTGGTATAATAGCATTAAAACCTTATGTAAAGCGGAATATAAGTTCATAGTAAAGAAGGCACAAACGAATATTTCACCCTATTGTTATTTTTTGCATGCATTCCTGGCGGCTACCTTAAAATTTTTGCTGATGATACCGGTTAGAATTTCAAGACTTGTATAGGTCTATGAAGATAATATGAGGAGTGATTAGTTATGATCATTAATGAAAAGGAATTCTACAGCAAGGTGCTTGGATGCTGGATGGGCAAAAATGCCGGAGGTACCTTGGGCGCACCTATGGAATGGAAAAGGCAGGTGAACAATGTAACCTTTTACACCCAGGATATGAAGGGGGAGCCTCTTCCTAATGATGATCTGGATATCCAGCTTCTATGGCTTGTTGCCCTTGAAGAGCGGGGAATAGATATAAATGGTAGGACGCTGGGGGAATATTGGCAGACTTATGTCACGCCTTTCTGGGCAGAATACGGCGCTGCCAAGATTAACATGCGATCAGGCCTTATGCCGCCCTTAAGCGGTATGGCCAATAATGTATTCAAGCATTCATGCGGCGCATACATCCGTTCTGAAATTTGGGCTTGCATTGCTCCGGGCGCTCCCGATATTGCCGTTAAATATGCTTACGAGGATGCCATCATAGATCATGGTGACGGTGAAGGCGTATATGCCGAGATGTTTGCTGCCGCCCTGGAAAGTGCTGCATTTGTAGAAAAGGATATAGATAAGCTTATTGATATCGCTTTAAGCTATATCCCGGCGGAATGTGACTGTGCCAAAGCTGTGAAACTCGCCTGCGAGCTCTATGCAAAGGGAACTCCGCTGCTTGAAGCGAGGGATGAGATAATCAGGCAGTTTAAAGGAGGCTTTTATTTCAGCATATCCGAAGAGGATGTTGCCAAGGGATTGGATGGCGGTAGATTCGGATGGGAGGTTCCATCGAATCTTGCGCTGGTAATATGCGGCCTTAAATATGGTGAAGGTGATTTCGGAAAATCCCTTTGCATGACTGTAAACTGCGGGGAGGATACCGACTGTACGGCAGCTACAGTAGGGGCAATACTTGGTATTATTAACGGATATGACTACATACCGAAAGAATGGATTGAGCCCATTGGTACAGGTATTAAAACTGCATGTCTCAATATAGGTGACCTGGGAAATTACGGAGGCCTTATTCCTCAGGATGTTTTTTCTCTTTCCGATAGGATTGTGAACATCGCGAAGCAGGTTACCTCAAAAAAAGATGCTCCTTTGAAAATAAGCTCCGAAAAAACGGATCTCTCGGACCTATCCAAAGAATGCTTGTATGCAGGGAAAAACGCCAAATATATACTTTCCCACTTTAACGGGCCTGTTTATAAGTTTGATTTCTTTAATATCTATATCGACTATAAAGGAGACCCTTATATTCAGGAAAACAAATCAAAAAGCATTCGAATAACTATTGAAAACACTTACCGCATACCTGAACGTGTCAATTTGCGCTGGCACCTGCCCCAGGGCTTCACTATTTCACCTTCTCAGCGTGCAAGTGCGTACATTATCCATCGGGACAATGGAGGCAGTGTAACTTTTGATTTTGAGATAAATGCGGGAGATTATGTGGAAAACATCAACCGGCTGATTCTTGAAGCAACCGTGGAAGGCCGTTCAACCTGTATGCTGGTACCTGTAGTTCTGATTTACAATACATAAGGATGAACGCTTGACCTGTTTAAGCTATGCAGTTGTTTTTAGGAGGGAGCGGTAATTTCCGCTCCCTTTTTGATATTGCGAATTTGCTTGCTGGAAATGCCTGCACAAATAAATTAAGGGTGCTTCCGGTACTTTTTTCCTTGCAGCAAATTGACGCCACCATTAAGCTATAGACATGTTGAAAAGGCCTTTGTTTTTATATATACTTTTATAGTAAAAAGACATCAACTTATCAAGGATGAAAGGGTAAACGAAAATTTACATATCACATTTAACGATGTCTATATACTGGAGATAAGTATATAGGGGAGATAAAAAATGAAGGACAAATTAAAGGATAGATATAATATATTGGCCATAGCATTTATTTTGATGGGAGCGATTATAACGGCACAGCTGGTGAACCTTCAGATCATACACGGTGAATTGTATGATGAGGAATCCCAGCGCCGGCTTTTAAACGAAAGCAAGATTGTGGCATCCCGTGGTGAAATATTTGATACCAACGGAATACCGATTGCGATAAACAGGACGGGTTATACAATCCAGATTGTAAATGCGGATTTGAAAGACCAGGAGCTCAATGAAATGCTGCTGAAGCTGGTGAAAATTTTTGAGAAAAACAATGATGATTATTATAAGGATTTCTCAAAATTCATCACCTTCAACCCTATAGAGTTCGGTTCGGCAGTTAAGAGTCTGGAGAATCCGATAGCCAGGATAGTGAGTGAAATCGGGCTTAATGAAAAGGATGCCAGTGAGCTCAAAACAGCAAGGGATGTATTCCAATACCTGAGGAAGAAAAAGTTTAAGATCGATGATAAGTACACGGATGAAGAAGCTTATAAGATAATGACTCTCCGGCATAAGATCATAGGATTCAGCATGCTGAATCCTGTGGCGTTGGCCAGGGATGTATCGGAGGAAACCATGGCGGAGATAGAGGAGCGGTACCGGGAATTTCCCGGGGTCACCACATCTATTGAGCCTTTCCGTAAGTACATTGATGCGGACGTGATATCCCATGTCATCGGATATGTTGGCGCTATAAACGCGGAGGAGTATGAAGCCAACAAAGAAAAGGGATATGGAATGAACGACCTGATAGGAAAGACAGGAGTAGAACGGGCTGCTGAAAAATGGCTGAGAGGAAAGGATGGAGAAAGACGGGTAGAGGTTGATACGGAAGGAAGGTTTACCCAGGAATTGGATGGAGAACCTGCTATACCGGGAAATAATGTCATACTGACTATAGACATGAACTTGCAGAAGGTTGCGGCGGAATCCCTGGAAAGAACGATAACGGATATCAGGGAAAGAAGGAATGGAAAAACTTCTCCCAAGAACCTGGGGGATGCTTTTGCCGGAGCCGTTGTGGCAATGGATGTAAATAGCGGCGAAGTATTGGCCATGGCCAGCTATCCCGGCTATGATCCTTCATATTATATCGAAAGTGCAAAGAATAAAGAGGCGCAGCAGAAAATATACCAATGGAACAATGATGCGGAAAACAGGCCTCTCTTTAACCGCGCTATATCGGCCACCTACCCTCCCGGTTCAACCTTTAAGCCGGTCGTTGGTATCGCAGGCATTGAAGAGGGATATATAACCCCCGAAACAAAGATCAACGATGTGGGCGTAAAGATAGTGGAGGGAGTGCAGCTTAAATGCCTGGAGTACAACCTCAGCACCCGGTGGGGAAACCATGGTCCCATCGACCTTGAGCATGCGCTGGCTACTTCATGCAATATGTACTTTTATGAGCTGGGAATGCAGATGGGAATAGAGAAAATTGATAAATGGGTAAAATATTTCGGACTGGGAGAGTATACCGGCATAGATTTAGGCGGAGAAGCCAAAGGAACCCGCTCCAACAAGGAGTTTCATTATAAAAACTTCGACTACCAATGGGGAAGTGTTCTTACCGCCTTTTCTTCCATAGGCCAGCTTTACAACAGTTATACTCCGCTTCAGCTGGCTAACTACACCAGCGCAATTGCCAATGGAGGAAAGAGGTATACCCCCTATGTCATAAAAAAAGTGGTAAGTGCCGACGGCAAGGTTGTAATGGAAAGGAAACCGGAATATGAGCAGATACCGGTAAAAAAGGAAACACTGGATGCCATAAAGCAAGGCATGCTTGCTGTTGCCAACTCTACAGAAGGTACGGCGGACATTGTGTTCAGGGATTTCCCCTATAAAGTTGCCGGTAAGACAGGCACGGCCGAATACGATCCCAACCATTCCAATAACGGTGTGTTCATATGTTTTGCTCCGGCTGAAAAGCCTGAGATAGCTGTTGCGGTAGTCATAGAACGCGGTGTTTTCGGATATTATGCTGCCGAAGTCGCCAGGGATATTATGACAGAATACTTTAAGCTCAATGATAAAGACAACACTGGTGATACATTGACGCAGGATGAAGTTGTTTTTACCCGGTAAGGAATTAAAAAGAGATAGAAAACAGAAGAAGGGCGATTGCCGGAATATGATTGCATTTCTTGTCGGAGTTCGGTTGAGGAATTAATACATGGTAAACTATATCATGGCAAACTTATGCGATATATTCCGCTTTCCCGTTTGTCTTAAAGGATAAAATTTCCTGGAGTTTATTTAATGCACATGGAAAATAGCTGAAAATATAAATGACTGAAAACATATAATATAAGGAGGTATGAACTCTGCACGCAGGGTTTATACCTCCTTATGATTTACAAATAAATGTGTGAAATTGCTATTTAATCTGTATTCCTATCATTATCCGGTTTGATTATATCTTGCAATGTTTCTCCCAGCCTGTTTATGAAATCTGAGAGCCCATTTTCACCCTTCTTGCCGTTTTGGCTGCCGTCATTATTGGGCGAGGTGCCGTCGGAGGAAGACTCTCCCGATGGGGAAGACTGTGCCGGTTTCTTATTTTCCACCTTGGGAGGTGATGTATAACGGTCGCTGTATTCTACAGGTAGCTCATACTTCCAGTCCAGCGGATATGGATCCCCTGGATTCTTCGGTTTATAAGGCTCTCTTCGCAGTATAAACACCCTTTCCTCCACCTCGTTCAAAGGTGTGTACTCAGTGGCCAGCAGAGGCCTTCCGAAAAGGTCCTTGGAATGTATGTCAATCTTGGCCGACACATGCACATCGCATTTATCATTGCCTCTAGGTTCGGTTCCTTTTATGAAATACTCGGTCCTTACGGCATTGCCTCGCGGGTCTTTGGAGCACAATTCCGTCGGTATCTTGCCGGAATATGCACAAACCTGCTTTTTGACTACTCCTTCAGGAACTTCAAAATCCCTGGATTCCAGCTTTTCGCTGTCATAAACATTCTGGAGAACCTTCATCCATATGTTGGCTGCAGGGTTTCGCGATCCCGATGGAAGCTCCACTGTGATGTTCTTATCATATCCATACCATACGGCAGCAACGAAATCCGGCGTATAGCCCACATACCATCTATCGACGTCATCCTCAGACGTACCTGTTTTTCCTGCACAAGGAATGGACTTGCCGTTTACGTCGGTGAGTTTCACATAGGATGCAGTACCTCCGGAAGCTGTTACAGACCGGAGCAGGTCTGTCATAACAAAAGCAGTTGCTTCATCATACACAATTGTTTGCTTTTGCTTGACGGATTCGGTCTTTTTCTTGTCAAGAAGCACCGAACCGTCATTATCCAGAACCTGGGTATAGGTTATCGGCTCCATATAGATTCCCTCATTTACGAAAGGCACATAGGCGGCAGTCATTTGAAGGGGGCTGACCCCATTGCTGAGACCACCCATGGCGATGGAAACATACTTGCCTTCACCTTCCATGCTTATGCCGGACTTTTTGAGGTACTCAAAGGATAAGTCCCCTCCCAGTATGTCCTTCCAAACTCTTGCAGCCACTACATTCACCGACCTCTGCACAGCTGTGCGGATGGATATAAGGCCTCGATAATGCCTTGCATATACCCCGTTGATCGTTTCTGCAAAGTTAACGGGATATCTCTGTTCGGGCTTCTGTGGGTTCATATATACCGGCACATCATCGATCACTGTAGCAGCTGTGATAAGATGCTGGTCTAAAGCCGGGCCATATACGGCTATGGGCTTGAAGCTGGAACCGGCAGCCCTTCTCATCTGCGTAACCCTGTTAAGAGTAAGATCGGCTGTTTTTTCGCCGCTTCCGCCGTACATGGCGAGAATCTCACCGGTTTTTGGGTCAATTATAGCCATGGCAGCTTGAGGAGTATACCCTTGCTTTTCACCACCGGGGAAGTTTTCCGGATCTTTGAAAACCTGGTCCATTGCATTTTGGATATCCATATCCACGGTAGTTTTTATAGTAAGACCTCCGCTGTAGAGCTTGAGCTTTGCATACTCTTCATCCAGGCCTGAAGCCACCAAATCCTTCAACACATCCCTTATAACCTGGTCAACGAAGTATGAGTTTACTTTATTGCTGGTAGCCTTTACCGTGCTTTTTTCAATGAACTCAAGGTCGTCCTTTATAGCCAGGTCATACTCTTCCTGGGATATTTTCCCCAGCTCCAGCATTTTGCCCAGTACCAGCTCTTGACGTTTTTTATTGTTTTTCCTTCCTTCTTCGGTGAAGGGGTCATATTTTCCAGGTGTTTGAATAATCCCCGCCAGGCTGGCGCACTGGGCAAGGGACAGTTCCTTTACAGGCTTGCCGAAATATTTGTAGGAAGCTGATTGCACTCCATAACAGCTATTTCCCAGATATACCAGGTTCATGTAAGCTTCGAGTATTTGCCACTTCTCATATCTCTTTTCCAGCTGCAGGGCTCTCCAGGCTTCCTGCACTTTTCTCCTGGGAGTTCTTTCATCATCGCCGGTAATATTCTTCACTACCTGCTGTGTTATTGTACTTCCGCCAAAGCTACCGCCGAAGGGGACAAAGTAATTGATGGTAGCACCTATTGTCCTCTTCCAGTCAACACCATTATGATTATAGAAACGTTCATCTTCAATAGCTACAATAGCATCCTTGAGATACTGGGGTATCTCTCCGTCTTTATCAAACACCAGTATCCTGTCCTGGTTGTCGTAACCGGTCAGTTTATCTATCTCATTGCCATCCCTGTCATATATTTTTGTCGTCAGGTTTTGGGTGAAAGCCAAATCCTCAGCTGTTATGGGCGTAGCAGTGCTTATGTATCCGTAGAGCATACCGCCGGCTATGCCTGCGCCTGCAAACATTAAAGCCAATATCATTATAAAAAGGATTTTGAATACGGTTTTAATAAATTTCAAAGCAGGCGGACTCTGTTTAGCTTTCTTAACCGGCTTTCCGCCTGTATTTGTTTTTGTTTTAGGATCCATATATGCCTCCTTAAAAGATTAAGTGCGTAAACTTAAAATCATCTTATACATTATAGCATAAAAGCTGTTATTTTCCTAACTCAATTATCCCATAGGTGGCGGATTATGTAATATGACACAAAATTGTAATATATCCCATCCTAATTATTGCCAACAAATGTAATAATTAAAATTCATTCACACAAAACTTGTCCGAATCATATATTGGTAGGTAAAGGTGGTGTGACATGATAAGATCAACGCTTGTATACCGGCGTTTTTGGTATATAAGGCGGCGTAATGCGAAAAAGATTCATATATATTCAAGAATTGCCTTTGTAATAATTATATTAATGTTGCTGTTCTCTTATGTGCAAAAAAACATAATCGGGTATATGGAAAAATATTTTGTGCCGGAGCTGAAAAACAAGGTGGAAGCCCTGGCGGTAGAACTCATAAGCACACAGTTTGCCCGGGAGCTGGAATACGACAATATAACCGGCATAATCCGCAGCGAAGACGGCAGCATTCAATCCATAAAAACAAAAAACGCCGTACTTAATCCGATTTCTCTACATATAGCTTCTGCAATAGAAAAGGAGCTGGACATGTTCGGAGGAGGAAAGCTGAACATATCCTTTGGAAACCTGCTGGGAAGCCGGGTATTGGCGGATATTGGCCCATGCATATTCGTGGGTATACGTCAGCATGGGCACACAGAGGCTAACTTCCGGACGGAGTTTGACAGAGATGGCAAGGAGACGGTTGTACACAGAATATATTTGCAGATAACAACAACCGTAGGTATGGATATGCCCTTTTCATGGAAAAAACATCGGTTTACCGTAGAAATACCGGTAGCCGGTGCTATTATTACCGATACAGGATTGGTAAGGCAGATTATTTTTGATTAGCCTTTTTATCCTCTGATGTATTCTCCCCCTTTTTGCTATCCTTTGGAGGAGCGGACTTTTTTAAAGAATCCTTTCCGGAGGATTTGTCTGAATCATTGGATTCAAGCATGCTGCACTTTCCGCTGAATATGGCCCCTTCATCCGTGACAAAGCTGCGAACCTCTATATCTCCATAGAGCCTTGCCGTGGAGTTTAGCTTTAAAACTCCCGTCGTGCGGATGTTGCCTTCAAGAGTGCCAGATAAAACAGCATTGTTTGCATATATATTGCCGTTTATAACAGCTTTGTCGCCAATGAACAAATCTCCGGCAACCTTTATGTCACCTTTTACTTTGCCGTCAATGCGGATGGAGCCTTGGGTTTCAATATTGCCCTCCAGTATCGTATCAGTACCTATCAAAGTGTCGACGCTTTCCGGATTAAGCTTGGTTTTTCTTCCTATCATATTCATCCCATCCTTTGCATATAAAGTGAATCTGAAAAATTTGCTTCGGGCTAATCGTCCAGGTATTCCAGCGGATCTACCGCATTGCCGTTTATGCGGATTTCAAAATGCAGATGAGATCCTGTGCTTCTTCCCGTGCTGCCTACTTTGGCTATTACTTCGCCTTTTTTTACTGTCTGTCCCTCTTTGACCAGAAGCCTGGATGCATGGCCATAAAAAGTCGTTATTCCATGGCCATGGTCGATTTCAATTGTGTTGCCGTACACCTCTGTTCTACCGGCCATTATCACCTTCCCGGAGGCAGAGGCTTTAATGTCTGCGCCATAATCCGCTGCTATATCCAGCCCTGTATGGAAAGACTTCTTCCATGTGGCGATCGGGTCCTTGCGGGATCCGAATTGGGAACTGACTTCACCCGTGGTAGGCCATAGGGTGGGCATGGAATCCATATAATCCTTGAGTTTTTTCTCAGTTTCGGCCAGCTTCTCGAGTTTGTCAGATTTGACCGCATTTAATTTCTGCAGATTGTCTAAGAGTTTCTTAAGCTCATCTATGTCATTTATAAAGGAACGATCCATTCCTCTGGATGAGGGGTTGAGCTTTAAGTTGTCCAACCTGTCCTCAATATAGGTGTCGGATATTTCCTGATATTTGATCATGAAGTTTTCAATCGCAGCATTCATTTTATCGTTGTTTTCCACAAGAATATCTATCTCCTTGATCTTTTCCTCCAAAAGATTTCTCTGCTCCTCATTTACCGCTGAGATTTCTGTCATATTTTTTTTCAATAAGCTGTTTTCATTGTAGATGCGGGCAAAAGTAAAAATGAAAGCAGTCTGAAACAAGAAAAATATAGAAACAAATGTAATGAGTTTGGAATAGGGGGAAGAGAATTTAAAGGTTCTAACCCTGGAATTAAAGTGGGGAATCAGTACTACCGATATGTATTTCTTTCGGTTTTTTGCTTTACCTGTCTCCATTCTGAACCACCATATGAAAATGTTTGTTTATACTTATTTTAAATAGAAAAAGGTAAAATTGCAATAGGACCACCCGTTCGAGGAGGCAAGCATGGATATGATGCCTTTGATGCATGTGAGCTTACGCTTTTCAATGGTTTGGGGGGTATTACCATTCCCTTCCATAATTGTTTATGTCAACGCAGGTTCAACTGGCATGCACCTTTGAAGGAGTTTTTTAAAATTTTCAAAATTTATGTAATAATTTTAAAATCAAATGTATAAATTTATTATAAGCTGGAATAATTATGAATATGGCACACTGATTCACTGTTTGCGGTCCCATTTCGGGACTTTTTTTTTGCTTTTGAGCGAGAATTTGAGCGACATGAGCATCTATCGGAAGGATTGAGAGTGCTTAAAATATCATTTATAAATAACATGCTTTGTGCTTTGAGAACTTGCGGAATAAATGCGCTCATTTGATTGAGCTGTCCAAAAGCAAATATATATAGGAATGTCCGGATAAATTGTATATAATAAAAAATGCTTGAACATTAGCATGTGGAGGTAGCCTCTATGGTTGATATAAAAAAGAATGAAAATTATGAAATGGAAATAACAGGTATGACCCATGAGGGTCAGGGTGTAGGGCGTATCAATAATTTCACCGTATTTGTAGATGGTGCGCTGAAAGGTGAAAAGGTTGAAGTAAAGATAATAAAGGTAAATAAAAGCTATGCCGTGGGAAAGCTTTTAAATATTCTTGCTCCATCGGAAAACCGGGTGGAACCCTTTTGCAGCGCTTACAAACGTTGCGGAGGGTGCAGCCTGCAGCATATGGATTATGCTGCCCAGCTGGAGTTTAAGACTGAATTGGTCAGGGAAAACCTGCAGAGGATAGGCAAAATTGATAATGTAATTATGCATGATACCATAGGCATGGAAAATGCCCTGAGATACAGAAACAAGGCCCAGTATCCCGTGGGTTCGGTGAAAGGCGAGCTGGCGGTAGGATTTTATGCCAAAAGGAGCCATGATATCATAAAAAGCGATGAGTGTGGCATTCAGGATGAAAACAGCGACAAGGTAAAGTACACCGTTCAGGATTTCATTATACGCTACGGTATAAGCGCCTATGATGAGATTAGCAGAACCGGGCTTATCCGGCATGTGGTGACCCGTACCGGATTTAAGACCGGGGAAGTGATGGTTGTAATCGTCATCAATGGTGAGGATCTTCCCCATAAGCGTGAACTGGTGGACATGCTTGTTGAAAATGTTCCCGGAGTCAAGAGCGTCTTTTTGAATGTGAACACCCAAAACACCAATGTCATCTTAGGGAGAAAAAATATAAAGATATTCGGACAGGACACTATATCCGACTATATCGGAAAGTACAGGTTCAACATATCGCCCCTTTCTTTTTATCAGGTCAATCCAGTCCAGACCGAGGTGCTGTATAACAAGGCTCTGGAGTATGCAGGATTGACGGGGGAGGAAACGGTTTTTGACCTGTACTGTGGTATAGGGACCATATCCCTGTTTTTATCCGAAAAGGCAAAGAAGGTATATGGGGTAGAAGTGGTGGAGGAAGCCATCATAGATGCCCGGAAGAATGCAGAGTTAAACGGCGTGGAAAATGTGGAGTTTATCGCAGGGGAATCGGAAAAAGTGGTGCCGGAATTGTACAAGCAGGGAGTACGGGCAGATGTAGTGGTGGTGGACCCACCCCGCAAGGGCTGTGATAAGACGTTGCTGGAGACCCTGGTAAGCATGGAGCCGAAACGAATAGTTTATGTTTCCTGCAATCCGTCAACGCTGGCCCGGGATTTGAATTATCTGGATGAGAATGGGTATAAGGCGGTGGAGGCGCAGCCGGTGGATATGTTCCCGTTCACGCCGCATGTGGAGTGCGTAATAGGAATGCAAAGGAAAGATACTTAGAAATCCTGAGTTTTCAGCACTTTGTGAAATTCACTACGTTTACAACGGATGGTGATGATTTCAGAAATAAGGTTTTGAAAAATAAAATTGATGTTTCTGTAGTGCTAGACCTCGAGTGTGTAGACATGTTTATGCAGTGGATTGAGTAGAGTGTTTAGACATGGTATATATTACGCAGTGTGGGGTAATTTGAGAATGGGTAATAATGAAGAGAATGTCGGCTGGACGGCGTTCTCTTTTTTATCGATAAAATTTGTAATATCAGTAAGCAGAAAACAGTATTAAAAACCAGTAGAAAAATAATATTTACTTAGAATAAGATTGTATTTACTTTACTTGAATTGACAATTATTTTTGAATTAACAGAATTTTCTACAAACTAATTGTGTTTATTTTCCTTTTCTAATATACTAATGATATGGAAAACTATTCCTCTGAAAGATGAAAAGAATTTAATGAGAGGAGAGATTTTATTGAAGATTAAAACAGTTAAACTAAAAAATTTTAGAAGTTACAAAGATGAAGTGTCTATAGATTTCTGTGACTTAACTGCTTTTGTAGGAAAGAATGATATTGGGAAATCAAGTATTTTAGAAGCACTGGATATTTTTTTTAATGAAGGCAAAGGGGTTGTCAAGATAGATAAAGATGATATTAATAAACAAGCCGTTTCAGAAGGTGATTCCGAAATATGCATTACTGTTTGTTTTGAAGAGCTTCCGACTAATATCATTATTGACGCTACCAATGAAACAACACTACATGATGAGTATTTAGTTAATTCAAGCAATCAGCTTGAGATTATTAAAAAATACCCCAATGCTGGTAAGGAAAAGGTATATGTAAGGGCATATCACCCGACCAATCCACAATGTAAAGATTTACTTCAAAAAACTGATACAGAGCTTAGGACAATCATTGATCAGCAGCAAATACAGTGCCTTGATAGAAACAGAAAAGCTGTTATGCGAGCAGCCATTTGGAATCATCACAATCAAGATTTGCAATTAGCTGAAATAGAACTTGATGTTACAAAAGGCGATACAAAATCCATTTGGGAGAAACTTCAAAGCTATTTGCCAGTTTACACTTTGTTTCAGTCAGATAGGAAAAATAGCGATGGTGATAGCGAGGTACAGGATCCACTTAAGGAAGCAGTTAAGCAAATCTTGAACAACGACGTGTTAAGACAAACACTCAGTGAAATTGCTTGTGAAGTAGAAACTAAGCTTAAAGAAGTGTCTGACAGAACGCTTGAAAAGTTACGAGAGATGAACCCTGATGTAGCTAATAGTTTGAACCCTGTAATCCCATCTGTTGAAAGCCTTAAGTGGGGAGATGTCTTTAAAAACGTTTCTATTTCAGGTGATGAGGGGATTCCAATTAATAAAAGGGGAAGTGGTGTCAAACGGCTAATTCTTCTAAATTTCTTCAGAGCGGAAGCAGAACGGAGAAAAGAAGATAGAAATAGTACAAGCATTATTTATGCGATTGAGGAACCAGAGACATCACAACACACTGAACACCAAAAAGCATTGATCAGAGCTTTCTTAACGCTTGCAGAATCTCCTAACACACAAGTAATTATAACGACCCATAGTGCAAGCTTAGTAAAGGAACTAAATTTTGAGAACCTACGCTTAATCTCAGCTAATTGCGGATCGAAAACAGTTGAAACTGTTTTACCAGGTCAATTACCTTATCCCTCCCTAAATGAAGTAAATTTTCTGGCATTTTCTGAAGTTACGGAAGAATATCATAATGAGCTTTATGGCTTTATTGAGGCCGAAGGGCAACTAGAAGCCTATAAAGCAGGAAAACCTACAATGAGGTATATAAAGATTCTCCGAAACGGTAGTACAAAAGAAGAGCAGATAATTCTGACCGAATATATTAGACACCAGATCCATCACCCTGAAAATAAACATAATCCTCGATATACCTTTGAACAGCTAAGAGATTCTATATGCCTTATGAGAGAATTTATTCAAACATTGCAATGCAGTATAGGTTAGAACAAGAGTTTGATAATGTTATGGGAGTGTTGATTGTATCTGACATTTCCTTTTTTATATTCTATAGCAGTTATAATGTCTTTTATTATTCGCAAAAGCGATATATAATTAGCTTGTGCCAAATAATTCCTATGGGGGAGAATGTAGTAATTGAATATATTACAGTTAAAGAAGCATCGGTAAACTGGGGGGTTACTGTACGCCATGTCAGGTATTATGTGCACAAAATAAAATTCAAGGAGTTATTCGCTTTGGAAGTAGTTGGGCAATACCTAAAGATTTAAGAAAGCCCCAAGATAGTAGATATAAAAAGATTAAAAACAATGATATTTAATTTCGTATATGCACGTGTATTAAAGTAAAAATGAACGTATATGAGTAAGAGTATCGCTATTCTGGATATACACAAGAAAGGAAAATCTTATGACTAAGACAATTAAAGATACGAAAGCATATTCTTTACTTTTAAGTAGGAATAGCTCTTTTTTAGATAAAGTCATTAAAATATACGATTACGCAGTAAATTTCTTACCCAAGATCAATCGTGTCTTTTCAAACTATACTGGACATGATATTTTACATTCTCTAAATGTAGCAGACTATATGTATGATTTATGTGACTATCCGGATCAACTTAGCGATTTGGAACTAGTCGTTATGCTTTATTCAGCGTTACTCCATGATATTGGAATGGTTGTTAGTGAACAAGAAATTGATTACATCAAAAAAGAGCAGGGAGACATCACAGAAAGAAAATACTCATTAGTTCTACAGAAATATAGGGATGAAACTGTAGCGTTACAGGAATGTATCCGTCCTATTCATGGTATGAGATCATATAATCACATTATGAAGATGGATAACGAATGTTTCATTGTGCCAGGCTATACTAACATTTCTTTTAAAGATGATGTAGCAAAAATATGTGCAGCACACAATGAAAACTTTGAGTGGATCACAAGTAATCTATCTCTTGACCAAATGAAAGGCAATTGGACGTTGAATTCTCAATATATTGCTTTACTCCTCAGAATAGCTGATTATTTGGATATAGATGAAGAAAGAGCGCCTCTTTATTTATATCAATATTTGAGTCCAAAGGATTATGGTGATTTAGAATGGAAGCAGCATTTTGTTATTGAGAATAAAGACAAGATCGCTGTTAATCCAAAAACCGGAAGAAAAAACATAGAATTTTATGGCGAGAGTTCAAATCCCAGTATACATAGAAAGCTCCTTAAGTATTTTGATTCAATAAATGATGAATTAAAAAGAGCTGTTGATTACTCGGAAACCTTTCGAGATAAAAGGTATCTTTTATCCATAAGCACGATGGTACATAACAAGATAAGGACAAAGGGATTTAACTTTTCTGATTTCAAGCTCTCTCTTGATTATAAAGCCGTTACAAGTTTGCTAATGGGTGAAAATATCTATGGAGATAAAAAATATGGATTACGGGAATTAATTCAAAACTCCATAGACGCTTGTATGGTTATGCAAGAGGAGGCAAACAACAAAGATGAATTTAAGTACAGTCCATACCAACCTTTTATCAATATCATTTTAGATCAGGATAGAAAACAAGTAATTATATTTGATAATGGCCGAGGAATGTCAGTTGATATTTTGAAAAAGTATTTCTTAAATGTAGGCGTTTCTTATTATGTTTCAGATGATTACTTGTTTAAAGGAAATAAATATACGCCTATTGGAAATTATGGAATAGGGTTTTTAGCATGCTTTATGCTGTCAGATAAAGTAAATGTTATTACAAAATATTATGGTGAAAATAGAGCTAACAAAATTGAATTTGAAAAAAGTAGTGAATATATTTGCTTGACGTATGAAGATGTACCACGTTCGCAGGGAACGGAAATAATTCTTGATTATGATCAATTTATTTCCGTCTTTGGGAATAGTCAAGATAATGTAGAAGTTTTTATAAAGAAAAATTTTATTGATTGCCAAATTCCCATAAGTTTAATAAGCTCAAAAGACGGGAAAACAACTCCTAAAGTTATAGAACTTCAGCAATTTGGCTCAATATATCCTGAAAGCATAAGACTAGATAAGTATTTTGATGGAATTCAAGTGGCTTTAAACTTCAATTATAAAGGCATTACATACTGGAAAAATTTCTCTGATATATATGCTGATGAAAGTTTTATATATCATGAAGCCAGAAATGAGATCTTGCCAGAGCAAGATGTAAGCTCTCCTGTCTTATTAAAAGAATATATCAAAGATGGTACAATTAAGTTTTTACGTCTACCTATAATAGCGTCATCTGAAGAAGATGATTTCGAAAAAGCATATGACGTTTTAGAAGACTTTGATGCCGCTTTGGGTAAAATCAATTATGAAAATGCAAACATTATAGCAGCCAATACAGCATTATATAACGATTCTGTGCTAATCGACAATGGCTATGATCGTATCGTTGGGAATTACACTTTATCAGACTTTAGAAGGCAGGTTGGACATTCCAGTAACGCTCCAACATATACTTTTTTAGAAGAAAAGAAGGTTATTCACGGTACTGGCGATAAAATTCTTCCTTACAATACGGATATCGGATTTAAGGGTATGTACTGGTTTAATTATACGGACTTTATATACATTAAGAATGTTTTAATTTCAGGCGCTAGGATCAAAATTCCCTTTCTGGTTGAAGGAATAGAATTAAAGGGGCTAGTTGTAAATGTTACAAATAAGAAAATAATTCCTAATGTGTCAAGAAACAATATTAGTGAGCAGCAAGGCAAAGAACTTTCATATGCGATAGGGAAAGCAATGCATATGTGGATTTATGAAAACGGAAATTTAGATATCGAGGAAAAGGAGCTGTTAAAAAAATTTATTTTTACGTGCTACCCAGAGGATAATAGTTTGCTTAAAAAATGATGCTTATATTTTTATTATGAATAACTCTATCATTTAATGTAATGAAAAGAGGATGCAGCTTTTGTCTGTATTCTTTTTTTCATATATATGCCGTTTGTTTTATTTCAAATAAAGCAAGCGGCTTTTTGCGTGAAAGGAGGAGTTTTAAGTGTCAAAAGTAATCGCCCTTGCTAATCAGAAGGGTGGCACAGGCAAAACGACCACAACAGTTAATCTTGGCATCGGTCTTGCTGCACAAGGTAAGAAGGTGCTCCTGGTAGACGCTGACGCGCAGGGTAATCTGACGGATTCACTGGGTTACCAGGAACCAGACAATCTGCCCGTTTCATTGGCCACTATCCTTACTAAAATCATGATGGAGGAACCGTACAACGCAGATGAAGGCATCCTTCATCATGCGGAAGGTGTGGATCTTATGCCGGGCAATATAGAACTGTCTGCCATTGAGGTTTCACTGGTTAACACCATGAGTCGTGAAACGGTACTGCGTACATATATCAATACGGTAAAAGACAAATATGATTATGTGCTGATTGATTGTATGCCGAGTTTGGGTATGTTGACAATCAATGCTCTTGCCGCTGCAGACAGCGTGATTATTCCGGTACAGGCTCATTACCTGCCAGCCAAAGGAATGACACAGTTACTGCAGACTATTGCCAGGGTAAGGCGGCAAATCAATCCTAAACTGACCATCGACGGTGTTCTACTCACAATGGTAGATAATCGTACCAACTTTGCAAAGGACATTTCCTTTATTTTACGACGGGACTACGGCGACAAGCTACGAGTATTCCAAACGGAAATTCCCTTATCAATCCGGGCTGCTGAAACAAGTGCCGAGGGGAAAAGCATTTATATGCATGATCCACATGGTATTGCTGCTAAAGCCTATCAGGCCTTTACAAAGGAGGTGCAGGACATTGGCAAAGAGCAACCCAAGAGACAGCATAAAACTGACATCAGTAGATGACCTGTTTTCCACGGAGGAAAGCCGCGTAGATAGTCAACGTGAAAAGGTACTGGATATTCCTCTGTCAGAAATCAGTGATTTTCCTAATCATCCTTTTAAGGTAAAGGCGGATGAAGCTATGCTGGAGATGGCTGATAGCATAAAGCAATATGGCGTTTTGGTTCCCGGTCTTGTGCGGCCAAAAGCAGACGGCGGCTATGAAATGGTAGCAGGACACCGGCGCAAAAAGGCAAGTGAGCTTGCAGGCCGTGAAACCATGCCATGTATTGTCCGGAATCTGGATGATGATGAGGCGACAATTATCATGGTTGACAGCAATCTGCAAAGGGAAAACATTCTTCCGAGCGAAAAAGCTTTTGCATATAAGATGAAGCTGGAAGCCATGAATAGGCAGGGACAAAGAACAGATTTAACCTTTTCCCAACTTGGGAAAAAGTTAAATTCATACGAAGAACTTGCTGATAAGAGTGGTGAAAGCAGAAATCAAATATACCGTTACATCCGCTTAACCGAGCTTATACCCTCTATTCTTGAAATGGTGGACGATAAACGAATAGCATTTAATCCTGCTGTTGAAATTTCTTACCTGACCGAAAATGAACAGCAAGACCTATATAAGACCATGCAATCAGAGGACTGTACTCCATCACTCTCACAAGCGCAGAGAATGAAGAGACTAAGCCAGGACGGCAGACTGAATATTGATGTCATATTTTCCATCCTTACTGAGGAAAAGCCTAACCAAAAAGAAAAGTTCCACATTCAGCGTGAGCGTATAGACCGATTTTTCCCTAAAAACTTTACCGAAAAGCAAAAGGAAGATTTGATTGTCCAATTACTTGAGAGCTGGTACAAAAAAAGGCAAAGGGAACAGGAAAGATAAAAATAGGACGCGGCCATTATGCAAACAAGGGAGGCCGTTTTTTTATGCCCTTTTTGAAAGGAGGGACTTTTATGTTCTTTACAGAAGGGCAGTTACGGGAATATGAGCGCATGATGCAGCAAAAACCGGGATATAACCGAAGAGTCATCAAAACGATGAAAGAACGGGATTGCAGGAACTGTAAGTATTTTGATGAGTCCTGTAATAAGTGCAGCAAGGATAAGTGCGATATATTTGATGATTAAGTACCAAACATTTTACACCAAGGGGGTAGTGTGCCTTTTTGATAAAAGCCGGTTTGGCGTTTGCTTTGCAGCTTCCCCCTCCCCACACCCCTCCCCCAATAAATTACCAGCCGAAAAAGAAATATCTATGTCTTTCGGCAGGTAATATATCAAATACATACAGGAAGGAGCCTTTATGAAACAAACGAAAAAGAAAAAGCCCAGGGTATTCCGTACCCTGATTTGGTGCATCCATAGCAACGCAAAAATGAATAAAAATATCGATGATGAAAAGCCGGATGGGAAAAAACAGGAAGCAGAAACAGCAACCTACTCTCTTTTTCGGCAGGTAAAATAATATATTACCCTAAAAAACTAATGAAAGGAGGAACGGAGCAATTTGAAACTACTGAAAAACCGTATATTTTTAAGTATCATCTGCATTACCATTGCAGCGGTAATTTCCTTTGTGCTTTTACCGCGTTTTTATGAAGATAAAAGCGTAACGGTCATGGTACTGCGGGCAGCAGGAGATATCAAGGCCGGAACAGAGATTACCGATAAACACCTGGCTACTGTAGAAGTAGGAGAATATGGTCTGCCGGAAGGTATTATCAACGATAAAGACTCAATCTTAGGAAAGATTACACTAACTGATATTGCAAAAGGAGATTATTTCTTTTCACAAAAACTCGGCGTATTCCTAATAAATGAGCTATTTGACCGTATTGTTAAAAATAATCAGAGGCTGGTAACTGTAAGCGTACCAAGCGTTGCAGCTGGACTTTCCTCTCATCTGCAAAGCGGCGATATAGTAACGGTAGCCGTATTTTTGGAGCAGGCCTCCGATGGTGAAGATTCTTTCCCACAGGTGATCCTCTATCCCGAGCTGAAAGGACTGGAGGTGTACAGCGTGGAAAACGCCCGCACACAGGATACTGCAGAGGTACGAAAGCAGCAATCTGAGAGTCAGTCATCTACCGGAGATCCGGTTCCAAAGGCTATAACACTAATTGTTACAGAAGCTCAGGCTGAGAGACTTATCGAAGCCGAATATACAGGGAAACTGCACATGATCCTTGAGAAACGGGGTGTAAGCCATGAGCGGTAAAATCTATACTGTTTGGGGAGGTAATAATTGTGGTAAAACAACTTTCGCAGTAAACCTGGCCTGTACACTTTCTAAACGCGATATGCTGGTAGGACTCATTTCCTCAAATTTGACATATGGAGATATACAAGTCTTTTTCGACCAGAATGTTCCTCCTGAGAAAGGCCTTTTTAAAGCATTGAAAGATGATAACCCAAACATTGGAGATAAGTTTAGCCATTACGAGGGGAGTAAAAACCTGTTTTTTCTATCCGTGCCTACCTGCTATGCCGGGCTTCTCTGCGATACTGTAACCCTTCAGGAAACTGAACGCATGATGAAAGCTGCAACGATGGTATTTGATATTCTCATCGTGGATGGTGCCTCTGAGTTGACCAACCCGATATCCGGAGTAGGCCTCTGGCTGGCTGAAAGAATATTTACCCTGCATAAGCCCTCAATAGCTGTCCAAATGTGGTACAGGAGTGTTTCTGATTTTACCCGGGAGCTGCATATTGCAGACAAGCAAACTCATATTCTTGTGTCTCCTAATGGTGAATTTGATGATAAAGCCTATCGAAGTATGATGGAAGTGCCTTTTGCCTATGAGCTGCCATATATAAAACGGGCAGGAGAACTGGAGAATGCCGGAACACCGCTGTATTCCTTCCATGACCGGTCTTGCAGACGTTATAGTAAGGTACTGGAGAAAATCGCATCCTCGATTTCTGGAGGTGAAAAGAGGTGAACCATGGATTTTCAGTAAACGACCTAATTTACCGGGCTAACAAACTGCGTTCCGACAGTGGTGAGAGTATGCAGGCCCAGGATTACAGCGAAATTCTTGATAAACTGCAGCGCATTATAGCGAAGAATCATTCATCGGAGCTTGCCCAGGTGTTGTACTCGGAGGAAGCCGAGGAAAAGCTTAAAGACCTAATCATGCGCTATTTAAACAGTGAGCAGCTGGTTGCAAAGGATAAAGGCAACATTTCTGAATTGGTGGACGCGATATATTATGACATGGCGGGCATGGGACTGTTATCTCCATACCTTCAGGATACCGACACGGAGGAAATAAACGTCAACGGTTATGGAGGCATTTGGGTACTGTATAGAGATAGAAAGGTGCGGCTCAATGAAACCTTTGGAACACCCGAAGCCTGCTCCAATATTGTAAGAAAGATGAGCCGATTTGGGAATGTCATTCTCGATGGCTCAAAACCTATTGGAGACAGTTTCATTGCACGAGGTGTTCGAATGTCGGGCGCTATTTCGCCCTGCGTTGACCCGGATGCGGGAGCCATTGCCTCCATCAGGAAACAAAAGCCCTCTTTCATTACAAGGGAAAATCTGATTGAGTGGGATACGGCCACAGCAGAGGAACTGGACTTTCTGACCCTATGTGTTAATAACGGCGTATCAGTTGCAATAGCCGGAGCAACCGGCAGCGGGAAAACCGCTGATATGGGATACATACTAAGCTGCGTACCTCCGGACAAACGCATTGTCACAATAGAGGACACCCGTGAACTGTCACTGGCAAAGTTTGATGAAAACGGTGTAATGATAAATGATGTCATACATCTTTTAACCAAGGAGGAACCTAATCCTATTTCCATGCTGGATTTATTGAAACTATCACTAAGGCTGCATCCTGAAATCCTTGTACCTGCAGAGATGCGTGGAAAAGAGGCATTGACCGTGCAGGAAGCCGGACGGACAGGGCACACCATTGTCAGTACCCTCCATGCCAACAGTGCACGGACGGCATATGACAGAATCCTTACCATGTGCCTTGAGGCAGGAACATCCTTATCAGAAGAAAGACTTCTGAAAAACATTGTTGAAGCTTTTCCCATTATGCTTTTCAAAATGCAGCTTCCGGACAAATCCCGCAAATACATGGAAATCTTTGAGGCTACAGGGGTAGAGAATGGTGAGGTAACAGGAAATACCTTATATAAATATGTTATTGATCATTATGAACGGGATAAAGACGGCAAGATTATTAAGGCTGTGGGCACACATAGGCGTTTAGGTTGCATTTCACCGGCACTTGCGGAAAAACTACTGATAGGTGGTGTCCCTCAAGAAGAGATTCTTCGCTTTACGGAAGGGGGAGCATGATGAATCTGATTTATCTATCTTATGTCCTTGTTTTTACACTCATCTGCCTTGCCCTGTTTCTCCTGCTTAAATTGAACCTGTTTATTATAGAACAGAATCTGCTGAATAAACGCCGTATGGATCTGGTGGGGACAAAGCTTAAAATAGCGGAGAGAATCTCAATACGGTTTGAAACACTGTTTCGTCAGACTCGGTGCACTACGAGAAAATTTGTCATTATGATCCTTATATCAGTAGCAGGTGGCTTTGCTGCAGGAACCCTATTATTTGATAATACCAGCCTGGCGGCGGTTATGGCGGTCTGTATGTTCCCTGCCCCGTATTTTTATTTGACAGTGAGAAGCTCTGGAGCGGCAAGGGAAGAAATCGAAGGGCTGGAAAACACCATGTCCATCATTACCAATGCCTATGCAGGAAATGATGACATAATTAAGGCAGTGGAAACCTATGTGGAGGAAAAGAATCGGTATATTCCCGAACATTTAAGAATTCCTACGCCTTTTGATGAATTTGTGTCGGAAATTCGGTTCATCAATCCCAATGTGGAGCATGGACTGTATCGGTTGGCAGCTAAAGTTAAAAACAGGTACTTTACTGAATGGGTAAAAACCCTCATCCTTTGCCATCATGACCGAAGACTGAAATTTGCTTTGTTTCCCATCATTAAGGCCATGAACGATGCAAAATCCATGCAGATTGAAAGCGACAGTATGATGGTAAAAGTATGGCGTGACTATCTTATGACGGCAGGACTCATGTTTTCTGTGATCCCTATGATGCGCTTTTCCAATGCCGAATGGTTTTCACTACTCACAAGGACTTCTATCGGTAAATTCCTAATAATTCTAATGCTCTTAACGGCTCTCGCTACAGCCTTTTATGTGATGAAAGCTACTAAACCGTCAAACAGATAAGGAGGTTTTCCTTTGTTTTATCAGTTTATTATATTTGTCCTGCTGACTTCGGCAGGCTTTTTAATATGCAGGCAGCTTCTTAAAATCCCGAAGCTGAGTATGAAAAAGAACATCAAAATCTTGCAGGCTGAAAAGGAAAAATCAAGCCAGCAGCTAGTAAACCGGATAATTATGCCTTTAGCAAAGCCATTTGCAAGGTTCATCCCGATTGACCCGGTAAAGGAAGCAAGAATGGCATCTACACTGAGGCGCGGAGGGCTTGAACTGACTCCGAAAGAATATTACGCAAGAGCTATTTTATGTGCTCTTTTTACATTACCCCTTGCCTTGCTCCTTTTTTCCATTGGAGCGTCCAACCTTGCCCCTATAGTTTTAATCTTTGCGGTAGTGGTGTACTTCCACTTCATGACAGACCTTAAAGACAAGATGAAGGAAAAGAAAAACCGGATCGAAATAGAGCTTCCGGGTTTTATCCGTTCCATCCTGTATAAGCTAGATGACATTAAGGATGATAGTAAAAGGGCAGTTGTACAGGTAGATTTGATCCAGATATTCGAAGATTACCTGAAGGTAGCCAGTGATGTATTCCACTATGACATCTCTGTTTTAGTCATGGAGATGAAAGCAAAGGATATTGAAACAGCACTCCGGAATTTCAATGAACGCATTGGAATGACAGAAGTATCTTTTTTAGTGAATGCCCTCATAGGACTGTACCGGGGCGAGCATCAGGAAGAAGCTCTGGCATACCTTGCAAGAGATATGGACATTAAAGCCAGAGAAGCACTCAGGAAAAAACTTAATAAGCTGCCGCGAAGGGTCAAGATTGCATCCATACCCCTTGTGGCGGTGACGCTTGCCTGCCTGCTCTATGTTATAGGCTCCCACATGATTAGATCAATGGGGGGCCTTTTTTAATGTGAAAAAGGGAATCACCCTTTTCAAAATACAATTTCAGGAGGTATTACCCGTGAGAAACACTACAACTGCAAACTCTATTACGCAAGAAAGGAGGGCAAAACCTGTGAGGAAACGCATTGCAAGTGCTATATCGAATGCCAGAAATGTTCTGGCAAACAAGTCTGGTGACCAGATGACCGGCTGGCTTATTGTTGTGCTGGTTGTTGTGGTAGTAGGCGCAGTGTTTATGACGTTGTACCAGGGCTCTATCACCACTATCTGGAACAGCATTGTAGACAAAATCACCGGCCTTTTAAGTTAATCGCAGCTAAAAGGCAGCAGTACAGGGGGAGCATATCCAGTATGGCTTCCCTTTTTTTCTTAATCAAAATCTAATCAAAATTAACGGAGGTATTTACTATGTTTTTAACAGTGAAAAACAAAATACGAAATGCAGGACTTAAATGCAGGAATGTTTTGGCAAACAAATCCGGCGACCAGATGACCGGCTGGCTCATCGTAGTCCTGATCGTTGTGGTGGTTGGTGCAATCTTCCTGACTTTGTATAAAGATTCAATATCTACAATCTGGAACAGCATTGTCACCAAGATTACCAGCCTTTTGAACTAATGGACTCGCGGCCAAGGCTCATGACATTCGGGGAGCTCTGCTCCCCCCTAAATTAAAACTAAGTTTAGAATAATGGATTAATTATGATGACTGCTTTGAAAAACAAAATGAGAATAGCAACTTTAAAGGGCAAAAACATATTGGCAAATAAGTCCGGCGACCAGATGACCGGTTGGCTTATTGTGGTCTTGATTGTCGTAGTAGTAGGTGCGGTGTTTATGACACTGTATCAAGGTTCCATAACACAGATCTGGAACAGTATCGTCAGCAAAATCACCGGTTTACTGAACTGATGAAAATATTAAAGGTAAACCTGCAGATGCGGGAGGTGCAACGCATATGAACAGCAGGCACCAAAGCACGGGGGAGAGAAATTCTCCCCTTTTGCTTTTTCAAAAACTTTTTCATGACAGAAAAGGCAGCAGCTATTTTGACCTGATGATTAAAACACTGGTAGTGATTACACTCATGGTTACGGTGTTGAGCTTTTTGAGTATCTTCACTACATACCTGAACTTGAACCATATATGCCGGCGCGTTGTACGGGTAGTTGAACTGGAGGGCCAGGTATCAGATAAAGCCTATGGCGTTTTCTACCGGCTTAAGCAGCAGACCGGCCTCTCACCGGAGATGACCGTCGAGGATGTGAATTACCATGACGGTCAGAAAATACAGTTAAGGGATACCTTCACGATCACGATGACATACAACCATCCATTTACTATTTTTACACCATCCTTTGCACCTCCAGTTAAGATTATGATTCCTATGAAGGTAAGCATTACCGGCATGTCGGAAAAATATTGGAAGCTCTCCGACTGAGATTGCCGGGAAGGAGGATGGACGTGAACAACTATAAATACATTTTGCAAAATCGTAAAGGCGATGTTTTTATTTTCATCGTGATTCTTGTCTTTTTCATCCTGACGCTTTCAGCTATCCTGATTGAGTATTTCCGTATCGAAAGCCTGTACCAGCAGGTGGAATATGTCCTTCAAAGGGGTGTGAACACCTCAGTGGAATATGCCATGCTGGACGAATACCGCAGGGACGGTCATGCCAGGATGGACAGCGCCCTTGCGGAAGAAAGATTATATGAGTACCTGCATGAAAGCATGAAACTTGATGCGGATTTAAGCAAATATATCGGCGAAGAATGGGTTTACGAGCTTGAAATAAAGCACATTAATGCTACAGACATTCCGCCCCGGCTGACGCTGGAGGGGGCACTGAAGACCCGCAGTATCTTCAGTTTTCTGACCGGCGATGTGAGGCTTCCCTTTAGAATATCCAGCGTTAATACAAGAATTGAGGAAGGAGGTTCTTAATGAAAATAAAGTTATTTTATACCGTATCGCTTGTTTTTATATTTTGCCTGCTCCTTTCGGGCAAAGCATTTGCTTCAGTAAACAGTGACATTGAAATCAATATTACCTCTCCAATAGACAGCTTGCAAAGCGAAAGCGGTATGGTAGCCATAGAGCATTTTCCGGAGGAAATCTCAATTCAAGTAACGGCAAAAACCGGAACAATTACAGATATTCAACTGGAATATGGTGGACAGAGCATAAAGATAACACCGAAATATATTTTAACTGTTGAGAATAAGGAGTCATGCGGCCCGTATACAATAACAGCAAAAACAGATCAGGGTGCAGTCCTCACCATCACAGCTAATGTTATTTTTCAAGTGAAAGCTGTCTACGACATCCGGTATCGCACCATCGGAATGAATGTCAGAGAAATATATGATGGAGAGATGCTTATAAAATCTTTTCCAGAGCCGCAGCGAATTGATCTTGTGAATGCAAATACCGTTGCAGACTATGAAAAGGAACGGATTGCCGGGTGGATCGGTAAGTGTGACGGGAGGACTTATACACTAAAAGGCAGCAATGTTGTGGAGATTCACAATTTCAGTTCCGGCAAAATATATGGAACCTATGATACCAATACGCAATTTGAAACACTGACCACCAGTTACGGCTGGACACCTAAAAGTCTGACAGCCTTTGAAACCATGAGAAATACAGCACTATCCTACCAGGCTCCTGTTAAAGTTGACATAGAGGCTACTTGGTGCGATGTGAACAAACAGAAGGTTTACGGTAAGCTCACCGCTCAGGACAAGGGAGTGCCGGAGCTGCTCTATCCCTATCAGACTACTTCTGTCACTTTCGCCAAGGATGATGTGCTGCTGTCCCGTAATTTTCAATACATGGGGCTCGAATGGGATTATACGCCGGAGAGTGATGAATATTCTGACGGAGAAAATAAAACGCAGACCAGTATCACGCAGAATATTCATTACAGGATTCCAGCAGCAGACTTCTATTTTAAGTTCAAAGCATGTGACGGCAACGACCTATCGGTTGTCATTCGTGCCCCTGTTACAGTGAAACGTGGCGACAGCTATTCATTTACTATAATCTACATGAACAGCGGAACGAGTGCAGCTTATGATGTACCTTTGAAAGGCACGATAGATGAAGTTCTGATTGAAGGAATACCTGAGATGAAGGACTTTTCACCCAATTCAAGTGTAACTTATGATGTTAAACGTACGGCTGATACTGATGCCGATGAAATTCACTTGTGGGCAAACATTGGTGTGCCTGAAGGCTTTATAGACGGAAATCTTAACAACAACACGGCTACAGCAGTTATACGGATAGTTAACCCCAAACCGGATGAAACGCCTGATAATTCTGATGATCCAGATGATCCTGACGACCCGGATAATCCCGATGACCCGAATAATCCTGATAATCCGGATAACCCGGACGAACCAGATGATCCACCAGGTTTACGTGATCTTTGCGATCTGTCTGCGTGTATCCTTGCACCGCCTACGGTATATGAACATGAGAATTACAGCTATACCGTAAGTTTTACCAATAACACTGATGTAGAACTAAAAGCTGCACACTTAAAGGGAAAAAATAACGAGATTGCATTGACGCAAATCCCTGAATTAGCAAATTTCAAGCCCCGGGAGACAAAAGCTTTTACTGTTACAGGTAATGCTGGAAATGCAGGTGAGGTTTATGGCCTGTGGGCTAATGTGGAGGCACCGGAAGGCTTTAGGGATGAAAATATTATCAACAATACTGCTATTTCAAGCATTAAGGTTGTTAAGCAACCTGATGACGATCCAGATGATCCAGACGAACCGGATGACCCAGAAAACCCTGATGAACCAGATAACCCCGACGAACCAGATGAGCCTCATGATCCGGATGATCCCGAAAAAACTGATGACCCCGATAATCCGGATGAGCCAAAAGATCCTGACAATCCGGATGGCCCTGACAAACCGGAAAACCCTAATGACCCGGAGATACCTACGATAGTAAACCTATGTGATGTGTGGGTAAATTTGTCGTCTCCCCCGACTGTATATGAGCATGAGGAATACAGCTTTACCGTATACTTCGCCAACTCCACCGATAAGGATTTGTATGATGTTGAGTTAAACGTCACCATTAACGGTAAGAAGGTTCCTGATGTGCCCGGTACATCCAATTTCAAAGCATTTGAAAAGAAAGCTTTTCTAGTCACAAAAACAGCTGGAGAAAAAAGAGAGCGTATTCGTTTATCTGCTAAGGTGTCCGCACCTGCAGGCTACAAGGACAGTAATACCGGTAATAATCAGGTTGCAGCGGAAATCATGGTACTGGAACGTCCTTACGATTTGGATGTACAGAGAATTACACCGGATGAGTATAAGGAAAACCAGTCTGTTATAACCACTGTTAAAGTATCCAACAAAGGCAGCCTGGACTTTACACCGGGACAAAATGTCACTGTACTGTTTCAAATACCTGAATTGTCTTTGTCAAAGCGAATTGATGCGATAGTAATGGAAAGGGATACTTGGAATGTTGTATCCATCCGGTGGGATACTCCTAATGTGCAGGCCGACAAAAATGTTACCTTGATTGCAATTATTAACCCTGAGCAGTCGTTGAGAAATGAAAGCACTGCTGAAAACAACACTTATACTCAAAAGGCTTTGATAAAGAATATATCCTATGGAGAACCGGAGGAAAGCCGGGCATTGCCTAACCCGCCGAAAAGAAGTGAACAGCCCAAGGTGACATGGTGGGAACAACGGTATGAGGGTGGAAAGTTTGTATGGAGGCAATTCTATGCTGAGTTGAAGGTGCACGCTGTGCTGGAATATGATACAAAAGCTAAAGGTTATCTCAAGTCAGGCTACGGATACTCGATCCGTGTTACAGCCAATGTTGACACCAACTATGACAGGCCGGAGCTGATTACTGCTCCACAGACTGCAGAAGTCTATCTGCCGGAATATCGATATGAAACCGCTATCCCTTTAATAAAGGAAAGCGGTCAATTTATCTTTAAGGAAAATCCCGCATCTCCCTTCCGTTACAGGAAGCATTACATTCCGCTGTGGTTCCCGGATAACAGGGACTATATCGTACAGCTTCTTGTTACCGATGTGCATACTCCCGGAGGTACGCTGTCCCGTTGGATTACCGGAGGGGAACTGAAAATTCATGTAGTGGACAGCATGTATTCCGATGATGTCACCACTGGAAACTGATATGATAATATTTCTTTTTGCTGTTCCCCTATTGTGGGCGGCAGTAATGGATTATATGAAACGGATTATTCCCGACTGGACATGGATAGCCATTCTCCTGCTCGGCGTAATGTCCGCTTTTATTTTGCCGTATCCCACACTATTGCAGCGAATTGCGGGATTCTTGCTGCCTGGTATCTGTCTGTTCTTTCTTGCGTTGAAATACGGCGGCGTGGGTGGTGGTGATATCAAGCTTACGGCTGCAATGGGTTTTAGTTTTGGATTGTATGGACTTGCTGCCATTCTCTTTTTTGCCTTGCTACCGGCTTTACTTTATTCAAAGGTATCGCGGCAGAAAAGTGTTCCTTTGGCAGTATTCTTGTGTACCGGCTTTTTTGTCTTTGTCGGTATTGGTTTGATTACCGGAAGATGATGTGAAAGCACAAATATATCCGGATAAGGAGGTGCTTTGATGGATCTAAAAACGATACTTGCCATCGTGCTTTGCCTTGTGATTGCAGGTGGTGCGGTATACCTGTACATCAGACAAAGAAAGTAATAACGGTTTGGCGGTAAAAGGGACTTGAAAACTAAAGTCCCTTTACTGCTGCCGGTTTGATTGGAGTGATTATAGGAATGGATGATGAAAAACGCATGGTGGATACCTACGAGATAAAGCACGCCATCCACATTGGAGATAAAGAAATTCTTTTCGGTGTAGATGAAAGAAAATCCGATTGCCCATATATGGTATGCAACTGCAGCTGGGATAACCCTTTAGGGATTGAGCATTACTTTAATGCGATGGGAAGTGCGGATTACCTTGAAATGATGACCGAATTTACCAGTCGCGTAACAGCACAACTGGAAGCAGTCATAGCAGAGCGAACCAAAATCACTGTTCCCATGCAGCCTTTTAAGTTAGAGCATTGTATTCCTATTGACAGTATGCAAAACCTTGAAAACAAGGTGGTGATTATAAATCCTGAACGCTTACGTCCTGAATATCGAACTGCTGACAAGCAACTTGTGCTGGTCACGGGCGGTTTTGGCGCTCATGCTAATTCAAGAGGACGGGCGGTTTATACTACAAACCTATACTCCGGAAAGGAGTCACGCTGGAATCGAGAGGATATTTTGGGTGTTGTCAGACCGGAATATATGCCAGATTGGGCAAAGGAGCGGTTGGCACAGATACAATCTGAGAGGCATTTAAAGCAGAAAAAGCAAGAGATAGAGCGATAGGAGGTTTTAAAGTATGGATAAGGAAGTCAATGCCGGTTATGTAATTACTGATCGGCTGACCGTTGGGAATTCGGAGTTTGTCATTGGTCAAAACGAAAATGCTCCTGCCAAGTTTGTAACATGGAAATGTACAAAGGGTGAAAAGAATTACTATTGGGGGCATTACTGTAAGGATCGCCTGACTGCTCTTGAAGATTTATGCAACCGTGCTCTCGATGAGATCCATTATTTAAAAAGTTATAAACAGGAAAAAGAGAATATTGAAAAAACGGCGCAGAAGGTTGAAAAGAAATGTGAGCCGGTGCGATAAGGAAAAGTGTAGTATCAAAAAAGCAGGGCGGATTACAACAATTTAGCAGCCCTGCTTTTGATGATGAAGTTATGAGGTTTTTCTTATTGAGTATCAGCTAAACTGAGCAGCATATTGTAAACCGATTCAGGATCTGCTCCTTTGATGTTGACTACAACCAAAATATCCCCATATAGGACACTAAAACGCATCCGATAGCCGGAAGTATCACCTGCATCGTTAACCTTGTATGCACGCGTCATGACAACTTCACGGGTCAGTTCTTCAATTCTGAATATCGGGTCGGTTACAATTTTACGTAACTCCGCTGGAACAGATTGGGCGTGAGGGATGGGATAGAGCGACAAGTCGTAGTTTTCGGTCTGCTCTGTTGAAGTGATCCTGGGCTTATCATCAGGCATCAGGTAAGAAACCTTCCATTCGATATAATCCATGCCATTTACCCATGTAACACGGAGATTGTTTCTCTCTTGATTTTTAAAACGCATGGAAGACTCAAAGTTAAAACCTGCTGGAATGTTTATGGGTATATACGCTCCGAAGTCAGTATCTGATCGTGCCTCATCTAATGTTAGGGCATCTTCACGTAATTCGGGTATAGCGGTCGGTGTGATTGCATCAAGGTCAGGAGCACCGCCTTTAATAAGAAAGCTAACCAAAGCCGAAAGCTCGTCTTTCGCTGTTTCATCACCAGAAGCGTTGAGGCTGTAACCAACTCCATTCAACTCAAATGAAGCATAATAATGGTTATGATCGTCGTCTTCCCAATAGAATGCCGTGACAGGAATGCCATACACATCAGATGTTGTCGGTTTATCAGAGACCCCTTTATCAAGTGCAATAGTACCTTTTTGAATTGTGATATTCGTTATAATACCGTTGTTGTTTTTACAAATGGACTCGATGTTATAAAGCGTTCCATCACCTGTAAAATTTGCGGTAGCTTCCAAAGTGCGTGATCCAGTTACCTCGGGAAAGAGGGCAGAGACTACTTCACTGGGAAGTTCCTCCCAAAAATGCCCAGGAATACGGATTTTACCTTTGTCATAGGAGATATTTCCTGCTACTTTGGTAAATACGATAGTGTAGCTTGACTGCGTATCATTAGGAGAGGTAATGCTAGGTTTAGTGTTTGACGGAGTAATAACGCCAAACTGATTTTTAGGCGGAGTAATTGTACCATATGGTAACAATTTTGCAACCGTTAATGTACCAAGTAACATAACGATAAGACAGGCAAATACGGTGGCATAGCGCCTAATGAGAGTTGAGCAGTATCGTGGTTTTGATGTGACAGCTGCCATGATTTTATAGTGTAGGTTGTCATCAACTGATATATTATCAATATAGTCCTTGTATAGTTTCATAGTTCATCCTCCTTCAAAACATATTTGAGTTTTTGCCTTGCGCGGGTAAGCAAGCTCCTTACGGTAGATTCCTTCTGGTTTGTAATGTAAGAGATTTCTTTGGTTGAGTATCCCTCGTAATAGAACAAATGGACGACTATACGGTATTTTGTGGGCAATGCCATGACATGTTCAATCAAGTTCAGTTGTTCTTTCGTCTGTGCAGGGTATGTATCAATCAACGGTTCAGTACGTCGGAGCCATGCTGTTCGAAGGCGACTTCTGCACATATTGATGGTTACACGAATGAGCCATGCACTTTCATGTTCATCAGATTCAAAGTTGGGAGCCTTTTGCATAACTTTGATGAACACATCCTGTACAATATCCTCCGCGTCTGCACGGTTTTTCATAATAGATATAGCTGTCCGGTACACCCTATTTTCATGCTTTATTACAAGTTTTGATATATAGTCCTCTGGCCAGCAGGACTTCCCGATCATGTACCTCACCTCCCTGTCTTGTATACGCTTTGAAGGGGCAAAATGCTGCAATAATTTTAAAAAAATATACTCTATTATATTATCTACATCCTACCATTACGAAATCAATCCTCAAAGTTATTGCACAACCTCATAATTACTGAATTGGTGGATAGGTAGAATTACACTCCATTGTTATGCTGTCAATGAGTCTTTACCTTCCAGTCTAAATCCATAACCTGCACTGTCTGGATAAACAAATATGTTTTGAATTGCTCCTTAGCATCCGAATGATGGTGTCAGGCATTAACCAAATAAACCTATAATGAAGGAGGTATTACAATTGGCAACAAAGCTGCAACTGATTACGGAGCTTTCGGAAAAGACGGCAAAAGATGTTGTCAAAAGACCTTGCAACTGGACATCCTTTCTGAAAACAGCCGCCTGGAACTATAAATATCCGTTTCAAGATCAATTGCTAATTTTTGCCCAGCGCCCTGATGCAACAGCCTGTGCTCCCATTGAAATATGGAATGAGAAGTTCGGCAGATGGGTAAACCGGGGTGCGAAAGGCATTGCCCTCATCAATGACAGCGGAAGCCGTTTAAGCCTTCGTCATGTGTTTGATGTATCGGATACTAACAGCCGGTATAACCGTCCGGTTGTCCTTTGGTCATTAAGGGAAGAATATTCTGAAGATGTGACAGAAACGCTGGAAAATGCTTTTGGTGATCTTAAGGACAAAAGTAATGTACCCGCAGCGCTTATTTCAGCAGCTTTCAACGCTGTTGAAGATAATTTCCCTGATTACCTCTCTGACCTGATGTACAGCAGGGAAAACAGCTTTCTCGAAGAACTGGACGATCTTAATGTTGAAGTCATCTTTAAAAATGCACTTAGAAATTCTGTAGCATATATGCTTTTAGTCCGTTGCGGCTATCCTGCCGATGAATTTTTCAGCTTTGATGATTTTCAGAGCATTATTAATTTCAACACCCTCAAAACAATATCCGGATTAGGTGCTGCAACAAGCGATATTTCAGAAATGATTTTAAAGGAAATCAGTGCAACAGTAAAAAGTATTCAGAGAACAGAAAGAAATCAAAACCGTACATTTGCAAAAAGCCAGGACATACGACACAATAAAAGTGAAGATAACAGGGTTGAAAGGAAGGATGATCATGGAGTTGACATACACAATGCAGGGCGATTATCTAATACCGGATCTGGCGCTGCAGGAGGAAGAGATACACATCGGCAAATATGGGATGTTGCGCAGGACATTCCTGAAAAATCACAGGAAAGGAACATACGCCAGCCTGATGATGTCGGGGAAATTGAACAGCCATCTGATGGAAATCGACCGGATAGCGAAGGAACGAATAGAGACGATCACGACGAAACTTCTGGAGAACAATCCGGCACCGGACAAAGCGATAGATCCGATGGGCTGGACGGGACACATGAACAACCTGCGGCACTCAGCGGAAGAATCGGTACTGACGGAGCTGGTTTACAGCTAAACCTTTTTCCTACAGTAGAGCAGCAAATTGAAACCATAGAACAGGCGGAGGACAAAAAAACCTCCGCTTTTTCTATTTCACAGGAAGAAATCGATCATTTGCTTTGCAGCGGTACAGGTTTTCAGGATGGAAAGTACCGTGTATACCTGCATTATCAGGAACTGCACAGTACAAAAGAAACCATTGATTTTCTAAAGCATGAATATGGAATTGGCGGCGGTACCTATATTTTCATCGATGGAACCAGAGGAAACCAATGGCATGACGGAAAAGGGATTTCCCTTAGCAAAAGCGACAGCTTTATAACAAACCCTGAAATAAGACTATCATGGAATCAGGTTGCAAAACGACTTGGTGAACTGATTGCTGCGGACAGGTATTTAAACAGCAAGGAAAAGGAGCGCCTTCCTGTAGTGCAGCAGGAAATGGAAGAACAACGGCGGAAGCTTGCCGAGGAAGCGTATGCGCGGCAAACCCTGAACCGGGAACCTACACCTGCGGAACCTGAGCTAACTGTATCTAAAGATACGGCTAATTATGTCTTCCACCTTGGAGATACGGTGTACATAGGTGCGGAGGAATATGAGATCTTATCATTTAACAATAATTCGGTAGAGCTTCGTGATGTAGACTGTCCCCTGTTCACTAAACAATTTCAGCGTGAAACCTTTGAGGAAATGCTTAGAGATAACCCTCTGAATGATCATCTTCTTATGCAGGAGGAAATAACGGAGCAGCCGACTGTACTTAAAGCGGAAAAACTGTCCCCTCGCGACATCTACCAGACATACCTGCCCGAAATCATCAACAAGATACGAAACGATGAGATTTACCACTACCTGCGGGACAGGGATACCGATCCGGACAGTGCAAAATTGGAGCTTGATACTGCAATCGACCGCATTGTTCACTCTATGAGAGAGATGCATCCGGACTTTTACGAAGCTTACACCAACCTGCCTCAGTTTAAGGAATGGTTTAGCGAGGATGTATTCCAGCGGACATACCAGGACTATCTTACGGAAGAAAGGGATAGTGTAACCATTCATGCGGATGACCCTAACGCACCGGAATGGGTAAAGCAAACCGGGGATGTAACCATCACCCGTGAGGGAGATACCTTCACCATTGAACTTGAAAAAGGAAAAGAAGGTAAAAAGCAGTATGTGGAATTTGACCTGGAGCTTGAGCTTCCGGAGGGTCAGAAAGAGAAAAAGGAACCTGCCGAAAAAGAAATAACTGTAGGTATGGAAATTTTCATTGAGGACAGGCGTTTTTTTATTGATGCCATTAACGAAGAGACCGGAACAGTCAGCCTGCGGGATATCACTTTTCAGCAAAGCACAGGTTTCCCAATTTTCCGTAGAGAGAGCATCGAGTTTGTAAGGAGCATTTTGGAGCAGACAGAAGAATTTGAAGAGCGAAAGACAAAGAATGGTAAAGCTTCAAAACCCAGTGTTGGTTACGCACACGCAAAACCAAAACAGGAGCGTATCAACTTTCATATCACGGATGATGAGCTGGGGCATGGGGGTCAAAAGACTAAATATGCCTGGAATGTTGCTGCTATCAGACTTTTATATAAGCTTGAAGAAGAGAACCGGCTTGCGACACCGGAAGAACAGGAAGTTCTGTCCCGGTATGTAGGATGGGGTGGTTTGCCACAAGTCTTTGATGAAAAAAACAGCCAATGGGCAAAGGAATACACTGAGCTGAAGGATCTGCTTGACGCAGATGAATATGCTTCCGCAAGAGCCTCCACATTGAACGCCCATTATACTTCCCCCACTGTCATCAAAGCCATGTATGCTTGTCTGGAAAACATGGGCTTTCAGACGGGCAACATTTTAGAGCCTGCCTGCGGTATCGGCAACTTTTTTGGGCTTATCCCCGACAGGATGAAAAAATCTAAACTGTACGGTATTGAACTGGATAGTATTTCAGGTAGGATTGCAAAACAGCTTTATCAGCAGGCAAACATTGCAGTACAAGGTTTTGAGGAAACGAATCTGCCTGACAGCTTTTTCGACCTTGCCATTGGAAACGTACCTTTTGGCAGTTATGGAGTGGCTGACAAAAAATATGATAAATATAAGTTTCTTATCCATGACTACTTTTTTGCGAAAACACTGGATAAGGTACGGCCTGGAGGCATCATCGCATTTATTACTTCCAAGGGTACAATGGATAAGCAGAATCCGGAAGTCCGTAAATATATAGCGCAGAGGGCTGAACTTTTGGGTGCTGTACGCCTTCCAAACAACGCTTTTCTTGCGAATGCCGGCACTGAAGTAACGGCCGACATCATATTCCTGCAAAAGCGCGATCGAGTGATTGATATTGAACCGGATTGGGTAAACCTCTCTACAACTCAGGACGGCATTCCTATTAACCGCTACTTTGCAGATAACCCTGATATGGTGCTGGGAACGATGGCATATGATAACAGGATGTATGGCAACGCCAGTGAAACCACCTGTATGCCTTATGAGAATGATGATCTTGCAGAACTTCTACGTGAAGCGTTGGAGAATATCCATGCGGAAATCACCGAATATGAGCCAGACGAAATAGTTGAGGAAGAAGATGCCTCCATTCCGGCAGATCCTAATGTGCGTAATTTTAGTTATACCGTTGTGGATGGCGAGATTTACTACCGGGAAAACAGCCGGATGAACAAGGTGGAAGTTTCAGTTACGGCAGCAAACCGTATAAAAGGTATGATTGCCATTAGAGATTGTGTCCGGGAACTTATTGAATACCAAACTGAAGACTATAGCGATGATGTTATACATGAACAGCAGCGCAAGCTGAATAAGTTGTATGATGAATTTACTGCAAAATACGGACTTTTAAGCAGCCGCGGCAACAACATGGCCTTTTCGGATGATTCTTCCTACTGCTTGCTTTGTTCCCTTGAAATTCTGGACGAAGATGGCAATCTGGAACGTAAGGCTGACATGTTCACCAAACGCACTATCCGGCAGCGAGCTGTTGTTACCCATGTAGACACTGCAACTGAGGCATTAGCGATCTCCATAGCGGAAAAAGCCTGCGTGGATATTGGCTTTATGCAAAGCCTTACCGGTCTTTCAGAGGAACAGCTTATAAAGGACCTGGAAGGTGTTATATTCCGCAATCCTGAAAAGCTGGACAGTGAAGGAAAGCCGGTATTTGAAACCTCCGATGCCTATCTTTCCGGTAATGTACGGGAAAAGCTTAAAACCGCCAGGCAGTTTGCCGAAATGCAGCCCGATCTTTACAGCATAAATGTTGCAGCACTTGAAAAGATACAACCAAAGGACTTAAGTGCGTCTGAAATCGATGTCCGGCTGGGTGCCACATGGCTTCCTCCGGATGTAATAAAGGATTTTATATTTGAGCTTTTGGAAACCCCATATATGTACAGGCGATATATTGATGTTTTCTATTCATCTTATACCGCCAACTGGAACATCAAGGGTAAAAACGACGACCGCAGCGGCAATATCAGGGCAGTAATGACCTATGGTACCAGCCGCATTAACGCCTATAAGATTATTGAAGAAACTTTGAACCTCAAGGATGTACGGGTTTTTGATACGGTTTATGAGGACGGTGTGGAAAAGCGTGTTCTGAACAAAAAGGAAACCGCGATCGCTCAACAGAAGCAGGAAGCCATTAAAGAAGCATTTCAAAGCTGGATATGGAAAGATCCCGGCCGCAGGGAACGCCTGACACGAATTTACAATGACCGTTTTAATTCTGTCCGTCCTCGTGAATATGATGGCAGCCACATCCGGTTTACAGGAATGAACCCGGAAATCACCCTGCGTAAGCACCAGGTGGATGCAGTAGCGCACATACTGTATGGAGGTAATACACTGTTAGCTCACTGTGTAGGTGCAGGCAAGACATATGAAATGGCAGCTGCAGCGATGGAAAGCAAGCATCTGGGACTATGCCAGAAAAGCATGTTTGTTGTTCCAAACCACCTTACCGAGCAATGGGCAGCTGAATTTTTGCAGCTCTACCCTTCCGCTAATATCTTAGTGGCAACGAAAAAGGACTTTGAAACTAAAAACCGTAAGAAATTTTGTGCCCGTATTGCTACCGGCGACTATGATGCTGTAATTATCGGTCACAGCCAGTTTGAGAAAATACCGATTTCGGTCGAAAGACAAAAAAAGTTGCTTGAAGAACAGATTGATGAGATCACCAACGGCATCCGCGAACTTAAAGAAGAACGCGGAGAGCGCTTCGCTATCAAGCAGCTTGAAAAGACTAAAAAGACATTGAAGCTAAAGCTGGATAAACTTAATGATACCAGCCGAAAAGATGATGTAGTCACCTTTGAGGAATTAGGAGTTGACCGGCTGTTTGTGGATGAAGCTGACTTCTACAAGAACCTGTTTCTTTATACAAAGATGCGTAATGTGGCTGGTTTATCCCAGACTGAGGCGCAAAAATCATCCGACTTGTTTATGAAATGCCGCTACCTTGATGAACTGACTGAAGGGCGCGGCATTATTTTTGCGACCGGAACACCTATCAGCAATTCCATTACAGAGATGTACACCATGCAAAGATATTTGCAGTATGAGACCTTACGTAAGAACGGACTTCAACACTTTGACTGCTGGGCAAGTACGTTTGGGGAGACGGTAACTGCTATAGAGCTTGCACCGGAAGGTACGGGATATCGAGCGAAAACAAGGTTCGCACGATTCTATAACCTGCCGGAGCTTATGAACATGTTCAAAGAAATTGCGGATATAAAAACTGCTGATATGTTAAATCTTCCTGTGCCAAAAGCCAATTACTGCAATATCGCTGTAAAGCCAAGCGAATTCCAGCAAGATATGGTAGCTGAGCTTGCTGTTCGAGCTGAACGGGTACGTGCCAAGGAGGTAGAGCCATACGAGGATAATATGCTCAAAATAACCAATGATGGCCGTAAACTGGCACTTGACCAAAGACTAGCTAATTCTGCACTTCCTGACCATGAAGAAAGCAAGGTAAATGCCTGTGTGGAGAATATATTCCGTATTTGGCAGGAGAATAGTGATGATAAGTTGACACAGCTTGTATTCTGTGATTTATCCACGCCGAAGAATGACGGAAATTTTAACGTCTATGATGATATTAGACAAAAACTTATAGAACGTGGTGTTCCTGCTGATGAGATTGCTTTCATTCACGATGCCAACACTGCAATCAGGAAAAAGGAACTGTATGCAAAAGTACGAAAAGGGCAGGTACGAGTCCTGTTAGGTTCTACATTTAAGATGGGCGCAGGAACCAATGTGCAGGATCGCCTGATTGCACTGCATGACCTGGATTGTCCATGGCGGCCAAGGGATTTGGAACAGCGTTCCGGACGTATTGTCCGGCAGGGCAACAAAAATGATGAAGTGTATATCTTTCGGTATGTAACCGAGAATACCTTTGATGCTTATCTCTACCAGATACTTGAGAACAAGCAGCGTTTCATATCACAGATTATGACTTCGAAGTCTCCAGTGCGTTCTGCCGAGGACATTGATGAAACAGCACTCTCTTATGCCGAGGTGAAGGCGCTGGCTACAGGCAACCCGTACATAAAAGAAAAGATGGATCTGGATATTCAGGTTTCCAAGTTGAAATTACTGAAAGCCAATCATCTGAGCCAGAAATATGCATTGGAAGATAGACTGTTAAAGTATTTTCCCCAACAAATCAAATCCACAAAGGAACGCATAGCAGGCTATGAAAAAGACCTTGCTTTGTACAGGCAGCAAAGTGAATTAGAACATGCAGTGGAAAGTTCAGAGGACAGCAAATTTGCTGGTATGTCTGTGAAAGGTATTTACTATACCGAAAAAGCAAAAGCAGGCGCAGCCATACTGGAAGCCTGCAAGCAGATGACTTCCCCGGAACCGCAGGAATTAGGCAGCTACATGGGCTTTCCGATGTTGTTTTCCTTTGACAGTTTCAATAAGCAGTACCAAATTACTTTGAGGGGTTCTATGAGCCATACGGTTACACTGGGCACAGACATCTATGGTAATATTACACGGCTCAATAACATTCTTGCTGAAATCCCGAAGAAGCTTGAATATTGCAAAGAGCAGTTAAAAACTCTCCACCAGCAGATGGAAACAGCAAGACAGCAGGTTGATGTCCCTTTTGAAAAGGAAGAAGAGCTGCAAAGAAAGTCTGCACGACTTGCAGAGCTGAATATTTTACTCAATATGGATAAGCATGAAAATGAAGTGCTGGACGTTGAACCAGACGAGGATATGGATGCACCTGAGAAAAAGAGTATGGGCTATGAAAGGTGAGGTGGTGACTGATGCCCTATGTAACACCGGAGCAGATTGAACGTGCAAAGCAAATGGATCTGCTGACTTATCTGCAACATTACGAACCTCAGGAGTTGGTACGCTTCTCCGGTAATGTTTATACTACCCGTACACATGATAGCTTGAAGATTAGCAATGGAAAATGGTACTGGTGGTCGCGTAATATCGGCGGGCGTTCTGCATTGGATTATTTGATTAAAGTGCGGGGTATGTCATTCCCGGAAGCTGTAATTCAGATAGACGGACAGGCGGTTGTCATACCGCCTGTTTTAACAATGTCACAGAAATCCGTTGAGCATAAGAGACTGCTTTTGCCGGAGAAAAACGTAAACAATGACCGTGTGATTGCTTATCTCAGGGGACGTGGCATCCATAGAGAAATAATTGATTACTGCATCCAGACTAACCGGCTATATGAGAGCCGTGATTATCACAATGCAGTATTTGTAGGTTTCGATCAGCACGGTATTCCCCGGTATGGTACACTTCGGGGCACATCGAGTAGAAGGTTTATGGGAGAAGTGAACGGAAGCGATAAGCATTTCTCCTTTTCTATCCCGGCTAGGAATGAATGCAGCAAACTGCACCTGTTTGAAAGCGCTATTGATTTATTATCGTATTGTACTTTGGAATTACTCTCCGGCAGAGATTGGCGTCAGGATAATTACCTATCTCTTGCAGGAATTTATATGCCGAAGAAAATTATTGAAGAAAGCACCCTGCCTGCTGCACTCACGCAATACTTAAAGAACTCTCCAAAAATCAATGAGATAACCCTTCATTTGGATAACGATACAGCCGGAAGACTGGCAGCAAAAACGATTCAGACCATTTTACCATCCATATATATGGTTTCTGACGAGCCACCTAAACATGGGAAAGATTATAATGATTATTTGAAATTTAAAATGAGGTCGCAATGTCCACAAGAATATGTAAGATAACACCAAGATAAAACAATTGTTAATTGATATCATAGCATGAAAGGAGTATAATATGATTAGAATGTTACTACAAGGAGTTGATACCGTGCAGATTAAACCATCCGCAAGTATCCGGCAAAACTATAATGAAATTGCAGCTTTGTGTAAGTCCACTGGAGAACCTGTTTTTCTCACCAAGAACGGCGAGGGCGATCTCGTGGTTATGGATATAGAGGCTTTTACACGCCGAGAAAAAATGCTGAAGCTAAGAGAAGAATTGTTGGCTGTTGAGGAAGACCGCTTGGCTGGCCGTGCCGGTGTTACCCCAGATGAATTGGATAGCTATCTCGAAAGCATAATTGACGAGGTGGAAAATGGAAAAGAAGGTTCAGTATAAGATTATTGTTTCCGACCGTGCCCGTCAAATGCTGGCGGGTCACGTACGTTTTTTAGCACAGAAAAGCCCTACTGCTGCACGTAAAGCAAAAAACGATCTTATGAATGCTATTCGCTCTCTTTCTATAATGCCTGAACGATTCCCATTTCTTACTGCAGAATTTATTCCACTAAATAAGTATCATAAGATGTTTGTTGAAAAATATTATCTGGTTTTGTATCAAATTAAGGATCAGACAGTGTTTGTTGATTACATTGTGGATTGTAGGCAGGATTATGGGTGGCTGGTGCGGTAGATTTTATCGTTGTTAGTGTAAAAATAGGAAACTGCGAAATAAAGAAAAAATGAGGTCGAAGAATGAAAGATTATATAATTAGAGTACTGGATGTTTGGGAAAAGATAAAAACAGTGGATTTAGTTTTGGGTATTGCTTTAATCGGTATTTTTCTTATCATAGTAATTTCAAAATCAAGAGCCAGAAGAACTTTATTAATAGATATTCCTAACATTACCTTTAATTTATATAAGACAGCAATTTTTCAAAACAAAATAATAGGAACGGTATTCCTTCTGATATTAATATCTTCTACTATAATCGTATATTTTCTTACCCAGTCAATTACTACAACCGCATTGTTTCTTATAATGCCATTTAAAACCATCTTGAAGGAACTTAAAACAATAACTGATAAATCCATAGCTAAGGTATTTACAAAAATATTCTGGGACTTTGAAAAAAGCTTTTTAGGGTATTCTATTACATATTATTTAGTACTCTTAAAGCTACCGACTGAATTAAAGCAAATTATTTTATATGGATACGATAACTTCAAAGAAGAAGTAATGAATGGGGATTTAGATATTATAATTCTGCTTGCTTTATTGTCTGTTGTAGTTTCTTTATTAATCTCGATGTTTATTACAGAAATTAAGCGTTTTACTATGATTGAACAAGATATTATTATGATTAATAGAAAAAGCAAATATAGGGGGTTGAGTAAAACACAGATTTATAGGGTTGTCGTTGGAACCAGCTATTTTAAAAATGTGAAAATTAAAGTAGAAGTCTTAAGGGTTATAGCAGGGTTCAATAAATATGATTTCAAGGATTTTAAGAGGCTATTAAAATCATCCATGCGATTATATTCATTCTTAAGAGTAAAGGAATCCGACAGAATGCAATTCCTTAATTTTCTTAATAAATTTCTGCATTGTTGTGATCAATACGATACATGTAAGGACGCAGTAAAACAAATAAAAAAAGGTTCAAGACAAAAGGCTATTAACCTGATGAACTCAATTGATGAATTCTGGGACAAGGAATGTATGCAGTACATTTGCTATAATAAAAAGCTTGAATGTTTGACCGCTTTGTTAAAGGCAGTTCAGAATTAAGGCATTACTGAAATTTGTTCATATTCTAATGACTAGCAACTTTACTATGATATATAAGTGATAATTCAAAGTTAAAGTATCCATAGAACCTGTTTGGCTTAATAAACTTACGGTGAACCGTATCACAAGTAATTATTTGTTTATCTAACTGCCCTTTATCAATATGTTTGGATCATAATAAAGTTGAAAGGCGTTGAAAAATCAGCGTCTTTTTTCTTTGCCCAAAATTCAAGAAAGGAGGCTTTGTTTTATGATGAAAACCTATCAAGTGGAAATCAAAGAAACCCTTTGCATGACAGTTGAAATCGAGGCGGAAAATGAGCAACAGGCCGAAGAAAAAGTTAGGCAGGCGTACAGAAATGAAGAATACATCCTTGATTCAGAACACTTTGCCGGTGTGGAATTTACCACTAAAGAAAAAGAGATGGAAGAACGGTTTAGGAAGCAGAGACGGCATGAACATGAGCGATGACAGCTCTTATTTTTCGGCAGGTAATCTAATACCTACCGTAAGTATTTCAACATAAGACAGGTGTCTTATGTTGTAGCAAGCACTGAATTTTGTCTCCCAAAATTCGCTTGTTAAGGGGATACCCCCTAATACCCCTGCAAAATTGTAATAGAAAGTGTGGTGATAACTATAGGAGCATTTTTGTTAGGCATTTTTATTGGCGGCATTGTCGGCGTCGCTTTTATGTGCTTTTTCCAGATCAACATCCCATATGAAAGGGATGAGGATAAGATTTCAGCAGAAAGGAGTGGAAACGTTGAGAAAACGTAGTATTCGTGTTCAAGTGTGGCTGAACAAAGAAGAAAAGACGAAGCTGGAAGCCAGCGCAAAGAAAGCAGGACTATCACAGGAAACCTATTTGCGTGCACTTATCAACGGCTATGTACCAAAGGAACTTCCGCCTCCCGATTATTACGCTGTAATGAAAGAACTTCACGCTATTGGCAGCAACTTAAACCAGATTGCTGCAAGGGCAAATGCTATAGGGCATATTGACCGCACAACATTTCAGTATGAAGCCAACCGGCTCCGAAAAGCCGTGCTGGATATACAGACGGCAGTTACTTCGCCGGAAAGGAGAGTCGAAAATGGATAGAATGCTTGATAAGCAGGAAAAACTGATGCGTCGGATCGAAAGGAATTTTGCAGACTACAAAGCGTCAGTTTTGAAGCTCGATAAACAGAGTATTTTTGATAAAGCTGCTGAAATTGCAGCTGTTAAGCGTGTTGTGCATTATATGACCAATATTCACGGATATTATGAAAGAGATATTGATTATCTTCTGAAATTTCAAAACCCATTGAAGCTCGTTGCTGACCGCTATCAGGTAAATACCCGTGCATATTTGCATGATGTTGTTGCCAGAGTGTGTGATACTCAGGACATGACAGGTGAGTATCCCTTTAGGCCGGCGATAAGGGAAAAAGAGCTGGTGCGGTAATCTATGGCGACCACAGCGATATGGGATGTTACAGACCGCCTTGACAGAGTAATCGACTATACTACAAATCCGGATAAAACAGAGAACCTTGATTTTAACAGTTCTGATTTTCGAGGTCTTCAGGAGGTACTAAAATATACCGTACAGGACGTAAAGACTGAGAAGCAGTTTTATGTTACCGGTATCAACTGTTATCCTGAAACTGCCTGTACGCAGATGTCCAAGACTAAACTACAATTCCAGAAAACGGACGGTATTCTTGCCTTTCACGGTTATCAGTCATTCGCGCCTGGGGAAGCTACTCCTGAAACTGCTCATGTTATTGGTGTAAAAATGGCACAGGAGTTATGGGGTGACCGTTTTGAGGTGGTTGTTTCCACCCATCTTGATAAAAATCATCTCCATAATCATTTTGTACTTAACTCTGTTTCCTTTAAAGATGGCAAACGGTATTACGATAATAAGACTACCTACTCCCTTATGCGACAAACCTCCGACCGGTTGTGCCGGGAATACTCCCTGTCTGTCATTGAAAACCCGCAGCGGGGCAAATCCAGGCACTATGCTGAATGGAAGGCTGAACAGGAAAGTAAACCTACCTGGCGTGGCCTTATTCGTGAAGATGTAGACAAGGCGATTGATGAATCTATGACTTTTACACAGTTTATTGCTAACCTTCGCAAACAGGGATACGAGGTAAAAACCGGTGTGAAATACATGGCAGTGCGTCCGCAGGGAAAGGAACGCTTTGTTCGATTAAAAACTCTGGGCGAGGATTACACTGAGGAAGTTATTAAGGAAAGGATACTCCATAACCGCACACCGAAAAGGCCACAAATCCTGCCTGAACCAAAACGAAAACTTTATACCATACGAGGCGGTATGAAACTAAAAAATAAAAGAAAACTCTCAGGATTGCAAGCTCTCTATTTTCACTATCTTTACAAAATGGGTATCCTACCGAAACAACATGTGTCCAGGAAAAGGATGCATTTTTTATTACGCGAGGATCTCCAGCACATGGAGGAACTAACTGCTCAAACAAGGCTTTTATGTAGCAATAACATTGAAAACAAAGAGCAGCTTCTTGACTTTCAGAATGGGCTTAACCAGGAAATATTAACCTTATTGGATTCTCGTAAATCTCTCTACCATCGACTACGGCGGTGTAAAGATGATTCGCAGAAAACAGAGTACAAAGAACAGATTGCAGGGCTTTCAAAGAAGTTGTCACTGCTTCGAAGGGAGGTGAAGCTTTGTGAGGGTATTCTAAGCCGCTCTGAAGATATGAAGCAGAAATTGCTTCAGGTCAGACAGGAGGAAACTCATCATAGAAAGGAGGAAAAGGAATATGAACAGTGGAGCCGACGCAGCGGATCAAATCGTCAATATGAGTCTTAAAGGAATCGAGGTAATGGCGAAAATTTCCGGTGAAGGTGCAAAAAATCTTGCCACTTATTTGTATGCTGTATTGAAAGACCAGAAAAGGACAAAGGGTAAAATCCGCCTGGAAAGCTTATTACGCAGTGGCAAAGAATTAAAGGTCTTTGCTGTACGCAATGTTGACTTGAAAAAGTTTTGTCAGGAGGCTAAGCGCTATGGCGTTCTTTATTGTGCCCTGCGGGATAAAAAAAGTTTGGACGGTATGTGTGACATCATGGTACGGGCAGAGGATGCATCAAAAATCAACCGTATTGTAGAGCGCTTCAAGCTGGCTACCGTAGATACAGCAAATATCAAAAATGAAATTGAGAAAAGCAAGGCGGCCAAAGAATCACAAAAAGCACCGGCAGTAAAAGAAACACCTGCCGAAAAAAGTACGGATGCTTTTATCGACGAGCTTATGGCAAAGCCAGACCAGGTAGAACCGGTTATTGAATCAGCCGACAACCCAAACCCCACAACGGCGACGACGGAGAAATCCCGTCCGTCCGAGCCTATCTTAGATCACGAAGGGAAAGCCGCCGAGGGTATTATTGAGCCGGCGAAAAAATCAGTACGCGAAGAACTGCGAGAAATCAAAGCTGCTCGAAAGGAACAGGCGGAACCTAAACGTGAATCAACAAAAGAACAGCCGCAGGCAGCAAAGCAAAATACCAGGGCAAATAAGCCGCAGCCTAAATCAGATAAACCGAAATCGAAAGCGAGGTAAACTACTATGGGAAGCTTTGATGATCTTTTCCAGCATGGAAATGAACAGCCTGTAACCCGGAATAGCAAGCCCTTTGATAAAGAGGCATGGAAAAAACAGAAACAGGAACAGCGGGAAATGGTATATTCCATGATCGAAAATACAGTGGAAGATGTGGCACGGGATGGTGTGAAATTTCAAAGCTACCTGGATGTGCAAAGCCGTTTTGACCACTATAGCGTGGCAAATGCTCTTTTAATTCTTGCACAAAAGCCTGATGCTACCCGCATTGCGGATTTTGACACATGGAAGGAACAAGGTGCCTACATTCGCAAGAAGGAAACCGGCTTTTACATTTTAGAGCCCGGTGATGAATATCGGTGTGACGATGGTACTGTCGGTATCAGCTATAACCTGAAAAAGATGTTTGACATTTCACAGACTGGAAACAGCCGCAAACGGGAAACACCTACCTATCCCGACGACCGCACCCGCATCAAGGCGTTGATGGATCATGCACCTGTGCCCATTTGTATCAGTGATATACTGCCGGAGGGTACAAATGCCCTGTACCAGCCGGATACACGTGAAATCCAGATCAGAAAAGGCATGGATGCGGGCAGTATTTTCCGAGCCCTTTCCCAGGAACTTGCCCATGCAGAAATGGATACTGGTGATGGCAGGTACCGCCGAACAGATCACACCTTTCACGCTTATTGCGTGTCCTATATACTCTGCAAACAATATGGAGTGGATACGAGCGGTTACAGCTTCGATCGTACTCCCCAGGTGCTGGATGGAATGAGTGCGAAAGAAATTCGAGCCGAGCTCTCGGTAATAAGGGAAACTGCAGGTGAAATTTCCGGCAGAATGAAACGGATGATTGCGCAGTATCGGCAGCAAAAACGGCAGGAGCCGGAACATTAGGAGGAATGGCCTATGAAAGAAGAAAGGGTGCTTACCCTTGATAATTATGAGTATGGCGTCGTGGTAAATGCTTTGAATGAGCTTAGAAATGACCTTATTAAAGATGATAAACCCACTGATGCCGTAGATGAACTGCTGTTAAAAACTATTGACGCCCCAACAAGAAAACAGAAACGCAGGAGTTATAATGAGGCACGATGAAACCGCAAGGAGCAACCTGATACTCTTTGCGTTTTTTTTAATTCCGGTCGTATGGGCGGCATTATTAACCGCCCCTTCTCTTTCCGGAGGACTTCCCGAAATTCTTGCCAATCTTACGTCGGCAATGAACAATCCATTTCATATTCAATGGGTAGAAGATACACCCAGGTGCATACTGCTGTTCATAGCCGCTTATGGTATGGGCATCGGGATTTATATGTCTACCAAACGTAATTACCGGCGTAGGGAGGAACACGGCAGTGCGCGTTGGGGCGGCGCTGCGGCTGTCAATAAAAAATACCGGGATAAAGTACCACATAAAAATAAAATCCTGACACGGAATGTCAGCATAGGATTTGACGGAAGAAAACACAGGCGCAACTTAAATGTTATGGTGGTGGGCGGCTCCGGCTCCGGTAAGACCCGGTTTTATGCTAAACCTAATGTCATGCAGGCCAATACCTCTTTTGTTATTCTTGACCCAAAAGGTGAAATTCTGAGGGATACAGGGAACCTGTTAAAAGCTAAAGGCTACGAAATAAAGGTGCTGGATTTAATCAATATGAATCTGTCCCACTGTTACAATCCTTTTGAATATCTCAGAGATGACAAGGATGTATTAAAGCTTGTAACAAATTTAATAAGAAACACTACACCAAAAGGCAGCAACACCAACGACCCATTTTGGGAGCGTTCCGAAACTGCATTGCTTGAAGCGCTTATCCTCTATCTTCTTTATGAAGCACCTAAGGATGAAC